>JAQXRG010000164.1 GCA_029218405.1 Bacteroidales bacterium
GATGCAGACCATCACCACCACCCTCGATGGGAAGCAGGTGCAGACCCGACGCAACCTGAAGAAGGAGCAGGAGAACCTGACGCAAGTACGGCAGCTGATGGTGGACTACGAGGAAAGCCCGTACGACGAGAACACCTGGGCACTGTACCCCGACGAGTGCCTCACCCTGCTCGAACAATTGCCGGAGCTGAAAGGCTGCGCCAAGGTGGAATGGCCTGAAGGGGAGAAGATGAAGGTGGCCAGGGCACAGCTCACGCCCCAGGACTTCAACGTGAAGGTCAACAGTGTGGCCAACTGGTTCGAGCTGTCGGGCGACATCGCCATCAGCGAGGACCGGAAGATGAAGATAGCCGACTTGGTGGAGAAGGCGGCTCAATCGAAAGGCCGCTTCGTCCAGCTCTCGGACAATGAGTTCGTGCGGCTGACCGATGAGCTGCGCCGCCACATCGACCTGCTGGGACGTGTCGCGTCGGTCCAACGGGGCAAGATGCGCCTGTCACAGTTCAACGTCCCGCTGCTCGACAGCCTCGCCCAGGACGGTGTCTCCATCGATGCCGACAAGGCCTACACCCGGCTGCTGGAGCGCATCAGCCGTTCCAACAACGCTGAGATAAAGGTGCCGAAGACCATCAACGCTGACCTGCGCACGTACCAGAAAGAGGGCTTTCAGTGGATGTCCCGCTTGGCCTTGTGGGGAGCGGGAGCGCTGCTGGCCGATGATATGGGACTGGGCAAGACGCTGCAGGCCATCACCCTGCTGCTCAGCCGCGCCGCCGAAGGCCCGCAGCTCGTAGTCGTGCCCACCTCGGTGCTGCTCAACTGGCGCGACGAAATCGAGCGTTTCGCCCCCTCGCTCCGTGTCCGTCCGCTCAACGCCGCCGGCGAGAACCGCGAGACACTGGTCCGCGAGGCCCAGGCCTTCGACATCGTCATCACGACCTACGGCCTGCTCTCCAACGAGGAGGAGCTGCTCGTCTCACGCACATGGGTCACCATCGTGCTCGACGAGGCGCACACCATCAAGAACCGGGAGACCAAGATGTCTCAGTCGGCCATGAAACTGAAGGCGGACTTCCGCCTGCTGCTGACCGGCACGCCCTTGCAGAACCATGTGAGCGAGCTGTGGAATCTCATGCAGTTCGCCAATCCCGGCCTGCTGGGCTCTTTCCAGGACTTCACCGCTCGCTTCCTCCTGCCCATTGAGCGCGACCAGGACAAGGAGCGCCAGCGGCTGCTCAAGCGGGTCATCACGCCGTTCCTGCTGCGACGCACCAAGAGCGAGGTGCTCAACGAGCTGCCGGAGAAGACCGAGATTACCCTGAAGGTGGACCTCAGTCCCGACGAATGGGCGTTCTACGACAACATCCGCCAGAAGGCGTTGGCGGAAATGGAGGAAGGCAGCTCCTCTGCCGTACAGGCACTGGCGGAAATCACCCGGCTCCGGCAGGCGGCCTGCAACGTCCGGTTGGTGGAAGACCAGCTCGACATTCCTTCCTCAAAGATGGACTGCTTCCTCCAGCTCGTGGACGAGCTGCACGCCAACCATCACCGTGCCCTTGTCTTCAGCCAGTTCACCGCGCACCTCGCCCTCGTGCGCGAACGGCTCGACCAGGAGAACATCCGCTATCTCTACCTCGACGGCGCCACGCCGGCCAAGGAACGCATCCGGCTGGTCGAACAGTTCCAACAGGGCGACATGCCGCTCTTCCTCATCAGCCTGAAGGCGGGAGGACTGGGGCTGAACCTCACGGCAGCCGATTATGTGGTACACCTTGACCCGTGGTGGAACCCGGCCATTGAGGAGCAGGCGAGCGACCGTGCCTACCGCATCGGACAGCACAAGCCGGTCACCGTTTACCGCCTCATCGCAGCCGGCACCATCGAGGAGAAAATCATCGGTCTCCACGCCACCAAACGGAACATGGCCGATGCCCTGCTGGAAGGTGGCGACATCAGCGCGAGCCTGAGCCGCGAGGAGATGCTCCAGCTGCTGGGCAGCCTGTAACGAAGCGGAACTTCTTCTTCCCCTTCCGGACCACTCCGGACGGCCCGGAAGGGGAAGGAACAGGGGTCAGCCCTTGCAGATGGTGTCTATCTCTTGCAGCTCCTCGGCATCGAATGCCGTGCTTCGCAACGCCTTCAGGTTGTCCGCCAGCTGCTCCACGGAACTGGCGCCCACAATGACAGATGTCACGGCAGCGTCCTTCAGCAGCCACGCCAACGCCATCTCGGCCAGTGTCTGGCCACGGCGTTGCGCCAAGGCGTTCAGCCGACGGATTTTCTGCAAGGCCGCTTCGGTCAGCGACTCCTTCTTCAGGAAGCCGCCGCGCGCGATGCGCGAATCGTCGGGAATACCGTTCAGATAACGGTCGGTAAGCAGTCCTTGCGCCAAGGGGGAGAAGGCGATGAAGCCGCTTCCCTGCTCGGCCGCCTGCCGCAGGATGCCTTGTTCTTCGGGCTCGCGGTTGAAGAGGTTGTATCGTCCTTGGTACAGCAGGCACGGGGTATCGTGCGCCCGCAGGTACTGGTACGCGTAGGCCGCCGCTTCGGGTGGGAACTTGGAGATACCGACGTACAATGCTTTTCCACTGCGGACAATATCGACCAAGGCCTGCAGGGTCTCGTCGAGCGGAGTCTGCGGGTCATGGCGATGGCAGTAGAAGATGTCCACATAGTCTAAGCACATCCGTTTCAGACTCTGGTCCAGACTGGCCATGAGCGACTTGCGGGAGCACCAGGTCCCATACGGACCGGGCCACATGTCGTGTCCCGCCTTGGTAGAGATGAACAGTTCGTCACGGTACGGGGCCAGCGACTTCCGCATCACCTGACCGAAGGTCTCTTCGGCCGAGCCGTAGGAAGGACCGTAATTGTTGGCCAGGTCAATGTGGGTGATGCCATGGTCGAAAGCGTAGTGCAGTTTCTTGCGGCTGAGCGAGAGGGTGTCCACATCCCCGAAATTGTGCCAAAGGCCCAAGGAGACGGCGGGCAACAGGATACCGCTCTTGCCCGCACGGCGGTACTCCATGCCGCTCTCGTAACGTGAGGGAGCGGCAGCATAAACTTCGTCTATCATATTCAGATTCCAAATGGTTATAGGGTCATCAAAAAGCGAAAAGGGCACCGACCGATACGTTTCCGTACCTGCCAGTGCCCATATAGAGTAAGCGATCAACGCTTGTTTTCAGGAATTAGCTTACATATTGAACCAACGAACGTAGCAGAAGTCCTGACGGTGAGCCAGTGCCTCGTTCTTCGGGAACATACGGTAAGCCACCTTGAAGCTGCCGGCGTTCGACAGGCTGTGCTTCATCTGGAAGGTGTAGAGGTTGCCCTCGTTCTTCACCATCTGCATCGGAGTCACCGAATAGATGTATTCCTTGCCTTCCGCGTTGGTGTAGGTAACGACCATCTCGATACCGACTGCATCCTTCAGGCCCTTCTCGTCCACTACGCAGGTGATGGTGTAATCCTTACCGCTCTCTACGTTGCCCTGACGGAGTTCTTCGCTCTTGTCCATGGAAACGACTTCGATGCTGTCCCACTTGGCAGCCACTTCTTCCTTCCAGGCAGCGATTTCCTTGGCCTTCGCGTTATCGTTAGCAGCCAATACCTTGAAGCGGTCAGCCTCGCAGGTATAGAACTTGCTGTAATAGTCGTCCAGCTGACGCTTCATGGTGTAGTGAGGAGCCACCTGAGCGATAGAGTTCTTGATAGTCTTGATCCAGCCTTCTGAATAACCCTTCTTGTTGCGGGCGTAGTACAGGGGCAGGATTTCGGTTTCGAGGATGCTGTAGATGGTAGCTGCATCGAGCTGATCCTGATAACCCTGGTTCTGGTACGTACGCTTTTCGGTCAATGCCCAACCGGCACCTTCGCGATAGCCTTCCAGCCACCAGCCATCGAGTACGGAGAAGTTCACGACACCGTTCATCAGCGCCTTCTCACCGGAAGTACCGGATGCCTCCAACGGACGGGTCGGTGTGTTCATCCAGATGTCCACGCCAGAAACGAGGCGGCGGGCCAGCTTCATGTCGTAGTTCTCCAAGAAGATGATCTTGCCGAGGAACTCGGGACGCTTGGAGATTTCTACAATCTTCTTGATAAGACCCTGACCGGCACCATCGTGCGGGTGTGCCTTACCGGCGAACAGGAACTGTACGGGATAGTCGGGGTTGTTCACAATCTTGGCCAGACGGTCGAGGTCAGTGAACAGCAGGTGTGCACGCTTGTAGGTAGCGAAACGACGGGCGAAACCGATGAGCAGGGCGTTCGGGTTGATCTTGTCCATCAGCGTAACGACACGCGAGGGGTCTCCCTGGTTCTTCAGCCAAGTGTTGCGGAACTCTTCGCGGATGTACTTGATGAGCTTGTTCTTCAAGGCCACGCGGGTCTTCCAGATTTCCTCATCGGGTACATTGTAGATAGCTTCCCAGATTTTCGGGTTCGACTGGTCCTTCATGAAGTTCTTGTCGAAGTACTTGCCGTAAAGTGCCTTCCATTCAGAAGCACACCAAGTGGGGAAGTGAACACCGTTGGTGACGTAACCTACGTGGTTCTCTTCGGGGAAGTAACCCTTCCAGATGCCGGCGAACATTTCCTGCGAAACCTTGCCGTGCAGCCAGCTCACACCGTTGACTTCCTGACAGGTGTTGCAAGCGAACGTGGACATGCAGAAACGCTCGTTGCTGTCGCCCGGGTTGATGCGGCCCAGATTCATCAGGTCGGCCCATTCGATGCCCATGCGCTGCGGATAGCCACCCATGTACTTGCCGAAGAGACCTTCGTCGAAGTAGTCGTGACCGGCAGGCACCGGAGTATGTACCGTGTACAAAGAAGAAGCGCGAACCACTTCGAGTGCCTGCGTGAAGGTCATGCCACCTTCCACGTAATCGCACAGACGCTGTACGTTGCAGAGGGCGGCGTGTCCCTCGTTGCAGTGGTAAACATCCTTCTTGATGCCCAGCTTCTTGAGCAGTAGCACACCACCGATACCGAGCAGGATTTCCTGCTTCAGACGGTTTTCCCAGTCACCGCCGTAGAGCTGGTGAGTGATGGAGCGGTCGAATTCGCTGTTCAGCTCGTTGTCAGTGTCGAGCAGGTACAGGGGCACACGACCTACGTTCACTCTCCATACGAAAGCGTGCACGTAATAGTTCAGGTAAGGCACATCCACCACCAACGGGTTGCCTTCAGCGTCCATCACGCGTTCCAAGGGCAGGCTGCCGAAGTTCTGAGCCTCGTAGTTGGCGATCTGCTGGCCGTCCATGGACAGGCTCTGAGAGAAGTAGCCAAAGCGGTACAGGAAACCGATGGCGCACATGTCCACGTTGCTGTCGGAAGCCTCCTTCAGGTAGTCACCGGCCAAGATACCCAGACCACCGGAATAAATCTTCAACACGTGAGTCAGACCGTACTCCATGCAGAAATAGGCTACCGAAGGACGGTTGGCATTGGGCTTTTCAGCCATGTATGCCTTGAACTTGGAATATATATCATCAATTTTTGCCAATACGTTCTTATCGACCGCGAGAGCTTCCAATTTCTCATAGCTCAGGCGTTCCAACAGAGCCACCGGATTCTGGCCAACGGCCTTCCACAGTTCCGGATCAAGTTCCTTAAACATTTCAGTTGCCTCGAAGTTCCAGGCCCACCAGATGTTGTGAGCCATTTCCTGCAACATTTTCAGCGATTCCGGGATACGAGACTTCACATTAATCTCTCTCCATACCGGAGCATTCACATAGTTAGTTTTTACTTTCATATATCACAAATTGGTAAAATGATTATTTCGTTTTCTTGAGGCGTTCCGCCGCGTTGCGCAAAGCCACGTCGTAGGCCTGGTAATAGTATTGAATGAAGTGCTTCCACAACGCCTTCTCCGAAATCTTGGCGGCGTTGGCGCGGATGCCGTCAATCTCCTTCTTCGTGAGCGTGGAGAATTCGGAAATGGTGTCCTTGATGGTGTCGGCCACTTCTGAGTAGTTGTAGTCCGTACGGTGGATGACCTTCACACCGTCCTTCAGCTCGCCGCTGCGTCCCAGCTCGCCGTCCACCCAACGGCCAAAGCCGGCCAGGTCGGTGGTGATGGTCGGAACGTGGAAAGCCACGCTTTCCAGCGGGGTGTATCCCCACGGCTCATAATAGGAAGGATAGACGCTGAGGTCGTTACCGATGACCACGTCGTAATAAGGACGGTTCAGGATGCCGTCGTTGCCGTTGAGGTAACAAGGCACGAAAATGACTTTCACCTGCGATTCCGGCGCGTTCGACATATTCAGATATTTCAACATATCGAGCACCTGGTCATGGCTCATGTTATGGAGCCAGTGGGTGATGTAGGGTCCCGGCAGCGGAGTGGTGAACTTCTCCTTGCTCTTGAGGCGTTCCACCAAGTCTTCGCGGGCCTCGCCTACCCATCCGGGCACATTGATGAACGCCAGCACCTGTTTCTTCAGGTTCTTGTCGCGCGTCAGACGGTTCAGTGCCTCTACATATACATTGATGCCCTTGTTCTTGAATTCGTAACGCCCGCTGGTGCCCACAATCAGGGTATCGTCTCCCAAGTCCGTGCCCAACAGCTTGTTGGCCACCTCCAGCATCAGCTTGCGGGCCTTCTTCCGCGCGTCGGTGAACTTACGGCCCTGCGGCACGAAGTCATCCTCAAAACCATTCATCAGTACCACGTCCGCCGGCTTGTCCAGCAGTTCCCGGCACTCGTTGTTGGTGATTTCGCTCACCGTGGTGAAGCAGTCCACATGATGGGCCGTCTGCTTCTCGATGGAGTGCTTCGACTGCATGTTCAGCTCGCCGGCCATCTGGTCGCCATTATAGGCGAACAAGTAATCATAAAGGGGCTTGTTGTTACCGGCGATAGAGCGGCCGATAGAAGTAGCATGAGTGGTAAAAATTGTAGCAATCTCAGGAACAGCCTTCTGCAGGTAGAGGGCACCCAGTCCTGTCATCCACTCGTGTGCCTGGTAGATGACCTTATCGGTCTTTTTCAGACAGAAGCGGTAGTAGCTCTCCACTACCTTTCCTGCAGCGTACGAGAACATGGAAGCCTCGTCATAATCGCCGTAGGCATGCAGCGAATCCACGCGGTAGTCCACCCATGCCTGCGTGTAAATATCGTTCTTCTGCGCGAAGAACGGTGTGAAATCCACTAAGACCGCATACGGCCGTCCGGGGATGTTCCACCGCCCGATACGCAACCGCAATCCATTTACCTTCAAAGCGTGTTCGCGCCACTTGGCGAACAGGCTGTCATCCTCATCAAACAAAGGATTCTCTTTACCTAACCAAACATCCGGACCTATGAAAAAGATTCTGCCCGGGAAAGCTTCCTCTAACGTCTTTGCCCGCGTTGACAGAACGGTGTAAATTCCTCCAACTTTATTACACACTTCCCAACTAGATTCGAAAATATAATCAGGGGTTAAAAGCTGTTTCTTCATTCTCTTTTTAATATTTTCTAAATCAGCGGCAAAGTTACGAAAAAATAATCAAACGCACGATATTTCAGCTATTTTTTCTCGTTTTATGGGCATTTTACACTTTTTCCAAGTCAGGAACGGAGAAGGAGAAGGGTTCTGTAGGGTAGAGTTGGCAATGGAAGGGCCATCGGAAGAAAAGGCGGCAGACCGCCGTGGAACGGTGAAAAATCAAGAAAGAGGGCCGGCACCCACTGTCCGTCCCCCTTCTTCTTTCTTACTTCAAAATGTCCGGCGACCGCTTACACCATCAATGCGGCAACCAATGCCAGGATGGCGTAGAACTCCGGAAGCGCGGCATAAATCATGGTGTTGGTCATCACGTCGTGACCCTGCGATACACCCACGATACCGTTGGCGCTGACCTGACCCTGACGGATGGCAGAGAACAGGCAGACCAATCCGACACCCAGACCGATACCGAACATCAACGGGCCCTGAGTGGTGAAATCCTTGCCCATCGACATCAGGAAGGCCACGAATCCGTACAGACCCTGTGTAGCGGGAAGCGCGGACAGAATCATATAGCTGGCCGACTTCGACGCGTCTTTCTTCAACGCTCCTTCCGCCGCGTTACCGGCGATGGTCGTACCATAGCAACTTCCAATTCCAGCAAGAGCCAACATCAGGCCCAGTCCAACATAACCTAATACTTCATTCATAATTCTCTAAGTTTTTTATTTGTTTCTGATTTTTGTTGATTCATTTAGTTTGAAAAAGGCTTGTAGGCCTCGCCCTTCCCGTCATACCCACTGTTCTTGAAGTACTCCACGAACGTCAGACGCAACGGATGGACAAATGCGCTCAAGCAGGACATGGCGATGTTCAGCGTATGGCCGAACACCAGGATGAGCCCGCAGAAGAACCAGCCCAAGGCCGGACCGGCCGCATCGTTCACCATAAAGGCCAACTGGTTGAACACTCCTCCCAGCATACCGCCTGCCAGCCCCAGGGCATACAGACGGATGTACGAAAGCGTGTCGCCCAACAGGCCGGTCGCCATGTTGTAGGTGTCCCACACACCGGCGCCGATGTTCACGAACACGTTGCGGCGCAGGTTGTTCAGCAGATAGATGCCGATGGCGGAAACGCCGCCGATAAGGATGAACGCCCACTGCGAGACTTCAGCGGAGATGACCTCAAAGAAAGTCAATCCGCCCGTGCAGATGAAACCGACCACCAGCAGCAGCCAGCCCCAGGCGCTCAGCGACTCCTTGAAACCGAAACGGACGGTCTCGCTGATGGCCTTCACCGTCATGGCCAGACAGATGTGGACCACACCGATGAGCAGCGCGAGCAGCATCTGCTTGTCATACGTGGTGCCTTCTATCTTTCCGGCCACCATGAACTGCTTCACACCTTCCGGCAAGTCCAGTTCAAAGAGGTTGACCCCGAAGAACGTACCCAGTACGGCCCCCACTACCGTGGTGAAAACGCCCAAGGTAATGACCAAGTTCATCATGCCCGCCATGGACTTGCTGACTTTCTTCTTCAGGATAAAGCCCAGCGCTATCAACGCCAGTCCATAACCGGAATCGCCCATACAGAACGCGAAGAACAGCGAGAAGAACGGTGCCAGGATGGGGGTCGGGTCAAACTCGGCGTAATCGGGCATACCGTACATCTTGGTCAGCACTTCGTACATCCGCACGAAGCGGTTGTTCTTCAGTTTGATGGGAGCGTTGTCTTCGCGGAGGGCGGGACGTATCTCATAGTACACGCCCTGCGCGTCCAGCAGCCGCTTGACATCCGCCACGTTCTCTTCGGGCACCCATCCTTCCAGCAGAAGGACGGCTCCCTCGGCCATCTGCTCACCGCTCAGCCGCACTTTCAGCAAGTCGATATCGGCCTGCAACAGGGCGAGCTGCCGCTCCATGAACGAATAATAGCGACGGCAGAACGCCTTCAGCTCCGCGGTCGCGGACGCCACGTCGGCCTCTAAAGCGGCCTTTTTCCGCTTCAGCTCCGACAGGCCTGCGACAGGCAGCCGCAGCGGCTCCAAGCCCAGGTCGAAGGTATGGTGAGCCACCGTCACGAAATACACGTGTCCGGCCTCCCGGTTCACGACGGTCACCTCCTGTTCCCACGCCGGTGAGAAGTCCTTCTCCAGACAGTCGTAGAAATCCATGCGCCATCCCGCCCGCTCCAGGTCACGCACCCGCTGCGGATCGAAATCGCCCCATGGCTCCAGCAGCGCCACGTCCTTGGTCAGGTTCGGGAGCTGTTGCTGCAAGCCCTGGATACGGGCCTGCAGTCGGTCGTACTCCTCGCGCACCTGCCGGGCGGTCTTGTCGGCACATACCTCCGCCGCCGGCTGGTTGTCGGCCAGTACGAACATGGCCTGCAACAGGTTCTTGCCCGCCGTACGCCGGTCGATGGAAGCCTGCAACTCCCCGTCCGGCTCTCCGCGCTGCTTCTCCACCACATGGACCACGCCCAACTGGCGTATCTGCTCCAAAAATGATTCATACTCCTTATGGTACACAAGGAATGTGAGTTTCTCCATTTTAGCAATCATTCTTCCGTCTCCTTTCTTTTTTCTTGAATCGACTTCAGAATCTTCTGCGATGACTTCGACAGATTCTCCTCGTCTTCCATAAATCGTTTGATTTTACGCAAAGCATCCTGATATCCCGGAATCTGCACCTTCTCAAAGAGGTTCACCTTCTGGGTGGTCTTCTTGCGCGCATGTTCCAGCAGGTTCAGCTTGGCCACGGTAAACTCCCGCTCAATGGCCGTACGGGCCAGGCCTTTCAGGATATGCAGCCCGTCGGCATACCATTTGGGAGCGCAGAACAGGCTGAACGGCCGTATCTCAAAGTCCACCTCCTCCAAGAGGGGGACCCGCACGCCGGCGATCTTTCGGATGCCCAGGCGGACATCTTTCACGTTAATCAAGGAAGCGTCGAATTCATTCCAGAGCGCGAACATGGCCTCATACGCCTGGATCTGCCGCTCCAGCCGTTCCTCCAACTCCACCGCATCCGCCTTGCAACGCTTCACTTCCAGGCGCAACGCACTCTCCTTGTTCTTGATGATGGGCAGCGTGCGCACGCGGATCTTGAGTTGCTTCTCCAGCTGCTGCAGCGAGGTCTTGTTATATTGAAATTTTATAGCCATTTCTCTGTATCTGTTTTAACGATGAATCACTTCTTCCAATGCTGGTCAACAAACTCTTTCTTGATGTTGACTTCGGTGGGCTTGAAGTACTTGCTGAACAGTCCCCACGTCACGTCAAGCATTTCCGTCGTATTGAGGTTGACATCAATCGCCAGCAGTTGGTTGGCATAGTCTTTCGCAAACGCCAGGGCGCGCTCGTCGTAGTCCGTCAGGTCGAAACCGTTCTCCATCTTGGTCTTGGCGTTCGCGGCATCGGCATACAGACGCACGGCGGCGTTCATCACCTGCGGATGGTCCTTGCGCGTCTTCTTGCCGCTCACGAGCTGCTTCAGACGGGAGAGCGAACGGAACGGATCGACAATAACCTTACCGATGTCGCTGTCACGGCGCAGGAACAACTGTCCCTCGGTGATGTAACCGGTATTGTCGGGCACGGCATGCGTGATGTCGCCGCCCGACAGGGTCGTCACCGCGATGATGGTGATGGAACCTCCCGAGGGGAACTGGACGGCCTTCTCGTAAATCTTCGCCAAGTCCGAGTACAGGGAACCCGGCATGGAGTCCTTCGACGGAATCTGGTCCATTCGGTTCGACACGATAGCCAGTGCGTCGGAATAAGAGGTCATGTCGGTCAGCAACACCAGTACCTTCTGGTTGTGCTCCACGGCGAAGTATTCGGCAGCAGTCAGGGCCATGTCGGGAATCAGCAGACGCTCCACGGGCGGATTCTCCGTCGTGTTCACGAAGCTGATGATGCGGTCCAAGGCACCTGCATTGGAGAACACATTCTTAAAATAAAGGTAGTCATCGTTGGTCATACCCATGCCGCCCAAGATAATCTTGTCGGTCTCGGCACGCAGGGCCACGTTCGCCATCACCTGGTTGAAAGGTTGGTCAGGGTCAGCGAAGAACGGAATCTTCTGTCCGGACACCAGCGTGTTGTTCAGGTCAATACCGGCGATACCGGTCGCGATGAGCTCGGAAGGCTGCTTGCGGCGCACGGGATTCACGGAAGGACCGCCAATCTCCACTTCCGTGCCCTCGATGGCCGGTCCTCCATCTATCGGGTCGCCGAAGGCGTCGAAAAAGCGGCCGGCCAGCTGTTCGCTCACCTTCAGGGTAGGCGCCTTGCCCAGGAACACCACCTCCGCATTGGTCGGAATGCCTTCCGTACCTTCGAACACCTGCAGTGTCACGTCATCGCCGGCGATCTTCACCACCTGGGCCAACTTGCCGTTCACCTTCGCCAGCTCGTCGTAGCCCACTCCCTTCGCCTTCAGCGAGCAGGTGGCTTTCGTGATCTGGCTAATCTGTGTATATATCTTCTGAAAAGCTTTTGTTGCCATTTTCTGTATCAGTTATAAGGGTTAATAGTCAGTTTGCCTTCTTCTCGGCAACCATTTCCTCCAGCTCCTTCCGGTGGGCGGCATACTGTTCCGAGCGGTAGGCCGCGTAGTTCATCTGCTTGCAGACGTTGATCATCTTCTTGAAGTAATCCATCACCTCCACAAAGTTCTCGAAGCGGAAGTCCGTATGGCAAATGTCAATAATCTGGTCCACCATTTCTTCCTGACGCTCCAACGGAGTGACCGCATCAATCTCATCGAAGGCATCCTGCTGCAGGATGACAAAGTCAATCAATTCCGATTTCCAGAAAATCACGTGGTATTCCACAGGCACACCGTCGTCACCGAGGATGTTGATTTGCTCGGCGATTTCCTTACCGCGCAGCAGACGGGTCTTCAGCTCGTTCACCTTCGAGGTCCACTGGTCGTTGATGCGCTGGGTGATGTACTGTTCAAACTCCGGATACTCCAGGTATTTCGAATACGAGTCAATGGGGTTCACCGCCGGATAGCGCTTGCGGTCCGCACGCTCCTGCTCCAGGGCATAGAAGCAACGGGCCACCTTCTTAGTGTTTTCCGTCACCGGTTCTTTCAAGTTACCACCGGCAGGCGATACCGTACCGATGAAGGTGATGGAACCCGTCGCGCCGTTGTTGAGATAGACATACCCCGCACGTCCGTAGAAGTTGGAGATGATGGCCGACAAGTCCATCGGGAAGGCGTCCGGTCCCGGCAGCTCTTCCATACGGTTCGACATCTCACGCAACGCCTGTGCCCAGCGAGAGGTCGAGTCGGCCATCAGCAGCACGCGCAACCCCATCGCACGGTAGAACTCGGCCATGGTCATGGCGGTATAGACAGACGCCTCACGGGCGGCCACCGGCATGTTGGACGTGTTGGCGACAATGATGGTACGCTCCATCAGCTTGCGGCCGGTATGCGGATCCACCAGTTCGGGAAACTCCGTAAAGATTTCCACCACCTCGTTGGCACGCTCACCACAGGCGGCGATAATCACGATGTCGGCTTCAGCCTGCTTGGAGATAGCGTGCTGGAGCACTGTCTTACCGGTACCGAAGGGACCCGGGATGAAACCGGTACCTCCTTCCACAATCGGGTTCAGGGTGTCGATGACACGTACCCCTGTTTCCAACAGTTTGAAAGGACGGGGTTTTTCCCGGTAATTGGTCATGGCCTTCTTCACCGGCCATTTCTGAATCATGTTCACCTCAATGTCCTGACCGTCCTTGTCCGTCAGCACCGCCACGATGTCATCGATGGTGTATTCCCCCTTGGCAGCGACCCGCTTCACCGTATAGCGGCCGGTCAGTTGGAAGGGTACCATAATCTTCAGCGGCTGGTGGTTCTCCTCCACTTCGCCCAGCCAGGCGGAAGGGCCTACCTCGTCACCTGCCTTCACCAAAGGCTTGAACAGCCATTTTCTATCTTTATCCAAGGGATAGGTGTATTGCCCGCGTTTCAGGAAGACACCCTCCATCTTGTCCAGGTCGTTCTGCAGACCATCGTAGTTTTTCGAAAGCATGCCCGGTCCCAAGGTCACCTCCAGCATGTGGCCGGTAAACTCGGCTTCAGCACCCACTTTCAGCCCACGTGTACTTTCAAACACCTGTACGTACACGTTCTTGCCGACTACCTTGATGACTTCCGCCATCAGCCGGTCACCGCCCGTCGAAATATAGCAGATTTCGTTCTGCGCCACCGGTCCGTCGACTGTCAGCGTCACCATATTGGCGATTACGCCTAAAACAGTTCCTTTTGTTGCCATTATCTACTTGTTTTTTTACTATTTTCTAAATTCTTCGGGAATCTGTACCCCGTCCTTCAGCTGCTGTATCAGCTGGCGGAAGAGTTCGCTTCCACTTTCCTTGTCCAAGGATATCCAACGTTCTATCATCTCCAGCCGGAGCAGGAAGACAAACAGCCGTTCTATCGTAAAGTAATGGAAGAACGACTCGTCCTCCATCCACTTCCATTTCAGCAAATCTACCTTCTTCTCCCGTTCCACCAACTCGTCCACCTCGGCAATCCGCTGCAACGCCTCGAAACCATCCAACGCGTCACCCAGTCCGAAATCTCGGGCGTTCGACGTGCGCAACTGCTCACAGACAGGCGTGTCACCGACCACTGCCGACGAAATGTCCATCTTGTACTTCCGCGCCGACAGGGCAGCCAGCACATTGTTCACATGGAGGCTAAATTCAAACCACGCCGCTATGAACGGATTCTTTGCCCCCATGGCATAATGGTAGTACGCAGCCGCCAGCTTGTCTTCCGTCAGGTAAGGCTCCTCCTCTGCCGCGAAATACTCCGTCAGGAACGAGACCATGTAGGACGGCATCTTCGGGTCCGGCCGGTCACCGTTACGCACAGCCTCCACCAGCTCCAGCAGTTCCTCGCCCGTAAAGTTGCCCTTCCCTTCCGTTACCGTCTCCTTGTCCTTCAGGAGCCGCAACAAGTCTTCGTTGTCGAACTTCAGGTAAAACAGGTCCACCAGCCGCTGGTCGTGTGCCGACAGATGGGGATAGATGTCGGACTTGAAACCGGCTACCGTACAGCTGAGCTTGCCGTCATCAAGCGCGATATCAGGCAGGCCCGCCACCAGGTAATAATAGCTACTCATAGGCGGATGTCAAAACAACATTTCCACTAACTGGGGACGCAGGAACTCCTTGAAATAGTTCTCAAACTCCTCTTCGCCGAAGTTCACCTTATACGACCCGTCAGCGGGAGAAATGGAAAACAGTGCTTTCGCTCCGTTGACCTGTTGGATGGTCACCCCTTTATCCAGCAAGGCCTTGGCCTTTGCGGTGAAATACTTCTTCAGCTGTTCAGCCTCGGCGGTGGAGATGACGATGGGCTCGTTGTCGGCCCACTTGCCGGCCAAGGCAACAATGAACTCGTTGAGCGCCTGCTTGTCGGTGGTAAAGTTCTTCACCGCCTCGCCCACTGTCTGGTTCGTCAGCAGATTCGTCACTTCCGTCTTCAGTGCGTTCACGGCTTGTCCCGCGAACAATCTGAGTTCCGACTTCGTATTCTCCTTCTGCTCTTCAGCCGCTTTCCGGGCGTTGGCAACAATCGTCTCAGCCTCCTTCCGGGCCTCCTCTATCAATTGCTGTGCCTGTTGTCTGGCTTCCCCGACAATCCGCTGTGCCTCCTCGTTGCCTTTCTCGACACCTTCACGGTAAATCTTGTCAGTAAGCGCTTGAATCTTATTTTCCATGTTCTACTTTATTTATAGTAAGAATTAACTGTATTCACATGACTTTCTTTAAAGTCGGTCAAATATAGCAACTTTTTTTGTTCTAAGCCGCAACTTTTCGCAGGATAATTTGTTCTATTGCAGAATACATGCTGAAAAGCATAAAAATGTAGGATACAGAATTACATTCTGATTTCAGATAGTCCGCTAGCCGCTGTTCAGCCGGCTTTCAAACGGTATTCACCCACGGTTTGAACGCCGGCTGGTTTTCTGGGGACAGGGAAACTACGGAACGAAGGAGCCCGGAAAACAGGGGAACTACGAAATGAAGGATTCAGGAATAGGGGAAACTCCAAAACGGGAAAAGCCACGGAATGAAGGAAGTCCCGGAACAGGCCCCCCAGGACGAAGGCCCCTGAGAAAGAGGGAAGAACCCTGGAAACAAGAAGGCTCCCCGAAACAGGAAAGCTCCCCGGAACAGAAGAAAGCCCCGGAGAACCTTTCGGCTTCCGGGGCTTCCAAGACGGCGACTACCTACTCTCCCACTTGCGCAGTACCATCGGCGTGGCGAAGCTTAACTTCTCTGTTCGGAATGGGAAGAGGTGGAACCTTCGCGCCATAGT
>JAQXRG010000165.1 GCA_029218405.1 Bacteroidales bacterium
CGGTTCACGGCCCTGATACAGGCTGCCTACCAGCAGACAGGACGCAAGGTGGTCGTACTCATCGATGAATACGACGCGCCGCTGCTCGACGTGGTGCACGAGGAAACGACATTGCCCGTCCTCCGCAACGTGATGCGCAACTTCTACTCGCCGCTGAAGGACTGCGACCCCTACCTACAGTTCGTCTTCCTCACGGGCATCACGAAATTCTCGCAGCTCAGCATCTTCAGCGAGCTGAACAACCTGAAGAACATCTCCCTGCGCCGTGACTATGCAGGAGTGTGCGGCATCACCATGGAGGAAATGCTGACCTCCATGTCCGACTACATTGACGACTTCGCCGAAGCCTTACAGACCAGCCGTGAAGGTGCCATCGAGGGACTGCGGCAGCAGTATGACGGCTACCATTTCACCTGGCCTTCGCCCGACGTGTTCAATCCCTTCAGCCTGCTCAATGCGTTCCAGGACCACGACTACACCAACTACTGGTTCTCCTCAGGCACTCCGACCTACCTCATAGAAATGCTCCGCAAGTTCAATGTCGTACCGTCGAGAATCGGCGGTGGCCGTGCGTTGGCGTCCGCCTTCGATGCGCCCACCGAGAACATGAAAAGCATCATTCCGCTACTCTACCAGAGCGGTTACATCACGATAAAGGGGTACAACAGTGCGGCGAGACTATACACCCTCGACATCCCGAACAACGAAATACGGGTGGGACTGATGGAAAGCCTTCTTCCTAACTATGTGGCTGAGTATGCGGACGACGGAGGCACCACGATAGGCGACATGTATGTAGCCCTGCTCAATGACGACCTCGACGGGATGTTCCGCCTCCTGCAGGCCTACCTCCTTACCGTGCCCTATTGCAACAACGCCAACTCGGAAGGACACTACCAACAGATGCTCTATGTCATCTTCTCCCTCTTCGGAAGGTATGTCGATGTGGAAGTCCGCACACCCACCGGTCGCGTAGATGTAGTGATGAAGACCGGCAAGGCCATCTACCTGTTCGAGCTGAAGCTGAACAAGAGTGCAGCGGCTGCCCTGCAGCAGATGGACGCGAAAGACTATGCCTCACGCTTCGCCCTCGACGGACTGCCCGTCGTGAAGGTAGGCATCAACTTCGATGCCGAACGACATACCCTCAGTGACTGGGAGATTAAAGCATGACGGGAACCGGCGAACGCTGTTCGCCGGATATCCTTTTCTCTACCTTGAACAGACAAACCTTGAATTTGCACTTTCAAAAGTGCACATCCGTCCACAATCGCACTTTTCATGGTGCAAATTGTGGACTTTGCCGTATTCTTCCGGGAACGCTCACCGCCGGAACAGGAAGAACTGCGGGCGCGTATAGACCCGGAAGTCCTTCACCTTGCCCGAGAGGAACGCTCCCTTGCGTGTCTTCAGCCGCAGGGCCGACACCGTGTAAATCTCCTGCAGGTCGATGATGACGCGGTGGGGCGGCTCGGCTCCTCCCCGACCGTCCGTGTGCCAGAACGACGAGACATCGCCATCCACCAGGTTCTCCGCCACACCCATGCGCTTGTCCGTGCGCTCGCTGCTCACATGGACCACCTCCCAGGCCGACTTGCTGATGGGACGGCCCTCGCCGTCCAGCAGCTCCAGCTCGGAGAGGCAGGCCTGGCGGTCGTCGGTGTACGATGAAAGCACCTCGATGCAAAGGTGACGGAACGTGAGGGGCGCGGCGAAGCGGAAGGTCTGCCAGTCGTTGCTCTCCTGCAGTACCGCCTCCAAGGACAGGTCGCCCTCGTCGAGCACCGGTGTGCCCCGGTCCGGACGACTCGGCCCTTCGCGGTAGTTCTTGTCGGTACCCAGGACGGACAGCACCGGCCTGTCGAGTCCGCACAACGTGCGGCAGCCTGTGTCCTCCATCTCGAAGACCACAATCTCGTTCGTTCCCTCGCGCAGCCACGGGGCGGGCAGGTAGAGCGTCTGCTGCGGACCGACGTTCCAGAAACGGCCCAGCGACCGCCCGTTCACCCACACCGCGCCTTTGCCCCAACGGCTCATGTCGATGAAGCAGTCGCCCACGGTCTCTACCTTGAATGTTCCCCGGTGGAAAGCCGGCACCCCACGGAGGGAATGTGCAAAAGGAAGGGCCGACACCTCTTCTTTATAGAGCGGCAACGGGGTGACCGACCAGCCCGTCAGGCGCTCGTCGCCCCACATCACCTCTTCCGTGATGCCCTTGCGGTTGAAGGGGATGTCGGGCCCATAGTTCACGCGGCCCGTGTTCTCCACCAGAATCTCCAGCGTGGCCGGCGTGTGGGCGATCTCCAGCTCCACGCTGTTCTGGTTGTAGCGACGGTCCAGGCTGGCCACCTGCCGCCCGTCCACCATCACCACCGCATAGTCACGCAGCTCGCGCAACGTCAGCTTCCGCCGTCCCGCCGTGCGCACCGTCGTGCGGTAATGGATGTAACCGAAATCCATGCCCACGTCTTCCATCGAGAGGGGGGAGGGCGACTCTACCGTCGTGTGGAACGCCGCCGCAAGGGGCGCGCTCTCCTTCAGCTCCACTTCGGCGAACGTGGTGGTGGGATTGTCGGCCGGCACGTCGGGCAGGACAGTCCCTTCGGGCAAATGGCGCCGGATGACCTCGCGGAAGGCGTGGTACTTGGGCGAGCAGTTGCCCCACTCGCCCAGCGGCGCGTCATAATCATAGCTGGTGGGTTGCGGCTCGAAGCCCCCGTTCGTGTTCGCCCCGTTCGTATAGCCAAAGTTCGTTCCGCCGTGGAACATGTACATGCTGACCGACACCCCGTGCCCCAGCATCCAGTCGAGCTGGGAGGCGGGACGCTGCCAGGCCACGGACGAGTGGCGCTTGCCCCATACGTCGAACCAGGCCGGATAGAACTCGGCCACGAAATAAGGCCCTCCGGGACGGTACTTGTCCACGATGCGGAAGATGTCCTCGCCGAACACCCCGTTGAGCGTAGGCAGCGCGCCGTCAACGTGGCCCGCCTCCACCTGTCCACCGCCGTCACACGTCAGCAGCGGCACGTCGAAGCCGGCCTCGCGGAGCATGTCGCGCAGGGCGGCCAGGTATTCCTTGTCGGCGGCGTATGAGCCATACTCATTCTCCACCTGCACCAAGATGAGGTTGCCTCCCCGGTTCGCGCTGAAGGGAGCCAGCTGCTTGCCCAGCTCCCGCAGGTACCGGCGGCAGTAACCAAGGAAGCGCGGGTCCTTGCTGCGGAAGGTCATCCCCTCCTCCTTGAGCAGCCACGCCGGATAGCCGCCGAAGTCCCACTCGGCGCACACGTAGGGGCCGGGCCGCAGGATGACATAGAGGCCCTCTTCCTGAGCCGTGCGGACAAAGGCGGCGATGTCCGCCTGCCCGCTGAAGTCGAACACACCGGGCGTGCGCTCGTGGAAGTTCCAGAACACGTAGGCTGACACGGTGTTCAGCCCCATGGCGCGGGCGCGGCGCATGCGGTCACGCCAGTATTCGCGGGGGATGCGCGGGTAGTGCATCTCGCCGCAGATCAGTTGCACCGGGCGGCCGTCGATACGGAAAGTGCCGCCGTCGAGGCTCACCTGCGCCTGTGCCGTCGGGCACGCGGCCGGCAGGAAGAGCGCCGCCAGGCACAAGGCTGCCGCCGCCTGACGAAGGGTCTTGAAGATAGAATGACGAGTCATGTGATGCGATGGTTTTTTGGTTCGTTGCGACAAAGATACACATTTTTTCGAAATTCCAAAAAAAGTCGTATCTTTGACCCGAAATCAACCGATGAGCATTGAGCAGACATGAGACAACATCCGCAATTATTCGTATATAAGGCGTCTGCCGGTTCGGGCAAGACGTTCACGCTGGCCGTCCACTACATCCGGCAGCTGATAGAGGACCCGCGCGCCTACCGCCGCATCCTGGCCGTGACCTTCACCAACAAGGCCACCGCCGAAATGAAGAGCCGCATCCTGAGCCAGCTCTACGGACTGGCCACGGGCGACCACGGCTCGGAAAGCTACCTGAAGGTGCTGCTGAAAGAAACCGGGAAGGACGAGGACGCCCTCCGCGCAGCCGCCGCCGAGGCACTGCAGAACATCCTCCACGACTACAGCCGCTTCCGGATTGAGACCATCGACTCGTTCTTCCAGTCGGTGATGCGCAACCTGGCCCGCGAGCTGGAACTGGGCGCCAACCTGACCATCGAGCTGAACAACAGCGAGGTGCTGGGTGATGCGGTGGACTGCCTGATTGAGAAGCTGGACCGGCGGTCGCCCGTACTGGCCTGGCTAATGGATTTCATCGAGGAGCGCATCGCCGATGACAAGAGCTGGAAGGTGGCGCGGGAGGTGAAAGCGTTCGGACAGAACATCTTCAACGAGCGCTACATCGAACACGGGGCGAACGTGAGGCGGCAACTGGACGACCCGCAGTTCATCCCGACGTTCCGGCGGCAGCTGGAGGAACTGCGAACGGAGGCCCTGGAGCAGATGAAAGGATTCGCACGGCAATTCGCGGACACGCTGGAGATGAACGGTCTCTCGCCCGCCGACCTGAAGGGGGGCCACCGGGGCATCGGCAGCTATTTCGCCAAGCTGGAGGCGGGCAACCTGAAGGATGACATCCGCAACGCCACAGTGGAGAAATGCCTGAACAGCCCGGAGGAATGGACCGCGAAGACCTCGAAGGCGCGGGCACGCATCCTGGCCCTGGCCGAAGAGGAACTGATGGGGGTGCTGGCCGATGCCGAACGCTTCCGCCCCGGCAACCTGCGCGTGGTGAACTCGTGCGACCTGACCCTCCGCTACCTGAACCACTTGCGGCTGCTGACGCACATCGACCGCGAGGTGAGGCTGCAGAACCAACTGCACAACCGCTTCCTGCTCTCAGACACCAACGCACTGCTGCACGGACTGATCCGTGAAGGCGATGCGTCGTTCGTGTACGAGAAAATCGGCGCCACCCTTGACACGGTGATGATTGACGAGTTTCAGGACACGTCGCGGATGCAGTGGGAGAACTTCCGGCTACTGCTGGAGGAGAGCCTGGCCCGAAAGGAAGGCAGCCTGATAGTGGGCGACATCAAGCAGAGCATCTACCGCTGGCGCAACGGCGACTGGAAGATTCTGGCGGGCATCGGCAACGACCCGGCCTTCCGCATCCGGCCTTGCACGCTGGGCACCAACTGGCGCAGTGAGGCGAACATCGTGGGATTCAACAACGCGTTCTTCACCGCCGCCTGCCGGGTGCTGGCCGACCGGTACCGCGAAGCGTACGGACACCCGTGCGAGGAACTGACGGAGGCCTACGCGGACGTACGTCAGCTGACGGGCAAGCAGGAGGCGAAGGGCTACGTGCGCCTCTCCTTCCTGGCCGACAGCCCCGAGCATCCTTACGCCGAGACCCAACTGGCCCTGCTGGCCGAAGAGGTGGAACGACTCACCGAGAACGGAATACACACCTCGGACATTGCCATCCTGGTGCGGAAAAACCGCACCATCCCCGCCATCGCCGACTGGTTCGACCGGCACACGCGCCACCGCATCGTATCCGACGAGGCCTTCCGGCTGGATGCGTCGGCCGCGCTGAACACGCTGATAGACGCGCTGCGCTACCTGACCTGTCCGGACAACCGCATCGCCCTGGCCCGATTGGCACTGGCCTACCAGCGCGACATCCTGGGCAACGGGACCGACTGGAACACGCTGCTGCTGGGCCGGACGGAGGACTACCTGCCGGCTGCGTTTGTCCTGCGCCAGGCCGACCTGCGCCTGCTGCCCCTCTACGAGCTGCTCCAACAGCTCTTCGAGGTGTTCGGCCTGCAGCGCATCACCGGACAGGACGCTTACCTCTTCGCCTTCTTCGACGCTGTCACCCAATACCAGCAGGACCATCCGTCGGAGCCCTCGGCCTTCATCAAGTACTGGGAGGAGACGCTCTGCGCGAAGACCATCCCGTCGGGCGAGATAGACGGCATCCGCATCCTGTCCATCCACAAGTCGAAGGGGCTGGAATACCACACGGTACTCATCCCCTTCTGCGACTGGAAGATGGAGAACGAGACCTTCAACCACCTGATATGGTGCCGCCCCGACGGACAGGGAACAGACATCGCTCCCTTCGACACGCTCGACCTGGTCCCGGTGAACTACTCGCAGGGGATGGCCTCCTCCATCTACCGGGGCAGTTTCCTGGAAGAGCAGCTCCAACTGTGGGTGGACAACCTGAACCTGCTGTATGTGGCGTTCACCCGGGCCTGCAAGAACCTCCTCGTGTGGGGGCGGCAGGACCAACGGGGCACCGTGTCCGAACTACTCGATGACGCGCTGGCGCTCCTCACGGATAATAATGAGGAGGAAGTGACCCTCCGGCCGGTACCCGCTCCTGAGACCGAGGAGGACGGGAACGAGGAGGTTGTACAAGCTTATGAGATGGGGCGGCTCTGTCCTTCGGAGCCTTCCCGGAAACGGGCGGAGAGCAACCGGATGACGGCACCTGCCACCGGGACACTGGTCCGCGTGGAGCCCCGGACAGCGGCGTTCGAGTTCCGCCAGTCGAACCAGTCGGCGGAATTCCTCGACGGCGGGGACGAGGAGGAGGACGAAGGACGCTCCTACATCCGCCAGGGACAGCTGCTGCACGCCGTGTTCGCCTCCATCCGGCAAGCCGGTGACCTGCCCCAGGCGCTGGCCCGGCTGCGCTTCGAAGGGGTCATCGACTCGGACGAGCAGGAGCAGCGCATCCGCCAGCTCGCCACATGGGCACTGCGGCATCCGCAGGCGCAACGTTGGTACGACGGAAGCTGGGAACTCTACAACGAACGCACCATCCTCTACACTGACGAGGACGGACAACTGCAGACGCGCCGTCCGGACCGCGTGATGCGGAAGGACGGACAGGTAGTGGTCGTGGATTTCAAGTTCGGAAAGCCCAAGGAGGAGCACCACCGTCAGGTCGCCGAATACATGCGGTTGCTGGCGGACATGGGCCACACGGACATTGAGGGCTACCTTTGGTACGTGTTCAGGGGAGAGATGGTGAAGATTCAGTGACAAGAAAAAAAGCAAACGATATGGAAACGTTCTTACAACAGACAGCACACGATTTGTATGCCAAGACCGGCGGCAACCTGGGCCGCACCGCCGTCGTGTTCCCGAACAAGCGCGCCAGCCTGTTCTTCAACGAGTACCTGGCCCAAGCGGCCGGACACCCGTTGTGGTCGCCCGCCTACCTAAGCATCAGTGACCTGTTCCGCTCGCTGTCCCCCCTCAGCGTGGGCGACCCTATCCAGCTGGTATGCGACCTCTACCAGGTGTTCGTGCGGCACACCGGCAGCCGCGAGACGCTGGACGAGTTCTACTTTTGG
>JAQXRG010000166.1 GCA_029218405.1 Bacteroidales bacterium
CCTGATCTACGAAGCCATGCGCCAACGCGGATTCTGACTGAAAAACTGTAACGAACACTTACCTAACACCCTATGAACATGAAGAAAATACTGCTTCTTACCGCCTGTGTCTGCTACGGCGGAGCCACCCTGCTGGCACAAGCATTGCCCAAATGGACGGAAAAGGCCAAGAAGGCGGTCTTCTCGGTCGTGACCTACAACAAGGACAACCAGATACTGAACACTGGCAACGGATTCTACATTGACGAGAACGGAACAGCCGTGTCGGACTACAGTCTGTTCCGCGGAGCGGAGCGGGCGGTCGTCGTGACGGCCGACGGGAAGGAACTGCCCGTCACCTGCATTCTGGGAGCCAACGACATGTACGACGTGGTGAAGTTCCAGACCGCCACCGACAAGAAAAACACGGCGCTGACAGCCGCCCCCCAATCGCCGGCAACGGGAGAGACCGTCTATCTCCTTCCCTACTCTACCCAGAAGGCCACCACGCTGCAGAGCGGTCCGGTGGCCCAAAAAGACACCATCACCCACGACTCGTTCTACTACACCATCGGTCTGCAGACGGCTGACAAGAACGTGAGCTGCCCGGTGATGAACGCGGCCGGACAGGTCATCGGACTCGTGCAGAAGAGCGCGGACCCGGACAGCAAGGAGAGTTACGTCATCGGCATCGGCTACGCCACGGCATTGAACATCAACGCATTGTCGGGCAACGACCGGGCACTGAACAGCATCGGCATCCGCAAGGGGCTGCCAAGTGACGAGGCGCAGGCCTTGGTCTATCTCTATATGCAGGCCACACAGACTGACACCGACAGCTACCTGGCCCTGCTGGACCAGTTCCTGCAGCAGTTCCCCAACAGCTCGGAAGGCTATCAGCGCCGCGCGAACTGCTACATGACGTTCGGCGACGAACAGCACAACGCCCTGGCCGACACCGACCTGAAGAAGTCGCTCGAAGTGGCTGCCAAGAAAGACGAGGCCCACTACAGCCTGGCCAAGCTGCTCTACAGCTATAACATCGGGCGGGGCGAAACGCCGGCCTACGCCAACTGGGGGTGGGAACGCGCCGCTGAGGAAATCCGTCAGGCCCTCGCACTGAACGACCAGCCGCTCTACCACCAGACAGAGGGTGACATCTGTTTTGCCCGCCAGCAATATGCGGAAGCCTTTACGGCCTACTCTGCCGTCAACCGCTCCGAACTGGCCAGCGCCGCCAGCTTCTACGCCGCCGCCAAGGCCCGGCAACTGACCGAAGGCAGCCAGCTGGACGAAGTAGCCGCCTTGATGGACAGCGCCGTGGCCCAGTACGCCAAGCCTTACGGCAAAGAGGCGGCTCCTTACCTCTATGAACGCGCGCAGGTGAAGAGCGAGATGAAGAAATACCGCGAGGCCGTACTGGACTACAACGACTTCTACGACGCCATGCTGGGACAGGTAAGCGCGGAATTCTACATCACGCGCGAACAGGCGGAGATGCAGTGCCGCATGTACCAACAGGCCATCAACGATGTGAACAAGGCTACGGAACTGGAACCGGAGAACGCGGAATTCTGGGCGGAGAAAGGCGGGGTGCACCTGCGGGTCAACCAGCTGGAAGAGGCGGTCAACGCTCTCCAACAGGCCATCCGCCTGGATGGGAAAAACGCCGGCGCGCACCGAATGCTGGGGTACTGTCAGGTCCAGCAAGGAAACAAGAAAGAAGGAATGGCCAACCTGCAGAAAGCACTCGAACTGGGCGACACGGTGGCCAAGGACCTGATGGAGAAATACAAGTAATCCATCTCCCAACATACAAGTGAAATATCCTGGAAAAGCTGACAGGCGGATGCTCCCACCGAAAACGGGTGACATCCGCCTGTCATTGTCTTTATGCGACCGCACACCGCTTGTCCGTCGCGGTGCGGGAAGGAATCATTCCACTACAATCTCATCCACAAAGTGCACACCGCCGTACTTCTCTTCCGGGAAGCTCTGGTAGCGGATGTAGCGGGCCTGTGCCTCCCCTTTCCAGCCGTAGTTCTTGAAGGAGACCGCATCGTCCTTCACCACCTCATGGTCAATCTCTGCCAACTGCTGGTAATCCTTGCCGTCGGTCGAGACGGAGATGATGACCTTCTTCGGGAAGAACACGCCCGGACCGCAAATCTGCATGAAGTCCGCACCGATGGAGTGCACCGTGGTCTCTTCTTCCATGTCAATGACCACATCCACCCGCTTGTCGCTGACGAAAGCCATCCAGCGTCCGTCGCTGTAGTTCCATCCGCCCCGCAGACCGTCGGTCAGTGTTTCCGGTCCGTTGGCCGGGTAGTTCTTCCAAGAAGGTGCGAGGAACTCTACCTTCTTGCCCACCGCCAGATGGTCAACAGGCTGCAACGCTTCCTGACGATTGCCTATTTCCTGGCTGTAATCGAAGGGATGATATCCCTTGGCCTGCATCTTGGGCAGGACATCCGACAACACGCGCTGACGGAACGACTGCCATGACTTGTTCTCGGGCTGGGTCCATCCGATTTCCGCTACCGCAATGGCACGGGGATAGAGCATGTACTCAGCGTGTTCCTCGGTCGGGATGTATTCGGTCCACAGGTTCGCCTGTACCCCCAGCAGCAGTTTCGCCTCTTCCACCGTGAACGAGTCGGGCACCGGCTCGTAGCTGTACTCCCTTTCCAAGGGCAAGTAACCGCCGATGGCCTCGGGCTGGGTGCCCGGAGCGTCCTGATAGCTGTCGAGGTAACAGTATCCGCCCGGACTCATAATGGCATGATGACCGCTCTGGATGGCTTTCAGGCCTCCTTCCACACCGCGCCACGACATGACCGTCGCATTCGGTGCCAGGCCGCCCTCCAAAATCTCATCCCAGCCCAACAAGTCACGCCCGTTGGCGTTGAGAAACTTCTCGATGCGACGGATGAGGTAGCTCTGCAGCTCGTTCACATCCTTCAGCCCCTCCTTCTTCATGCGGCGCTGACAGAGCGGACAGGTCTTCCAGGATGCCTTTCCAGCCTCATCTCCCCCAATGTGGATGTACTTCGAGGGGAACAGCTCCATGACTTCCGTCAGGACGTTCTCCAGGAACTCAAAGGTCTTCTCATTCCCCACACAGAAGTCAGCCTGCTTGTACGGCTCGTGTGTGCACGACAGCTCAGGATAAGCCGTCAGCACTTCCTCGGAATGCGAAGGCATCTCAATCTCAGGAATGATGGTGATGCAGCGGCGGCGGGCATACTCCAGCATCTCGCGCACATCGTCCTTGGTATAGAAACCACCGTGCGCCTGAGGCGAACCCTGCTCGCAGTACTGGCGGCCTTCCTTCTCCCACCAGTCCTTCCACACTTCCTGAGGGCGCCAGGCGGCGAACTCGGTCAGGCGCGGATAGCGGTCAATCTGCAACCGCCAGCCGGCAGCGTCGGTCAGGTGCAGGTGCAGGCGGTTCATCTTGTAGGTGGCCATCAAGTCCATCTGCTTCATCACAAACTCTTTAGAGCGGAAATGGCGGGACACGTCGAGCATAATGCCTCGGTAGCTGAAACGGGGAGCATCCTCCACCACCGCTGCCTGAACGGTTCCACCCGCCGGGTCCGCCAACTGGGCCAGGGTCTGGATACCGTAAAAGAAACCGGCATCGGTCTTGGCCTGAATACGAATGCGGTCAGAAGTCACCTCCACGCGGTAGGCCTCGTCAGCTCCCGCACTGCCGGGAAGCACTTCGGCCCGTTCCAGACGGACCACGTGCCCGTCTTCATCGGCCGACTGTCGCAGCTCGACGGGAAGACCGCTCCCTGCGAACGCAGTCTCGATGACCGTAGCGTCAATGTCCGCATCGGTCAGCAGTACCGTGGTCGGCGACTTCCATCGGAATGAACCTTCTCCCTGCTGGCACGACAGCGGAACGGGAGTAATCGAAACGGGACGTGAGGCCTCCGTACAGGCCGACAGCACACATCCTAACACTAACATAACTGATAAGAGTGTTTTCTTCATATTAAAATAAGTTTAATAAATAACGATGAGCAAATCTACAGAAAAGAATCGAGACTACCAAGCATCCGCACAGGTAATCTTTCATCGTTTTTCAACAGAAATATCGTTTTCAACAGAAATGACGGGCGTGTCCCGCCGGTGACCCGAAGGTCTCGTCCGACAAGACACGCCCGTCATAGCTCCGGTAGCCTGCCCGGAACAGCCGTCAATGCAGGCCGTCAAGAGCAGGGACTTGTGGGAAGCTATGAGCCATCTCAGAACTCGCTCGTAAAGTGGAACTTGATGTGCTTGAAGTCCATCTGTGCCATCTGCAGCACATAGCCACTGTCGGCCAGGAACACATCGCGTCCCTCCCGGTCCTTCGCCATGTACTGGTACTTGCGCTTCTTGAACGCTTCCAGCTCGGCTGGGTCGTCGCTCTCAATCCAGCAGGCCTTGTACAGGCTGACCGGCTCCCAGCGGCACTTGGCATTGTACTCGTTCTCCAAACGGTACTGGATGACTTCGAACTGCAACTGTCCCACGGTACCGATAATTTTCCGTCCGTTGAACTGGTTGACGAAGAGCTGTGCCACGCCCTCGTCCATCAGCTGGTCGATACCCTTGTTGAGCTGCTTGGTCTTCATGGGATCGGCGTTCTCGATGTACTTGAACATTTCGGGCGAGAAGCTCGGCAGCCCCTTGAAGTGCAGCTGCTCGCCTTCGGTCAGGGTGTCCCCAATCTTGAAGGTGCCGTTATCGGGCAGACCGATGATGTCGCCCGCCCAGGCCTCGTCCACCGTGGTCTTGCGCTGCGCCATGAACTGGGTGGGCGAAGAGAACCGCAGGGTCTTGTTGTGACGCACGTGCAAATAGGGAGTGTTACGGGCGAACTTGCCCGAGCAGACCTTGCAGAAGGCCACACACGAGCGGTGGTTGGGGTCGATGTTGGCCGTAATCTTGAACACAAAGCCAGTGAACTTCGTCTCGTCGGGCTGGACGGTACGCTCTACCGCCGTCACCGGCCGCGGACTGGGGGCAATCTCGACAAAGCAGTCGAGCAGCTCCTGCACTCCAAAGTTATTCAGTGCCGAACCAAAGAAAACCGGTGCCGTGTCGCCCTTCAGGTAGTCCTCCACGTTGAATTCCGGATAAACGCCCTCAATCAGCTCCAGCTCGCCCCTCAGCTTGTCGGCCAGCGGCTTGCCAATGTGGCGGTCCAGCTCCTCGGTATGGATGTCCACCTCCACCTTTTCCGTCACCACCTGCTTGGAAGGCTGGAAGAGGTTCAGCTTGTTCTCGTAGATATTGTACACCCCCTTGAAGCGCTGGCCGCTCTCAATGGGCCAGGTCAGCGGACGCACGCTGATGACCAGCTCCTCCTCCAGCTCATCGAGCAGGTCGAAGGGATCCTTGGCCTCACGGTCCATCTTGTTGACAAAGATGATGACGGGTGTGTTGCGCATACGGCAGACTTCCATCAGCTTGCGAGTCTGCGTCTCCACGCCCTTCGCTCCGTCCACCACGATGATGACACTGTCCACCGCCGTCAGCGTGCGGTACGTGTCTTCAGCAAAATCCTGGTGGCCCGGCGTGTCGAGGATGTTCACCTTATAGTCATGGTAGTCGAACTCCATGACCGACGTGGTCACGGAGATGCCACGCTGCTTTTCGATGTCCATCCAGTCGGAAGTGGCTGTTTTCTTGATTTTGTTCGATTTCACCGCTCCCGCCACCTGTATCTGTCCGCCGAAGAGCAACAGCTTTTCGGTCAAGGAGGTCTTACCGGCATCCGGATGAGCGATAATGGCAAAAGTCCGTCTTCTTGCTATTTCCTGATTCATGCTTTCTTGTCTATCTTACTTGTTTTCTTGATTTTCCTGATGGATGATTCGCTGTATGCATTCCTCCAAGCTGTCCATCCAGTAAGGAATGTCGCAGCTGTAGGTCTCCTTGAACAGGCTCTTGTCGAGCACTGAGTAGTGCGGGCGGGCGGCACGCGTAGGATACTCCTCGGTATGCAACGGGCGCACGCGGCAGGTCGTGATGCCTGCCATGCGATGGATGGCCTTCGTGAAATCGTACCATGAGCAGACACCCTCGTTGCTGAAATGGTACACGCCCGGCACGATGCCTTTCTCCAGCGCCGTGAAAATGGCGGCGGCCAGATCGCGGGCATAGGTGGGCGTACCCGTCTGGTCGAAGATGACGCCCAGCGTCTCCTTCTCCCGTCCCAGGCGGAGCATGGTCTTCACATAGTTGTTACCGTAGGGCGAATAAAGCCACGCCGTACGGAGCACCAGTGTGCGCGGGCAATGACGCCGCGCCTCCTCCTCGCCCGCCAGCTTGGTGCGTCCATAAACCGAGTTGGGACAGGTGGGCTGGTCCTCACGGTAAGGAAGGTGGGCGGTTCCGTCGAACACGTAGTCCGTAGAAATCTGCACCAGCTCGCCGCCCCGTGCCGCCACGGCCTTCGCTAAATAGCCGGGCGCCAACCGGTTCAGGCGGTCGCACAGTTCCACGTTGTCCTCCGCCTTGTCCACCGCCGTATAGGCGGCACAGTTCACGATGACATCAATCTGCCGTTCGTCCACAAACCGCTTCACCGCCTGCTCGTCGCAGATGTCCAGTTCCGCCACATCGGTGAAGTAATACTCAAATGCTGTATGCTCGCAGGCCAGAGCCCGCATCTCGTTGCCCAACTGTCCGTTGGCGCCAGTTACCAATATCTTTTTCATGCTTCTTCTAAATCCAATTCACCTTTCTTATCCTTATTATAATAGTCGGCCAGTATCGCCAGCAGGTCGCTGATGATTTTGATGGCCTTCTGGGTCTCTTCACTGATTTCCCTCTTCTGCAGCTTGAGGAGCAGCACGCCATAAAGGGCGTCGAAACACGTCTGCAGTTCAGGCGCGTCCTTGTCGGCCCCCTTGGCACGCAGCTCCACGATGAACGGCAGGGCCTTGTAATAGGCCGCGCTGTAGTAGGGGAACTTGGGCGAACGCAAGAGGCGCAGGTGCAGGTCGGTCAGCCACACGATGACATTGCGGTTGATCTGTACGTGTCCGTGCTCCGTCACCCCTTCCGTGCGCATCATGGCGATAAGGTCATCATACCACTGCATCAACTCCTTCCGCTGCTCGTCGTTCAGGGAGGGATAGGGTTCGACAATACCTTGGCGGATGCGCTCGCGGTCGAGCCCGTAAGCGCGTATCATATCTTCCACCTGCCACATAT
>JAQXRG010000167.1 GCA_029218405.1 Bacteroidales bacterium
CAAAATGATTGTCTGCGCTTGGCACATTCTAACAGAGAAAGTTGCCTACAAGGACTTTGATAACACGATTTTGGCACCCGACACAAAAGGGTGACAAGATATACCAGCCGTACCAAGGCTACTATCTTTGTGGTGGTGACAGGGAGGGAAGATTAAGCAATAGGTTGCTATCTCCCTAAAAGCCTCACAAAGGACGGGCCGACGGCTCGTCCTTTGTGAGGCTTTCTTTTTCGGGTGAGTCTGTCGCTCACCCGATGTACACGTTCACGGTCAGAAAGAGACAGTCCTGCTGGTTGGCCGACTCGAAATCTACCTTGTTCTCCCGGGCGAGCCAGCCGATGGCGGCGTTCAGGTCCCTGTCCGAGAGTCCGGTCGCTTCTTTTAGATGATGATACTCCCAACGTGCGTTGTCTTTCAGTACATTCCAGACAATGCCGGCGTTAACGCCAATCTGATGCTTGTCCATAGTGTCCTCCTTTTAGTTAAAGTTTTTGTTTAGGCTCTTGTTGATTTTGAGAGCAAATATAGGGATTCCCATGGTAAATTCCAAAGCTTTTCTTGAGAATTTCTGTTTTTTCCGCTATCTTTGCGCGACTTTTATACGAACGTAAGTTATGATAAGAAAGAAAAACAACTGGAGAGTCCCGAAGGGTGCCGAGCTGACCGAACTAGATAAGCGGGTGCTGTATTATCAGAACGAGGGGCACTTGGTGCCGACACGCGGACTGATCAAGACTCCGGAACAGATAGAGGGTATCCGCAAGAGTGGCTTGCTGAATACGGCAGTGCTGGACTTGGTGGCGGAGAAGATTCATGCTGGCATGTGTACGGCGGAAATCGACAAGCTGGTGTACGACTTTACAGTGGCCCACGGCGGCGTGCCGGCCTGTTTGGGCTACGAAGGCTTTCCGAAGAGTGTCTGCACGTCGGTGAACGAGGTAGTGTGCCACGGCATACCGAGCGAGGAGGAGGTGCTGGAAGAAGGTGACATCGTCAATGTGGACTGTACGACCATCCTCGACGGCTACTATGCGGACGCTTCCCGTATGTTTGTCATCGGCCGGACGACACCGCAAAAACAGAAACTGGTGGATGTGGCCAAGGAATGCCTGGAAATAGGCAGGGAAGCGGCGCAGCCCTTCAGCTTTGTGGGAGACATCGGTCATGCCATTGAGAAGCATGCCAAGAAGAACGGGTTCTCGGTAGTGCGCGACCTGTGCGGGCATGGTGTGGGACTGGAGTTTCACGAAGAGCCGGATGTGGTGCACTATGGCAAGAAAGGTACGGGCATGCTGCTGGTGCCGGGTATGGTGTTCACCATTGAGCCGATGATCAATATGGGGACCTGGGAGGTCTTCATTGACGAGGAGGACGGATGGACCGTCGTGACGGAAGATGAACTGCCTTCGGCGCAATGGGAGCATACGTTTGTGATGACCGAGAACGGCTTGGAGATATTGACATATTAGTATATATAATAAAGGTAAGGATGGATACGATTATATTGGGAATTGAGTCGTCGTGTGATGATACGTCGGCAGCGGTGCTGAAGAATGGTGTGTTGCTGTCGAGCGTCATCGCCAGCCAGGCGGTGCACGAGGCTTACGGAGGTGTGGTGCCGGAATTGGCATCGCGGGCTCACCAACAAAACATTGTTCCGGTGGTGCATGAGGCGTTGAAGCGGGCCGGAGTGGCCAAAGAAGCGCTGAGTGGCGTGGCGTTCACCCGCGGACCGGGCCTGATGGGCTCGTTGCTGGTAGGGGTGTCGTTCGCGAAAGGGTTTGCCCGTGGTCTGGGACTGCCGATGATGGATGTCAATCATCTACAGGGCCATGTGCTGGCTCATTTCATCAAGGAATCGGAGGGGGACGCTCATCAGCCGCATTTCCCTTTCCTCTGCTTGCTGGTGTCGGGAGGAAACTCGCAGATTATTCGGGTGAATACCTACAACGATCTGGAGGTGCTGGGGCAGACCATTGATGATGCGGCCGGTGAGGCTATCGACAAGTGCTCGAAGGTGATGGGGCTGGGGTATCCCGGCGGACCCATTATCGACCGGCTGGCCCGGCAAGGAAATCCGTTGGCCTATACGTTCAGTAAGCCGCATATACCGGGCTATGACTATAGCTTCAGCGGGCTGAAGACCTCGTTCCTCTATTCCTTGCGCGACTGGCTGAAGGAGGATCCTGACTTTATTGAGCACCACAAGGAGGACTTGGCGGCTTCGTTGGAGAAGACGGTAGTGGACATCCTGATGGACAAGCTGCGGAAAGTGGTCAAGGCCACGGGCATCCGCGAAGTGGCGGTGGCGGGAGGCGTATCGGCCAACAATGGCCTGCGCGCTGCCTTCCACGAACATGCCGCGCGGTATGGATGGAGGATTTATATTCCGAAATTCGGTTATACCACCGACAATGCCGCCATGATTGCGATGGCGGGGCATTTCAAGTATTTGGATAAGGATTTTTGTCCCATCGATCTTCCCGCCTATTCGCGGGTAAGCCTGAAATGAAGGCCGCGAGGAGAATCCGGTACTTAGTGATATGGGGAATCAATATTAATTTAAATAAAGAACAAGATGACTGTAGAAACAAAAAAACTCAGTAAGGAAATAAGTGAAATCTTTTGGAAGGAAGGATTTACCTTGGCGACTGCCGAAAGCTGCACGGCAGGCAATGTGGCTGCCAACATAACTGCTATCCCTGGTAGTTCCCGTTTCTATAAAGGCGGTATCGTGGCTTATGCCAACCAGGCCAAGCAGGAGCTGCTGCAGGTGCGTGCCGAGACCTTGGAGGCACATGGCGAGGTGAGCGAGGAAACGGTTTGTGAAATGGTGGAAGGTGCCATGAAGGCGTTCCATGCAGAATACGCCATCGCCACCACAGGTATTGCCGGTCCTGGCGGAGGCACTCCCGACAAGCCGGTAGGCACCATCTGGGTAGCGGCTGGAAGTAAGGAAAAAGTGATTACCGCCAAATTGGAGGAAGATAACGGCCGGGAGCTGAATGTGCATGCGGCTACAAAAAAAGCCTTGTATTTGTTGCTGGAACTGGTGCAAAATTGCGGAAATGAAGAGTAAAGTCGCAAAATATTGAGGAAAAGCTTGTGAGTTTCAAATAAAATCGTTTACTTTGCACTCCGTTTGATAGAACGAAGAAATAAACTATAAAAACTAGATAGAAATGTCGAAAATTTGTCAAATTACCGGAAAGAAGGCCATGATTGGCAACAACGTTTCACACTCTAAGAGAAGAACGAAAAGAACGTTCGATGTGAACTTGTTTACAAAGAAATTCTACTATGTAGAACAGGATTGCTGGATTAGCCTGAACATTTGTGCTAACGGCTTGCGAGTTATTAACAAAAAAGGTCTGGACGCTGCGCTGAACGAAGCTGTGGCCAAGGGTTTTTGTGATTGGAAAACTATCAAAATTATTGGTTAATTAAAAGGAGAGTAAAACTATGGCTAAGAAAGCTAAAGGTAATAGAGTTCAGGTCATCCTGGAGTGCACAGAGATGAAGGATAGCGGTATGCCGGGCACTTCTCGTTATATCACTACGAAGAACAGAAAGAACACCCCCGAAAGATTGGAACTGAAGAAGTACAATCCGATTTTGAAAAGAGTAACAGTTCACAAAGAAATTAAATAATCATAGACCATGGCAAAGAAAGTAGTAGCAACCCTGAAGACAGGCGCGAAAGAAGGACGTTCTTACACGAAGGTAATCAAGATGGTGAAGTCTCCTAAGACAGGTGCTTACGCCTTTGACGAGCAGATGGTTCCGAACGACAAGGTACAGGAATTCTTCAAGAAGTAATCGAGAGACCATCAATATGACTTAAAAAAAGTTCCTTTCAGAATGAATGAAAGGAACTTTTTTTTGTTGGTGTACGAGAATAGTTATATCTTTGTGTCTGAAAAAGATAATATCATTGACGTTATGGGATTTTTTAGTTTTTTCTCGAAGGAAAAGAAGGAGACCCTCGATAAGGGGCTGTCGAAGACCAAGGAGAGTGTCTTCGGGAAGATTGCGCGCGCCGTTGCCGGAAAGTCGAAGGTGGACGATGAAGTGCTGGACAATTTGGAGGAGGTGCTCATCACTTCCGATGTGGGAGTGGAAACCACTTTGAAGATTATCAAGCGTATCGAGGCCAGGGTAGCCAAGGATAAATATGTCAACACGCAGGAACTGAACAACATCCTGCGTGAGGAAATCGCCGCGCTGCTGACGGAGAACAACTCAGCGGATGTGGAGGACTTCAACGTGCCGTCCGGAAAGGCTCCCTATGTGATTATGGTGGTGGGTGTCAATGGAGTAGGCAAGACGACCACCATCGGAAAGATGGCTTACCAGTTCAAGAAGGCGGGCAAGTCGGTCTATCTGGGAGCTGCCGATACCTTCCGCGCCGCTGCCGTGGAGCAGTTGGTCATTTGGGGCGAACGGGTAGGAGTGCCCGTGGTGAAACAGAAAATGGGTTCAGACCCGGCTTCGGTGGCCTTCGACACGCTCAGCTCAGCGGTGGCCAACAAGGCCGATGTGGTCATTATCGATACGGCTGGCCGTCTGCACAACAAGATTGGCTTGATGAATGAACTGACGAAAATCAAGAAGGTCATGCAGAAGGTGGTGCCTGACGCGCCGCATGAGATCCTGCTGGTGCTGGACGGTTCGACCGGACAGAATGCTTTCGAGCAGGCCAAGCAGTTTACGCTGGCCACTGAGGTGAACGCCATGGCCATCACGAAGCTGGACGGCACCGCCAAGGGAGGTGTGGTGATTGGCATCTCCGACCAGTTCAAGATACCGGTGAAATACATCGGTCTGGGTGAAGGTATGGAAGACTTGCAGATTTTCCGCCGTCGGGAGTTCGTGGATTCATTGTTTGGCGAATCGGCTGGGAAATGAAAAGGAATACGGTAGATATCATTACGTTGGGCTGCTCGAAGAACCTGGTGGATTCGGAGAAGCTGATGCGGCAGTTGGAGGCCAACGGCTATAAGGTGACGCACGACGCTGAGCGCCCGCAGGGGGAAATCGCGGTCATCAACACGTGCGGATTCATCGGGGATGCGAAAGAGGAGTCTATCAATATGATTCTGGAGTTCTGTCAGGCTAAGGAGGAAGGGCGTCTGAAAAAGCTGTACGTGATGGGCTGTCTGTCGGAACGCTATCTGCAGGAACTGCAGGTGGAGATTCCGCAGGTGGACAAGTTCTACGGCAAGTTCGATTGGAACGGGCTGCTGCATGACCTTGGCAAGGCGTATCAGGCTGAGCACGCCATTGAGCGTTGCCTGACTACGCCTCGTCACTATGCGTACCTGAAGATTTCGGAGGGTTGCGACCGGAAGTGCTCGTATTGTGCCATTCCCATTATCACTGGCCATCATGTCTCGCGCCCGATGGAGGAGATTCTGGATGAGGTGCGCCTGCTGGTGTCGGAGGGTGTGAAGGAGTTTCAGGTCATTGCGCAGGAGCTGACTTATTACGGAGTGGACTTGTATCACCGACAGGCCCTGCCCGAACTGATTGAACGGATGGCCGCTGTCCCGGGTGTGGAATGGATCCGGTTGCATTATGCGTACCCGGCCCATTTTCCCAACGACCTCTTCAGGGTCATGCGGGAGCATCCCAATGTGTGCAACTATATGGACATCGCGTTGCAGCACATCAGTGACAACGTGCTGGAGAAGATGCGCCGCCACGTGACTAAGGCGGAGACCTACGAACTGATTGAACGGTTCCGCCGGGAGGTGCCGGGCATCCACTTGCGCACCACCTTGATGGTGGGACATCCTGGAGAGACGGAGCAGGATTTTGAAGAACTGAAGGAATTTGTGCGCAAGGTGCGGTTCGACCGCATGGGAGCGTTCGCTTATTCGGAGGAAGAGGGTACCTATTCTGCCGAGGCCTATACGGATGACATTCCGCAGGAGGTGAAGCAGCGGCGGTTGGATGAGCTGATGGAGATTCAGCAGGGCATTTCTGCAGAGCTGAACCAGCGAAAGGTAGGGCAGACGTTGAAGGTCATCATCGACCGTAAGGAAGGCGAGTATTATGTGGGCCGCAGTGAGTTCGACTCACCGGAAGTGGACCCTGAAGTCCTGATAAAGGACGAGGGTCAGGCACTGGCCACCGGCACGTTCTATGAAGTGACGGTGGTGGATGCGGATGACTTTGATTTGTACGCTGAGGTGCGGTAACGAAAGTTGCAACGGGACAGTACATGAATAATCAGGAGTTTTTGGACGAATTGGGCCGACGGGCAAGGGACGTGACGGAGCAGGCCGGACAATGGGGGGCATCGCTTGTCGCTCTCATTGAACAGGAATTGCAGGAAGGCAATGAAGTGGCCCTCGGTCCGATAGGAATATTGGAGGTGAGGAAGGAAGCGGAATACATCACTTTGCATCCTGTGACAGGGCAGCGGATGTTGGTTCCGCCTCGTTTGGTCGTGCATTTCCGTCCCGAGACCGGTTCGCAGCAGGTGCTGGCGCAACGCTTCGCCGTCCGTCAGGACATTCCGCAGGAGCTGGCAGATGGTTTTGTCCGTCAGTTTATCTGCTTGGTGGAGGACGGATTGCAGGCCGACCAATATGTGCGGGTCAAGGGGCTGGGAACTTTCAAACGCATGTCGGCCGGCCGGGAGTGGAAAGTGATTTTCCAGCCCGATACGGCCTTGAGCGAGGCGGTGAACAAGCCGTTCTCTCATTTTGAGACGGTGATGTTGAAGGACAGCACGCATTATTCCGATTTGGAGGAACCGGCAACGCAGGCATCTGTTCCGGTGGTGCCAGATGTTTTGTCAGAATCGGAGGATGCGTCACAGCCTGCTGTCATCGCACCACCGGCAGCACCGTCGGCGGAGGCTCCGGCAGCTACGCTGGAGGAACCTTTGACGGAACCGGAGCGGAGCGTGTTGCGATTGCCTTGGTGCATGATTGCGGCAGTACTCCTTGTGGGGGTATTGGTCGGGGGAGGTGCGGTATGGAGCCTATTGCCCGCCTATCCGGAGACAGGTACTGTGACCGTGGCGAAGGAGGCCGTCGTCTCGGACACCTTCGTTGTTCCGAAGGACACTCTCGTTGCTTTGCAGGATTCCTCTGTGGCTCCGGAACCCTCTGCCTTTGTTGCCCCGAAGGACCGTGTGGGCGGGAGCAGTATCCCTGTTGCGCGGCCGTCGGCTATCCTTGTCTTGTCCGATTCCGTGTCATACCGTCCGAAAGGTGTCCTGACGACCCATACCCTGCGTCCTGGGGAGAGCTTGGTCAAGTTGGCGAAGCGGTACTACGGCAACAAAAATCTGTGGACGTACCTGGTGAAATTCAACCAGGACATCCTGCCCGATGCGAATCAGGTACCGGTGGGACTGACCCTCCGGATTCCTGAATTGGAACCCGTCGCTGAATGAAGAAAAGGAAGGACGGGAGGTTTTTAGATTTCTTTAGTCCAATAAGCCTTAAAAAAGTCCTTCTCCTTCGAGGTTTTTAAAGATTATTAGTTGCTACTGTTAATTAATTGGCGTAATTTTGGCTGCGAAAACTGAGAAGCTTCCTGTAGGGGAACAACAAGACTGAATATAAGAACAATTAATACAAATAAATTATGGCTGAAGCTATTGATATTCGTGAATTGAATGAACGTATCGAACGGCAGAGTGCGTTCGTTACCAACTTATTGACCGGTATGGATCAAGTGATTGTGGGTCAGAAACATTTGGTGGAATCGTTATTGATTGGCCTGTTGAGTGATGGGCACATCCTTCTCGAAGGCGTTCCGGGATTGGCCAAAACACTTGCCATCAAGACCTTGGCATCCTTGATTGACGCACAGTACAGCCGTATCCAGTTCACGCCCGACCTGTTGCCTGCCGATGTGGTAGGTACGATGATTTATAGCCAGAAAGAAGAGAAGTTCCTGGTGAACAAAGGTCCGGTATTTGCCAATTTCGTATTGGCCGATGAAATCAACCGTGCTCCTGCCAAGGTGCAGAGCGCGTTGCTGGAAGCCATGCAGGAGCGGCAGGTGACCCTGGGCAAGGAAACGTTTGAGTTGCCGAAGCCTTTTCTGGTGCTGGCTACCCAGAACCCGATTGAGCAGGAAGGTACTTATCCGTTGCCGGAAGCGCAGGTGGACCGTTTCATGCTGAAGGTCATCATCGACTACCCCAAGCTGGAGGAAGAGAAGAAGATCATGCGCCAGAACATCCGTGGCGAGCGGATGACCGTACGTTCTATCCTGCGGGCGGAAGACATCCTGGAGGCGCGTAAGGTGGTGCGTCAGGTTTACTTGGACGAGAAGATTGAGCAATACATTGCCGACATTGTGTTTGCTACCCGTTACCCTGACCAGTACGGCTTGAAGGACCTCAAGGGACTGATTGGTTTCGGTGGTTCTCCGCGTGCTTCCATCAACTTGGCACTGGCAGCCCGTACCTACGCTTTCATCAAGCGACGTGGATACGTGATTCCCGAAGATGTACGTGCCGTGGCCCATGACGTGCTGCGTCATCGTATTGGTCTTACGTACGAGGCGGAAGCTACGAATGTCACTTCCGATGAGATTGTCAGCCAGATTCTGAACAAGGTCGAGGTGCCTTGATGACGGATGAAAGGAGTGTGAGAGTATGGAGACAAGTGAACTCTTGAAGCGCGTGCGCCAGATTGAAATCAAGACGCGCGGACTTTCGAGCAACATTTTTGCGGGCCAGTACCATTCGGCTTTTAAGGGTCGGGGTATGGCTTTCTCGGAAGTGCGTGAGTACCAGTATGGTGACGATGTGCGTGACATTGACTGGAACGTGACGGCACGCTTCCACAAACCTTTCATCAAAGTTTTCGAGGAAGAACGTGAACTGACCGTCATGCTGTTGGTGGACGTGTCGAACAGTCTCGATTTCGGTACTGTGAAGCAATTCAAGCGCGACATGGTGACGGAAATCGCCGCCACCATCGCTTTTTCTGCGATACAGAATAATGATAAGATTGGGGTCATCTTTTTCTCGGACAAGATAGAGAAGTTCATTCCTCCCAAAAAGGGACGGAAGCACATTCTCTATATCATCCGTGAATTGATTGACTTTGAGCCGGAGAGCAGACGGACGCGTGTGCAGTGTGCCATTGAATACCTGACGAATAGTTTGAAGAAGCGTTGCACGGCCTTCCTGTTGAGCGACTTTATCGACCCGCAGGATTTCCAGAACGCATTGACCATTGCGAACCGCAAGCATGACGTGGTGGCCATACAGGTGTACGACCGACGGTTGGAAGAATTGCCCGATGTGGGACTGATGAAGGTGTGCGATGCCGAGACGGGGCATGAGCAGTGGATTGACACCTCGTCGAAGAAATTGCGGCAGGCGCACCACGCTTGGTGGCTCGCGCAGCGGCAACGGCTGAACGAAGTGTTCACGCACAGTAATGTGGATGCTGTTTCCGTGCGGACCGACCAGGATTATGTCAAGGCACTGCTGAGTTTATTTGCGAAACGAAATTGAGGAAAGACCAGAATGAAACAACACTATAACAGAAAGATAAAGAACGGGGTACTCCGGATGCTGTGCGCTTTTTGCCTCTCTTGGGTGGCGATGCTGGCCTCGGCGCAAGTATCGGTGGAGGCCACCATTGACTCGTTGCAGCTGCTCATCGGCGAGCAGACGCGCATCCGTCTCGAAGTGAGCTTAGACGCCAAAGAGCCCCTGAGCCTTCCGCTCTTGCGCGATACGCTGGTGAAGGGGGTGGAGATTGTGGAAGTGGCGAAGCCGGACACGCAGCTGCTGAACAACGGCAAGCGGTGGCTCGTGTCCCAGGAATACACAGTGACGTCGTTTGACTCGGCCTTGTATTACCTGCCTCCCTTTGAGGTGAAGGTGGGCGGTCAGTCCTACCGGTCGAAAGCATTGGCATTGAAGGTCTATTCGGTGCCGGTGGATACCTTGCATCCCGACCAGTTCTTTGGCCCGAAGAGCATTCGCGAGGTACCGTTGACGTGGAACGACGTGTCCGTACTCGTCTATGCGGTGGTGGCCCTGTTGCTGCTGGGAGCCTTGGCGGTCTTTTTGGTCATCCGGTTCCGCAACAACAAGCCCATCATCAAGATCATCAAGTTGCAGCCCAAATTGCCGCCTCACCTTGCGGCCATCCGGCAGATGGAGCAGCTGAAGGCGGATAAGGGCGTACGTTATGCTGACCCCAAACGGTATTATACGGAGCTGACTGATGTCATCCGTACCTATATCAAGGAGCGGTTCGGCTTCAATGCGTTGGAGATGACCTCGGCAGAAATCCTGGACCGTTTGTTGCAGGAGAAGGATAAGTCGTCCATCGCCGACTTGAAGCGGCTGTTGGAGACGGCCGACTTGGTAAAGTTTGCCAAGTATGCGCCGCTGATGAACGAGAATGACATGAACCTGGTGAATGCCATTGGTTTTATTAATGATACGAAGATCGAGGAGGATCCGGCCGCCAAGAAGGAACCCACCGAGATACGGGTGGAGGAGAAGCGCTCCAAGCAGGGACGCATCGCGCTGATGGCCAGCATCGCGCTGACGGCAGCCGGAGCGGTTGCTGCCTTGTACGTGGCGGTGCGCCAGCTCATCGATTTGTTCTTTTAACGATTAAAACGAGTAAGGACTATGGTTTTTGCGAATATTGAATACTTGTTGTTACTGCTGCTGCTCCTACCTTATATAGTATGGTATGTGCTGAAGCGTAAACGGACAGAACCTACGCTGCAGGTCTCGACCACCCGCATGTACATGCAGGTGTCTCGCAGCTGGAAGCTGTATCTGCTCCATGTTCCCTTTGTGTTGAGGGTGGCGGCGTTTGTCCTGCTGGTACTGGTACTGGCTCGTCCGCAAACGACCGACAACTGGCAGAACACGGAGCTGGAGGGCATTGATATCATGATGGCGGTCGATGTGTCCACCAGTATGCTGGCAGAGGACCTGAAACCGAACCGGCTGGAGGCCGCCAAGCAGGTGGCTTCGGAGTTTATCAATGGTCGCCCGAACGACAACATCGGACTGACCATCTTTGCCGGAGAGTCGTTCACGCAGTGTCCGCTGACGGTGGACCACGGTGTGTTGCTCAACCTGTTCCACAGCATCAAGGGGGACATCGCCCAGCGGGGACTGATTGAGGATGGAACCGCCATCGGTATGGGGATTGCCAACGCCGTGAGCCGTCTGAAGGACAGCAAGGCCAAGTCGAAGGTCATCATTCTGCTGACTGACGGCAGTAATAACCGGGGCGATATCTCTCCGCTGACGGCGGCGGAAATTGCCAAGCAGTTTGGGATCCGTATTTATACCATCGGGGTGGGAACCAATGGTACGGCCCCCTATCCGATGCAGACTTATGCCGGTGTGCAGTATGTGAACGTGCCGGTGGAGATTGATGAGCAGACCCTGACCCAGATTGCGGGAACCACCAACGGCAATTACTTCCGGGCGACCAGCAACACGAAACTGAAGGAAGTGTACCGGGAGATTGACAAGCTGGAAAAGACAAAGTTGAGCGTGAAGGAGTTCAGCAAGCGGGAGGAAGCGTTTACCTTGTTTGGCCTATGGGCGTTCGTGTGTGTGGTGCTGGAGGTGCTTCTGCGTGCTACTGTATTAAAGAAAATCCCTTAAAAAAACGATGAAGTTATGTTCCGATTTGGAGAACCGATTTATATTTACCTGTTGTTGGTCCTGCCTGTTTTGGTGGGACTGTACCTTTATTCAAACCATCTCCGCCGTAAACGGTTGCGGGCCTATGGTGACCCTTCGTTGTTGGCTCGGTTGATGCCCGATATGTCCAAGTTCCGTCCCGACGTGAAGTTCTGGCTGTTGGTGGCCGCATTGGCCATGATGGCTTTCATGCTGGCACGTCCGCAGTTCGGCTCGAAGATGGAGACGGTGAAGCGCCAGGGCATCGAGACGGTCGTGGCCTTGGACATCTCGAATTCCATGTTGGCGCAGGATGTCGCCCCCAGTCGCTTGGACAAGTCGAAGAAACTGCTGTCGCGGCTGATTGAGAAGTTCAACAACGACAAGGTGGCATTGATTGTCTTTGCGGGCGATGCGTTCACCCAACTGCCCATCACCAGCGATTATGTGTCGGCCAAGATGTTTCTGGAGTCCATCCATCCTTCCCTCATCGCCACGCAGGGGACTGATATCCGAGGAGCGATTGACCTGGCCATGAAGAGCTTTACCCCCAATGAAGGAGTAGGGCGCGCCATTGTCCTCATTACGGACGGCGAAAACCACGAGGGTGGGGCGGTGGAAGCCGCACAGGCTGCCGTACAGAAAGGGATACGGGTGTTCGTGCTCGGCGTAGGTTCGCCCGACGGCTCTCCGATACCGGCGGAAGGGACCAACGAGTTCCGCCGTGATAAGGATGGGAATGTCATCGTGACCCGGCTCAACGAAGAGATGTGCCAGGAAATCGCCAAGGCGGGCAATGGCATGTATGTGCGGGTGGACAACACGAACCATGCCGAGAAGGCCCTGAATGCCGAAATCGGCAAGTTGGCGAAGGCGGACGTGGAGACACAGGTATTTACGGAGTTTGATGAGCAGTTCCAAGTCTTGGCATGGATGGCACTCCTGCTGTTGGTGGCCGAAGTGCTGTTGCTGGAACGCAAGAATCCGTTATTCAAGAACATCAAATTATTTAAGCAGGATTGATATGGTACAGAGAACGATGATATTGCTGGGGATGCTGCTGTTATCGACAACGGTTGCGTGGGGGCAGAAGACGGCCCGCGATTACCTGCGCAGCGGCAACAAACTCTATCAGGACAGTCTGTTCGTCAAGGCGGAGATTGACTACCGCAAGGCGTTGGAGCAGGACCCGAAATCGACGGACGCGATGTACAACTTGGGCAACGCGTTGCTGATGCAGCAGAAGGCCAAGGAAGCCATGGAACAGTTTGAAGCGGCCTCGCGCTTGGAGAAAGACAAGGAGCGGCTGGCGCAGATTTATCATAATATGGGGGTTATTCTGCAGTCGTCCAAGCAGTATCCGCAGTGCATTGAGGCGTACAAGCAGTCGCTGCGCAACTATCCGCATGATGACGAGACCCGTTATAACCTGGCGTTGGCGCAGAAACTCCTGAAGGACCAGGAGCAACAGCAGCAGAACCAGGACCAGCAGAACCAGGAGCAACAGCAGGACCAGCAGAAGGATGACAAGGACCAGCAGAAAGACCAGCAGGACCAGAACCAACAACAGCAGCAACAGCAGCAGAACCAGCAGCAACACCAGGACCAGCTCTCGAAGGAGAATGCCGAGCAGTTGCTGAACGCCGTGATGCAGGACGAGAAGAGTGTCCAGGACAAGGTGAAGAAGGCGATTCAGGTTCGCGGAAAGAAACTGGAGAAGGATTGGTAACAGTATGTGGAATAATAATTTTGATAAAAGATAGCGATACGAATATGAGAAAATTGATGTTTTTCCTCCTGATGGAGCTCACCATCGGATGCGTGTGGGCGGCAGACCAGGTGACCCTGACCGCCGAAGCGCCTGATGTGGTGGTCAGTGGTGACCAGTTCCGCCTCTCTTTTACCGTGAACAGCCAGAAAGGCAAAGATTTCCGTCTCCCCTCCATCAAAGGATTCGAGGTGTTGATGGGGCCGAGCCGTTCTGTGTCAAGCCGGACTTACATTGACAACGGAAAGGTATCGTCGAGCAGTTCGGTCACGTTCACCTATATCCTGATGGCAGGAGAGGCGGGCACCTATACCGTTCCGGCCGCCAGCATCGAGATGGATAACGAGAAGGTGTTTTCGAATGCACTGACGATCAAGGTTCTGCCGAAGGACCAGGCCGATGAGGGAAGTCGGCCCGCCACCGGCAACGTGTCCCGGTCGCAGTCGGCGGGTGGGCGGATTGCCGCGAACGACTTCTTTTTTACGACCACGGCCAGCAAGACGCGCGTGCACGAGCAGGAAGCGCTCCTGCTCACTTACAAGGTATATACGACGCTCGACCTTCGTCAGCTGCTGGGGAACATCTCTGATTTGAAGGGTTTCCATTCGCAGGAGATTGACCTGCCTACCCAGAAGGAATGGCGGCTGGAACACTACAAGGGCCGCAACTACAAGACCATTGTCTGGCGCCAGTTCGTGCTGTTCCCGCAGCAGACGGGCAAGCTGGAGATTCCTTCGGTAGAGTTTGAGGGCATCATCGCCCAACGGGTACAGACTTCGGATGATCCCTTTGACGCCTTTTTCAATGGTGGAGGCGTGGTGGAAGTGAAGAAGAAAATCCAGACCCCGAAGGTGACCATACAGGTCGATCCCTTGCCCGCTAAGCCTGCCGGGTTCTCCGGGGCGGTGGGTCAGTTCACCCTGACCTCTTCCATCAGTGCCAAGGAGGTGAAGACCAACGATGCGGTGACGCTGAAGCTCGCCATTGCCGGTTCGGGCAACCTGAAGCTGATTGGCACGCCTGATGTGAAGTTCCCCGAAGACTTTGAGGTGTACGACCCCAAGGTGTCCAACAATTTTAAGGTGACCAGCGCGGGGGTCAATGGCTCCAAAAACATCGAATACTTAGTCATTCCCCGCCATGCGGGCGACTTCACCATCCCTCCTGTGGAGTTTACGTATTTTGACGTGCAGGCGAATGCCTACAAGACCCTCAAGACCGAAGCCTATGCTGTCAAGGTGAACAAGGGGCAGGGAAATGCCGGTCAGGTTATCGCCGATTTCACCAGCAAGGAGAACGTGAAGGTAATCGGGCAGGACATCCGCTTCATCAAAATGGGCGAAACTTCCTATTCACGCAAGGGTGATTTCTTCTTTGGCACCGCTGCCTATTGGGCTGCCTACTTAGTGCCCTTCCTGCTGTTCGCCGCAGTCGTGATAGTCTGCCGCAAGCAGGCCAAGGAAAATGTCAACATCGCCCGGGTAAAGACCAAGAAGGCCAATAAGGTGGCGGCACGTCGCATGAAGGTAGCGGCCAAGCTGTTGGCAGACAACCAAAAAAACGAGTTCTATGACGAGGTGCTGAAAGCTTTGTGGGGCTACATCAGCGACAAGCTGAACATGCCGGTGTCCCAGCTCTCGAAAGACAACATTGAGGCCGAGCTGACTGGGCACGGGGTGTCTGCCGAGCTGATTCAGGAGTTCATCCGAGCGTTGAACGAGTGCGAGTTCGCCCGTTATGCTCCGGGCGACCAGAACGAGGCGATGGATAAGGTCTATGCCGCTTCGGTCGAGGTCATCAGCAAGATGGAAAACAGTATCAAACGTAATTAACTGTAGAGGAGGACGAAGAATATGAGAAGAATCATCATTGTGTTGTTGTGTATGGTGGCAGGAGGGTGGCAGTGCATGGCCGCCGCCTCCAAACAGTCGGCCGATGAGGCTTACCAGCAGGACCAGTTTGACGAGGCAATCCGCCAGTACGAGGAGCTGATAGCCACAGACGGTGAGTCGGCGGCTGTCTATTACAACCTGGGCAACAGTTATTATAAGACCAAGAACTTTGCGAAGGCCATCCTGAACTATGAGCGGGCCCTGTTGCTGCAGCCGGGAGATGCGGACATTCGCTTCAACCTGGAGATGGCTAAAAGCAAGACAGTGGACCAGATTACTCCCACCGCAGAGGTGTTTGTCGTCACTTGGACCCGCGCGTTGGTCAACAGCCGTAGCGAGCGGGCCTGGAGCTGGACGGCGGTCGGTGCCTTTTGGCTGGTGCTGGTGGGCCTTGCGGTGTACCTGTTCAGTCGCCGCGTCGGCTGGAAGAAGGTAGGGTTCATCGGTGCTGCGCTGATGCTGGTGGTCTGCATCGTTTCCCATTTCTGTGCGCGGCACCAGAAGTTAGAGCTGGAATGCCGGGACGGAGCGATTGTTGTCGCGCCCAGTGTGACGGTGACGAGTACGCCCAACGAGAGCGGCACCGCCTTGTTTGTCCTGCATGAAGGCGCGAAGGTCTTCATCGAGGACAACAGCATGAAGGAGTGGAAGGAAGTCCGTCTGGAAGACGGCAAGAAGGGCTGGCTGCCCGCCACTGCCCTGGAGGAGATATGAGACAGGAGGTAAGGACCGTCAAGAAGGAAGTGTTATGGACATACAACAACTGATAGAACTGGATAAGGAACTGTTGCTGGCCATCAATGGCTGTCACAACTTGTTCTGGGATGGGTGCATGTGGGTCGTGACCGATACGAAGACATGGATTCCCGTAGCCGCTATGTTGCTGTATGTCATTTTCAAGAACAACAAGCCAGTGCCAGCCTTGCTGGCACTGGTGATGCTGGCTCTCTGCATCACGTTGTCCGACCAGTTCGCTTCGGGGCTGTGCAAGCCCTATTTCCATCGTTTCCGTCCGGCGCAGGACCCTGCCCTTCAGGAGCTGGTCCATATCGTCAACGGTTATCGGGGAGGGGCTTATGGATTCATCTCCAGCCATGCCGCCAACACGTTTACCGTGGCCACGTTTGTCGCGCTGCTGCTGCGCAAGCCCATGACTACATTCTTTCTCTACACATGGGCCTGCGTACCCTCGTATTCCCGCATGTACCTCGGCGTTCATTATCCCGGTGACATCGTGTGTGGCGCGCTGGCGGGTACGCTGTTCGCCTGTTTAGTCTATGCGCTTTACGTAAGGTTGCTCCGCTGTTTCGCTGACCGCCCGACGTACATTTCCGACCAGTACACCCACAGCGGGTACGAGGTGGCCGACTTGCTGCTGCTGCATGCCGTGCTGTTGCTCACCTATTTCTATGCGATGGTCATGGGGATGGTGAAGGTCGCGCAGCTGCATCTGTGATGCGGAAGTTCGTCCTTCTGATAGAAAAAGAAGAAAATTTTCCGGTTTTATTTGCGGGTTCCTGATTCTTTTCGTACTTTTATATCGAGAAATAAAACAACGGTACTATTAACGAAAAAATGATTACGATATGAACAGAACCATTACCTTTAACGAATTGCGTAAGATTAAGGATTCCTTGCCTGAAGGCAGCATGCACCGCATTGCTGATGAGTTGGATATGAGTGTCGAGACGGTCCGCAATTTCTTCGGTGGCCATAATTTCAAGAACGGACAGAGCGTGGGTATCCACCTCGAACCGGGTCCCGATGGCGGACTGGTGATGCTGGATGACACTACGGTCCTTGACAAGGCATTGGCCATCTTGCGCGAGCATACCGTTTAACGAAAGAGTTTTCCCCAGTTCTGGCAATGCCTTTGCGCGGTTTGCCAGGACTTTTTTATTCACCTTCATAAATCTGACTAAACTATGGAAGAAAAATTGGTAACTTTAGCTATTCTGACTTTCTCGAAGGCACAGATCCTGAAGTCCGTGCTGGAAAACGAGGGGATAGAGGCTTCTATCCACAACGTCAACCTGATTCAGCCGGTCATCTCTTCCGGCGTACGTGTCCGGGTCAAGGAGAGTGACTTGCCCCATGCCTTGCAGATTGTAGAGAGTGCCGCCTGGCTGGCGGCGGATGTGCTGGATGAGAAGGCCGGCGGTGAGGAGGGTAATCATCCGCGCCGTATTCTGGTGCCCGTGGATTTCTCGGCCTACTCGTTCAAGGCTTGTGATGCCGCGTTCCACATCGCCGCTCATCTTCAGGCCGAAGTCGTGCTGCTGCACGTCTATTTCAGCCCTATTTACATGCCGACGCTCCAGTACGTCACCGACGGTTATCACGTTCCGAGCTTCGCCGGGGAGCAAGAGGGCATGCGCAGCCTCGCTGCGGCCACCCACCAGCGGCTGGGCGAACTCACTCACCAGGTGGATGCGAAACTGCTGAGCGGCGAATATCCCCAGGTGAAATATACCTGCCTGTTGCGGGAAGGAATCCCCGAGGAGGAAATCTTGCGCTACGCCCGGGAGGAGCGTCCCTTGCTCGTGGTGATGGGTACCCGGGGCGAAAGCCAGAAGGACCTTGACCTCATCGGCAGTGTCACGGCAGAGGTGATTGACCGCTGCCCGACGTTTGTATATGCCATTCCGGAGAACGCCTCGGCCAAGGTATTGGAGACCACACACAAGGTGGCCCTCATCACCAACTTTGACCAGCGGGACTTGGTGGCTTTCGACTCGCTCATCCGCACGTTCGATTCTTATCACTTTGCAGTGTCGCTGGTGCATCTGAACACCCGTCAGAACCGTCGTACGTGGAATGAAATCAAGCTGGCAGGCATCAAGGAATACTTCAAGAAGCAATATCCCACGTTGGACATCAGCTATTCGCTCGTGGACGAGGACCATTTGCTCAACCATCTGGAGGAGTATGTCCGCGACGAGCGCATTGATGTCCTGTGCATCACCAACTACAAGCGCAACATCTTCGCCCAGCTCTTCAATCCCAGTATCGCTCGGCGGATGGTGTTCCATTCCAACACCCCCATCCTGGTCATCAAGTAGGAGAGGGGAGCGGTCAGAACCGCCACGACGCATACAGGCCGTTCGGCGTAGGCGCTAACGTCAGCCGGGTGTCGTGGCATTTCCGTCGCGTGAACAAGAGCGCGCAGCCGGTGCCGATGGCGGCACCGGCCGCTACATCCCATCCATCGTGCTTCTTCCCGTAGAGGCGGGTCCAGCCGATGTAGGTGGCTGCCGCATAGGCCGGAACTCCCCACTGCCATCCGTAACGTTGCTGCAGGAAGGTGGCGAGGGTGAAGGCCATGGCCGTATGACGGGAGGGAAATGAGTCATCGTCGCTGTGGTCCGGACGGTCTTTGTGGACAGCCTTTTTCAGCAGGTACGTCACACCGAATGTCCCTGCGCAGGCCAGTGCCGCCTGCTTCAGGCCCGTGGGGTCCTTTTCCAGCAGTCCGGCCGTGGCTGCCGCTACTGGCAGCAGTCCGGCCGCCACGTCGCCGGAGGTCCGAATGTCCTTCCGGCGTTGGCTGAGGACCGGTTCCTGCGCCAAGGACGGCAGGCAAACCGCCAGGCTGAGCAGGAGGGTGAGCAGCCGGGTCATTCGTTCTTTGTTCATCAGTCTGTGTCGAGTTCTCATGCTGGCAAGTCGATAGTGACTTCGACCGGACAATGGTCCGAGCCGAAAATTTCCGAGTGGATGCAGGCACCGTGCAGACGGTCTTTCAGTCGGGCGGAAGCCAGGAAGTAGTCGATGCGCCAGCCGGCGTTCTTCTCGCGCGCCTTGAAGCGGTAGGACCACCACGAGTAGCTGCCAGTCAGTGTCGGATAGAAGTGGCGGAAGGTGTCCACGAATCCCGCGTCGAGCAGGGTCTGGAACTTCTCCCGTTCCTGGTCAGTAAACCCCGCGTTCATCCGGTTGCTTTTGGGGTTCTTCAAGTCAATCTCCTGGTGGGCCACGTTCAGGTCGCCGCACACCAGCACAGGCTTCCGGGCATCAAGCGCCTGGAGATAGCGGCGGAAGTCATCCTCCCACGTCATGCGGTAGTCCAAGCGTTTCAGTCCGTCCTGAGAGTTCGGCGTGTACACGGTCACTAAATAGAAGTCCTTCATCTCCAGTGTGATGACGCGCCCCTCCTGGTCATGGTGTTCCATGCCCAGGCCATAGGTCACGCTCACCGGCTGGTGGCGGGTAAAGATGGCGGTTCCCGAATAGCCTTTCTTTTCGGCGTAGTTCCAGTACGAGGCATAGCCGTCGAAGGACAGGTCAATCTGTCCGGCCTGCAGCTTCGTCTCCTGCAGACAGAAGAAGTCTGCGTCTAATTCGGCGAAGGCTTCCCGGAAGCCTTTCTCGCAACAGGCGCGTAGCCCGTTCACGTTCCATGATATCAGTTTCATTGTCAACGTTTTTTTAAGTCAATCAAATAGGTCAGCTTTCCCACGACCGATGAGACGGCCGAGCGCGAGAAAGGGTCTTTCTTGGTGCTGTTGTAGAAGTCGCTCAGCCCATAGTAGTAGCGGGCCTCCAGGATGAAATGTCCGATTCCCGTCATCAGCTCCAGCCCGCCTCCGGCAACGATTCCGTAGGCGAATTTCCGGTCGGCTAAATAGCCATACTGCTGTGTCACCCCGTTCGCGCGTTGCGAAGGGTCCCAGGACTCGCTCATCACCTCCTTCTCGTTGAGCAGGAAGCCTATCTGCGGCCCCAGGTTGACGACGAACCTTGCGCCCCTGTCTCCGTCTTTCCCGAAGCCTAAGTGCGCCAGCAGCGGCACTTCCACATAGCCCATCTGCCGGTGGTAGGTGTCACCACTGTTGTCCTCTATCTTTTCCTTCCAGCCATGTACCGAATAGTTCACTTCGGCTTGGATGCCGCAGATCATCCGGAAGTATTTCTCGGAGATGAAGCGGGCGGTCACGCCCAGTGTGGGTGCCAGGTGGGCCGCCTGCTTGATGCGTGGCTCAAAGGAGACGGAGTTCATGTTCACGCCGCCGCTCACACCCACTGCCCAGTTGTGCCGCTGCTCCTGCAGTTGCGCGAACGCAGGAGCGGCAGCGAGGAGCCATCCTCCGAAGAGGAGCAGAAAGCCTCTGCTCATGGCTTGTAGCCCAAAACAATGTGTCATCACTCAAAGTCAAGTTTGATAAGTTCATACTGGTTGCTGAAGCGGATGAAGAACACCTTTCGGTTGATGAAGCCGCCCCAGTTGTTCACCCGTTCAAACTTCAGTCCTGTCTGGATAGGCACGGTCCGCATCTGTCCGATGCGGTCATCCAGTCCGCTACCCTGTTCGCTCAGTCCCTTCAGGAAGAAATAGCCGGTGTCGAAGCCCAGCATCCCGTACTTGGGGAACGTGTTCCGCATGTCCTTGCTGAACCAGCGCCGGTAGTTCTGGATGAAGCGGATCGCTTCAGGGAACAGGTTGTTGGTATAGAACGACGAGTAGAAATAGGTGTCCAGCTCGTAGAAGCTGGCCAGGTGCTCGCTGGTGTAGGTCTGCCACTCCGGATACCCGAACAGGTGCATGTCGAAGTGCGGGTGCTCGCGCCGCACCAAGGTCAGATGAGGCAGCAGGCGGATCAGGGCAGTGTTCGTGCCCGAGGTCGGAATGAAGATATTCTCCCGGAGCGTGTCCATGGCGGCGATGATTTTTGTCCCGTCCACCTCGCCGTTCACCTGCACCTGCCGGAAGGCGATGCCGTTGGTCTTCAGCTCGTCTTTCATTCCCTTCAGGAACTCCTTCTTCTCCTGGCTCATCCCGTCGCTCAGGAAGACAACGTTGGCCTGTCCGAACTTGCGGATGAAGTGCTCATAGACTTCCGAGTAGAGGTAGGACTGAGGGGTGTTGACCTGATAGACGTAGGGATTGTTGAACACCTGGTCCACCTTGTTCGAGAAAGAGTTTACTACCCGGATGTGGTGCTGGCGGGCGAACTCGGCCAGCGCTTGCATGGAGGCCGCATGGTTGGGGCCGAAGATGATATCCATCTCCTTCAGTGTCCCGTTGGCCAGCAGTTGCTTCACCGTCTGTACATTCCCTTTTGTGTCATACGTGTAGATGTCCATCGAGACTCCCTGCCGCTTCAGGCTGTCGGCGGCCATCAGGAATCCTTCGTAAAACTCCAGCATCCGGATCTGTTCCTCGCCGTGTGCGCCGTTGGTATCGGTGAAGGGCAGCAGCAGCGCGACCTTCAGGCCGGCAGGGTTCCAGGATTTCTTCACCTCCCGGCTTTGGTCGAACAGTTCCTCGTTGCTCGGGGCGACTGTCGGTGTCTGCGCTACCGGTTGTTCCTGTGCCCCCTGTTCGCTCTTGGGGTAGGGGATGAACAGGAGTGAACCCTTCTTCAGCTTGCCCTTGCGCAGCTCGGGGTTGGCGGCGATAAGCTCCTCCTGGCTGATGCCGTACAGCTGGCTGATGCTGAACACAGTTTCCTTGCGTGCCACCCTGTGCATCTCCCGCCAGCCCTTCTGTGGGGTTGTCGGGGCAGCAACGGTGGCCGTAGCCTCGGCAGGCCGGCTGTCCGTGTCGGGGGCCGCGGGCGGGATGACCACCACCTGTCCCACCCGGAAGTTGCTGGCGCTCAGTCCCGGGTTGGCGGCACAGATGGCCTGTGCGCTCACTTGGTATTTCACCGTCAGCTGGTAGAGTGTCTCCCCGGCCTGGATGGTGTGGAAACGCTGGGCGGAATCCCTGTCGGCCGTCGCCGTCTGCGGAATCTTCAGCACTTGCCCTGAGCGCAGTAGAGAGTCGCTGCCCGGGTTCAGGCGAACAATCTCCTCCATCGCCACATTATAAGTATGCGCGATGGAATACAGGCTTTGTCCCTTTGCGACCGTGTGCAGGAAATAGCCGCTGGTCTGGGCCTGCAAGGGCAGCAGGCCGACGGTGGTGGCCAGGGCCACCGTCAGTAAAAACAGGTACAGTCGTCTCATGGGCTCATTTCTTGAGGGTTTCCAGCATCAGGCGCACGGCGGTCTCCAACTGGGTGTCAATGCCCTTCAGTTGGTCTTCCGGTCGGTTGAAGACTTCGATGTCGGGAGCCACGGAGGTATTTTCCGAGAAGACACCGTTCATGTCGCGGCAGCCCACCTGCGGGATGCCGAAGACCAGTGAGGGGTCAATCTGGCGTTCCCACCACACGGCGGTCATGGTGCCGGGAATGGATGTTCCCACCAGTTTCCCGAGGCCCAGGGTCTTGTACACCCAGGGTGTGCCGCAGGCGTTGCTGTAGTTGTCCTCGCACACCAGCATGCACGATGGCTTCAGCCATTTGTTGAAGGGGTCGCTGCCGATGTACTGTCCGCGCGGCACGAACTGCTGGTATTCCTTTCCGCCCAGCAGCGTCACCACGTCGTCGTGCAGCCAGCCGCCGCCGTTGTGGCGGGTGTCGATGACCACGGCCTCGTAGTTGCGGTAGCGGCCCAGCAGCTCGCTGTAGAGCGTACGGAAGCTCGGGCTGTCCATGCCCTTGATGTGCACGTAGCCCACGCGGTGGTCGGAGAGGCGTTCCACCTCTGCCCGGTTGCGCTCTACCCAGCGGTGGTACATCAGTTCGCTCAGCTCGCCGCTGCCCACTCCCTTGATGATCGTGTCGAAGCGCCGTTTCGTAGTCGGGTCGTAGAGGCTGAGACGGATTTTCTCACCCACTTTCCCTTCCAGGAGCGGATAATAATCCTCCCCTTTCCGGATGGGAGTTCCGTCAATCTGCTCGATGACGCAGCCCGGTCTTGCCTCCGTCTTCATCAAGGCCAGAGGGCTCTTGGCGATGATTTCCGCGATGCGCAGTCCGTCCCCCTCGTAGTCGGTGTCCACATAGACTCCCAGCGAGGCGGTGGGCAGCACCTCCTTGTCGCTGTAATACCGGCATCCCGTGTGCGAGCCGTTGAGCTCGCCCAGCATTTCGCTCAGCATTTCAGCGAAGTCATAATTGTTGTTGATGTAGGGCAGGAACCGTGCGTAGTTCTCGCGGTAGTAGTTCCAGTCCGTCCCGTGCAGGTCGGTCACGTAGAACTTGTCCTTCACCTGTCTCCAGGCGTGGTCGAAGATGTAGGTCCGCTCTTCCGCCGGGCGGTAGTCAAAGCGTGCCTTGAAGTCGATGGGGGTCGCCTTTCCGTCCTCCACCTTGATTTTCTTCAGTCCGCCGCCCGAGCAGAGGAACAGGTTCTCTCCCTTCTTGTCCGCGTTCAGCAGTCCGCCGCCCGCGCCTTTCAGCAAGATTTTGGTCGAGTTCTCCTTCAAGTCGTGCACCCACAGGTCGCTGCCACCTTCGAAGCGGGCCTGGTAGTAGAACTTATCTCCTTTGGGAGAGAGGAAACCGTCGCCCAAGTGCGAGGAGTTCACCGTCAGCCGTCTTACCCGGTCACGGCAGTTGTCAAGGTCGAAGGTCAGCGGCTTTACCTCGTCCTTTTTGTCCTTCTGGTCGCCGTCCTTCTTTCCCTTCTTGTCCTTCTTGGCGGCTTCTTCCGCCTTTTCTTTCTCTTCCTTCTCCTTCTTTTCCGCTTCCTCGGCACGTGCGCTGTCTTCCTTGTTCAAACAGAAGCGGTCGTAGGCCTCAGCATCGAAGAACATGATGTAAGCGTCCTGTTCAGCACCCCAGCTGCCGTGGCTGCGGTAACCGGCACGGTCGCTCTGCCACACCATGGCCTTTCCGTCCAGTGCCCAGCGTGCGCCGCCGTCGTTATAGCCGCTTTGGGTCAGGTTGTACATCTCCCCGTTGCCCGATGCGTTCAGCAGCACTACGTCCTTGTTGTTCCAGCCGCCGGTGGCGATATAGTCCGACAGGATCCACCGGCTGTCGGGGCTCCATTCGAACCACTGGTCACCGTCGCTGTACGAGTACTGGTACTTGCCTTCCATCACCGTGCGCACGGCCTTTGTCTTCAGGTGGATGACCCGGATGGTGGTGCGGTCTTCCAAGAAGGCGATTTCCTTGCCGTCCGGGCTGTATTTCGGCTCGAACGAAGTGATGTCCGTCTGCGTCAGCCGTTCCTCTCGCACCTCATTGGCATACGTGAACAGCTTGTCCTCCTTGTCCGTCAGCGAAGACTGGTAGATTTGCCACACCCCGTCGCGTTCGGAGGCGTAGGCCAAACTGCGCCCGTCGGGGGCGAACTGCACGTTGCGTTCCTGCTGCGGGGTGTTGGTGATGCGTTTCGTGGTGCCGTATTCGGTAGAGGTCACGTACACGTCGCCGTGCAGGATGAAGGCCACTTCCTTTCCGTCGGGCGAGGGGACCATCTCTGTCGCTCCGCTCGTGCGGGTCTGCTTCAGGAGGTCACGGTCGTTGTTGTCCGCCGACAGGGTCACGTCCACCTTCTTCGGCTGTCCGTCGGGGGCCTGCGTATAGATTTCCCCGTTCCATCCGTAGCACAAGGTCCCAGTGGCGGCCACGCTCAGGAAGCGCACGGGGTTCTTCTCGAAGCGGGTCACTTGTGTCGCCTTGCCGCCGTCCACGCTGCGTCGGTACACGTTCGAGGTGCCGTCCTCCTCGCTCAGGTAATAGAAGGACTTCCCGTCGGGAGCCCACACCGGGTTCCGGTCCTCGCCGGCGAAGGAGGTCAGCTGCCGGAAACTGCGTCCGCCCTGTTCCGTGCAGAGCCAGACGTTGCGGCTGATGGACGCCACTTCGTGTTTCCGCCAAGGGTCCTCATACCCCTTCTTGTCGTGGAAGAGCCATTGTGTGGGGTCTCCCGGGCGGAAGGAGAGATGCTCCATGGGGAGCGAGGAGAAGAGCCGGGCGCGTCCTCCCTCCGTGCTTACCTCGTACACCTGCGGAAACTGCGACGAGGGGAACTGCCGGTCGTTGATGTCCGGTAGCAGCGCCGCGCTGTAGAGCACAGTCTGGTTGTCCTTGAAGGCGATGGGCGTCTCGCTGCCCGAGTGGGTGGTCAGCCGTCGGGGAGTCCCTCCTTGGGCGGACACCACATACACGTCCAGGCTGCCCATCCGGTCCGAGGCGAACGCCAGCTGCCGGCTGTCCGGACTCCACACCGGCCGGCTGTCGAATCCCGCGTTTGAGGTAATCTGCCGGGCGGTGCCTCCTCCGACGGGCACGGTAAACAAGTCTCCTTTCCAGGCAAAGGCGATGGTAGTCCCATCCGGTGAGATGGCACTGTATCTCATCCACAGTGGCGGGTTCTGTGCTCCCGTCTGTGCCACTGCCAGCAAGGCGGCAGCTGCAATCACAAGTCTCTTCATTGTATCTTTTTCTTTAAAATAGTTGCTTTGTCTTTTTTCAGACGGCAAAGATACTCAATTCTCTGGAATAAATGAAGAAATCAGGAAGAAATGCATCGTCCGGCCCTGATACGACATTCTCCGTGGTCCCCTTTCGTTCAAGCCAGGTCCGCCTCAGTGAGGAAGGTCATCTTGTCGAGCATGATGACCTCTTTCGCCTTCTCGCTCTGGTCGGTCCGGAACACTAATACCCCTTTCCCTTTCCAGAGGAAGGAATAGAGATAGAGGATGCTCACACCTGCGTCGGAGATGGACTTCACCGCCGTCGCCGCCCGTCCGGGCACATCGTCAATGCTCAGTGCGAAGACATCGGAGAGTTGGACATTCAAGCCTGTCTCCTTCAGCAGCAGGTAAGCCTGTACGGGGGCATTGCACAACACGCGGTAGATGCCGTAATCCTTCGTGTCCGCCACCGTCGAAGCGATGATCTGGATACCCGCCTTGCTTAAGAGGTCGAGCACCTTGATCAGTGTGCCGCCCTTGTTCTCAATGAATATGGATAATTGTTTCAGGGTCATAATCAGTCAGTCATATTTTTTAAAGGTTCTGTTCGATTCGGGTCACGGGGCCTATTGATAGACCTTCCGTTTGTCGGCCACACGCACGGCCTTTCCTTCCGCCACGGGGAGGGTGCCTTTCGGCACCAGCTTCACGAACGGTGTCAGCAGGATCTCGTCTTTCAGGCGGCGCGTCACCTCCTTCTGCAGCGCGAGCAGCTTCGGGTAGTCGTCGGTGAAGAGCTCCTCCAGTTCCACCTCCACCGTCATGTTGTCGTTGTTCTCGTCCGTGGTGAGCGTGATGAGGTAGTTCGGTGCCAGTTCCTTGAACTGCATCAGGATTTTCTCAATCTGAATCGGGAAGATGTTCACGCCCCGGAGCACCATCATGTCATCCGACCGTCCGCGCATCCGGTCCAGTCGCACGTGGTTGCGCCCGCAGGGGCAGGTGCGTCCCAGCACCCGGGTCAGGTCGCGCGTGCGGTACCTCAGCAGCGGCATCGCCTCCCGGTTGAGGGTAGTGAGCACCAGCTCACCGATTTCTCCGTCCGGTACCGGTTCCAGCGTCTCAGGGTCCACAATCTCCACGATGTAATAGTCCTCCCAGAAGTGCAGCCCGTTCTGCTCCTGACATTCGAAGCCCACGCCCGGTCCACACATCTCGCTCATGCCGAACGAGTTGTAGGCCTTCACGCCCAGCATCTCCTCGATGCGTTTCCGCTGTTCCTCCGAGTGCGGCTCCGCACCGATGGCCAGTACCCGTAACCGTGTGTCCTTGCGGGGGTCAACGCCTTGTTCCTGCATCACCTCGAAGAGGCGGGTCACGTAGCTGGGGACGGCATGGATGGCCGTGGTGCCGAAATCCTTGATGAACTTGATCTGCCGCAACGAGTTGCCAGCGGCGGCAGGGACCGTCAGCGCTCCCAGCCGCTCGGCGCCGTACTGGAAGCCGAGTCCACCGGTGAACATGCCGTATCCCGACGAGTTCTGGAACACGTCATCGGGCCGCAGTCCCACCATCCACAGGCAGCGGGCCACTGCGTTGGCCCATTCGTCGAGGTCCTTTTGCGTGTGGAGGATTACCGTCGGATTGCCCGTCGTTCCGGACGATGAGTGCAGCCTGACGCATTGCCTCAGTGGTACGCTTGCCATCCCGAAGGGGTACGTGTCCCTCAGGTCTTGCTTGGTGGTGAAAGGGATTTTCCGGACATCGTCCAGTGTCTGTATGTCTTCCGGCTTCAGGCCGGCTTCCTCGAACCTCTTTTTATAAAAAGGAGAGTTCATGCAGTGCTTTACGGTAGCCTGCAGCCGCTCCAGCTGGAGCCGGCTGATTTCCTCGCGTGAGAGTGTCTCATACTGAGGATGAAGGTAGGGTGATGTGTCGTCCATGTTTGTCTATAGGGTTGTTGAATGTAAAAATAGCAATTATGCGGGAATGAAGGATCCAATGATTGGTTAGGTGCTGGGATATAACAAATGGGAAATCATGACTATCCCGGAAGAAATGTCATGATTTTCCATTCAAAACTTATCCTTTGCGAGCCACCGTGCGGTGTCCGTAGATGGTCACTACGATGAAGCAGATGAGCGGCAGTATGAACGAGAGGTTGACGGCAGGGAAGCCACCCACGGTGTGAAGGTCGATGATGGAGGCCTGCATGGGCGGCAGGATGGAACCGCCGAGGATGGCCATGATGAGGCCGGCGGCACCGAACTTGGTGTCATCGCCCAGCCCTTTCAGTGCGATGCCGTAGATGGTGGGGAACATCAGCGACATGCAGGCCGAAACGCCCACCAGGCAGTACATGCCCCAGTAGTTCTGGAAGCCGATGACACCGAGCGTGCAGACGCAGGCGGCGATGGCAAGGGTCTTCAGCAGCGCACCCGGATTGAAGTACTTCAGCAGGAAGGTGCAGACGAAGCGGCTGGCGCAGAAGATGGTCATGGCCACGATATTGTACTTCTGCGAGAGCACCTCGGCGGCCTGCTCCTCCATGCCGTAGGAGGTGAACAGACGGGTGCCGTACTGGATGACGAAGGTCCAGCACATGATCTGCGCGCCCACGTAGAAGAACTGGGTGATGACTCCCTCACGGTAGTGAGGTACCTTGAAGATACGCTTCAAGGTGGGGAGGAAATCGATGCGCTTGTTCTGGTCGGTGTAACTGGGCATCTTCTTCAGACGGATGACGATGAGCATGATGAGGATGACCGTACCGATAATGAGGTAAGGGGTCACCAGTGTGGTGAGGTCCTGGTCACGGATGACCTCGAACTCCTCCTGCGAGAGCGTGGCGCGCTCGGCGGTGTCCATCGGGTGCAGGCGGTTCTGGATGAAGTTCATCGCCACGAACATGCCCAGCAGCGAGCCCATGGGGTTGAACGCCTGGGCCATGTTGAGGCGGCGGGTGGCCGTCTCTTCCGTACCCATGGAGAGGATGTAGGGATTACAGCTGGTCTCCAGGAAGGACAGTCCGCAGGTGAGGATGAAGTAGGCCAGCAGGAAGGGAGGGTATTCGCCGATCTTCATGGCCGGATAAAACAGGAAGGCACCGAAGGTGTACATGCCCAGCCCGAGCAGTACGCCAGCCTTGTAGGTGTAGCGGCGGATGAACATGGCGGCGGGGAAGGCCATGGCGAAATAGCCTCCGTAGAAGGCCACTTGCACCAGGGTGCCTTCGGTGACGCTCATGCGGAAGATCTTCGAGAAGGCTTTCACCATGGGATTGGTGATGTCGTTGGCGAAGCCCCACAGTGCGAAGCAGGAGGTGATGAGGATGAAGGGAACGACGTAGCTGATGTTGCCGTCGTGAAGGATACGTTGTTTCTTGTTGGTGTTCATGGGGTTATCAATGGTTTAGGAAAAGGTTCGGGTGGGCGGACGGCAGGAAGCCTCCGCCCACCCGAGGGAGATTGCTTACAATACTTTCTGGTAGAGCTCCAGGATGATTTCCTTGCTGACCTCACGCGGGTTGCCCGGTGTGCAGACATCGGCGAAGGCGGCTTCTGCCAGGCGAGGCAGGTCTTCGGCCTTGATGCCGATATCGGTGAGGTGCTGCGGGATGCCTACGCGTACGGAAAGCTCCTTGACGGCCTTCACGGCGGCGTCGGCGGCTTCTTGTGTGCTCATGCCCGGCTGATAGACACCCATGGCTTTGGCGATGTCCACATACTTATCAAGGGCGGCGGGAGCGTTGAACTCCATGATGGTGGGCAGCAGCAGGGCGTTGGCCACGCCGTGGGGGATGTCGAAGATGGCTCCCAGCGGATGTGCCATACCGTGTACCACGCCGAGGCCTACGTTCGAGAAGGCCATGCCGGCGATGTACTGGGCCACGGCCATACCATTGCGGGCTTCGGCGTTCGTCGGCTCGTTCACGGCGGTCTCCAGGTAGCGGGCGATCATCTCGATGGCCTTGATTTCGAACATGTCACTCATCTCCCAGGCGCCCTTCGTGATGAGGCCTTCGATGGCGTGGGTCAGCGCGTCGAGACCTGTGGCGGCGGTCAGGCTCTTGGGCAGGGTGTACATCAGCTCGGCATCGACGATGGCGATGGCGGGAATATCGTTCGGGTCCACGCACACCATCTTCTTCTGGTTCTCCTCGTCGGTGATGACGTAGTTGATGGTCACTTCGGCGGCGGTGCCGGCAGTGGTGGGAAGGGCAATGATGGGCACGGACTTCTTCTTGGTGTCGGCCACTCCTTCCAGGGAAACGACGTCACTGAAATCGGGGTTGTTGGTGATGATGCCGATGGCCTTCGAGGTGTCAATGGAAGAGCCTCCGCCGATGGCGAGGATGAAGTCGGCGCCTGACTCGGCGAACGCCTTCACACCAGCCTTCACATTGGACACGGTGGGGTTGGGCTTGATTTCAGTGAACAGCTCGTAGGGGATGCCTGCGTTGCGCAGTACTTCCAGCACCTTGTCGGCCACGCCGAATTTCACCAGGTCCTTGTCGGTGGCTACAAAGGCCTTGTGCAGGCCCAGACGGTTGATTTCCTTGGGCAGCACTTCGCGGGCGCCCGGTCCGAAATAGGATACTTCGTTCAATACAAAACGGTTGATCATAGTCTTTTTTGGAGTTTAGGGGTGATAACAAAGATTCGTTATAACAGCTGCTGTGGCAGGGAACGAGGGGACTGCGGGAAGCGGAAGAAGGCAGGAGGCGGGAGCCGGAGGTATCCGGCTCCGCGCTCTCTGGCTTCTTGGTGTCTCAGTCTCTCGCTGCTTGCCTGCAGGATTTTACTTGTAGATGGGGCCGTAGTTCTTGCAGGCGCGATAGTCGGCTCCTTCCCGGTCCATGCCGAAGGCGTTCCAGGCGGCAGGACGGAACAGGCGGTCATCGTCGATGTTGTGCATGCAGACAGGGATGCGCAGCATGGAGGCCAGCGTGATCAGGTCTTCGCCGATATGGCCGTAGCTGATGGCGCCATGGTTGGCTCCCCAGTTGTTCATCACGGAATAGACATCGCGGAAGGCGGGCTTGTCGCACAGACGGGGCACGAACCAGGTGGTGGGCCAAGTGGGGTCGGTGCGTATGTTCAGTTTGTCATTGATTTCGGGGTCGATGGTGACCGTCCATCCTTCGGCGATCTGCAGCACGGGGCCGAGTCCTTTTACGAGGTTCAACCGCATCATGGTGACGGGCATTCCGCCCTTGGAGAGGAAGTTGCTGGAGAAGCCACCGCCCCGGAAGTAGTCTCGGTCGGCCGGATACCAGGTGGTTGCCTTCAGGCAGGCTTCCGCGTCAGCCTCGGTCATCTCCCAGCTCGGCTTCATGCAGGGTTCGCCGGCGGCGTTCAGGCTCTCGCCTGTAGCGTCGAGGGTCGTGGCCCCCGAGTTGATGAGGTGGATGAACCCGTTCTTCGCCATGCCGGTCACTTCCTTGCCGGTGACACGCTTCACGGCTTCGGGGCTCCAGTAGGTGCGCACGTCGGAGAACATCTGTCCGCAGCCCGTCAACAGGTGGCCGAAGAGCATGGCCACGCCGTTGCAGGCGTCGTTCTCGGTGGCCAGCACGTAGGCTTCGCGGATGCCGTTCCAGTCGAACGTGGTGTTCATCAGCGATTCTGTGAAGTCACCGTTGGGTTTCCAGTCTGTCCACTGGCGCTGTCCCTGGAAGCCGGCGGCGATGGCGTTGTGGCCGATGGCCTCTTCCTTGAAGCCCATTTCCTTCAGCTTGGGGTTGCCTTGCATCATGTCGCGGATGATAAGGGTCATCTTGACGATGAACTCCCAGTCGGCATCCTTCTCCTCGCGGGTCTTGCGCTTTTCCGGGCGGTTCTTGAAGTCTTCGCCTTCGTTGGGCTTGCAGTACTTTTCGGTCCAAGCCATTGCCTTGGCGTATTCCTCGTGGTCGTAGATGCCTTCTTCCATACGGCGCAGGATTTCGGTCTCGTCCACGCTCTCGTTGCGCATGCCGAGGTATTCCTGGAAGAAGTTGGGGTCAACGATGGAGCCGGCGATACCCATGCAGACACTGCCGAAGGAGAGGTAGCTCTTGCCACGCATGTTGGCTACCGCCATGGCGGCGCGGGCAAAGCGGAGCAGCTTGTCGGCCACGTCGGCGGGGATGGTGTTGTCGTCAAGATCCTGCACGTCATGACCGTAGATGCCGAAAGCGGGCAGTCCTTTCTGGGCGTGTGCGGCCAGTACGGCTGCCAGGTAAACGGCGCCCGGACGTTCTGTTCCGTTGAATCCCCATACGGCCTTCGGCCAGTGCGGGTTCATGTCCATGGTCTCGGAGCCGTAGCACCAGCAGCTGGTGACGGTGATGGTGGCGCCTACTCCTTCGCGTTCGAATTTCTCGGCACAGGCGGCGCTTTCGCCCACACGGCCGATGGTGGAGTCGGCGATGACGCATTCTACGGGCGATCCGTCGCCGTTCTTCAGGTTCGAGGAGATGAGCTCGGCCACAGCCTTGGCCAGGCTCATTGTCTTTTCTTCGAGGCTTTCACGTACGCCTCCCTGACGTCCGTCAATGGTGGGACGGATACCAATCTTGGGGTACTTTTTCATTTTATTATGATTTAATGGGTGTTATGTATGAATTGAGTTAGAATCTTCCGGGGTAGGGTCAGGGATACGCCGGATAGCGCGTATGCTCGATGCCGATGCCGATGGAGGCGCTTTCGCCCACCTTGAAGTTGACCATGCCGCCAAGACGGTCGGTATTGAACTGGGGCAGGGGGTAATAGAAAGGTGATTTGTCCTGCGGTGTCAGCGACTTGTTGCCGTAAGCGTACAGGCTGATGCGGTCGGTAAGCCGGTAAGCGGCGATGCCCGCAATGCCTACATTCTGGTATTTTATCCATCCCCAGCTCAGGTGGCTGGCATAGACACCCCCTGCCACGCTGAGACGAGAGGTGAGGGGGGTGGCGTAGAGCAGCGCCAGGTCCTGTCCGAATCCGGCTCCGGAGGGCATCCACTTGTCCGGACTGAATGTCAGGCTCATGCCGAAGCTGGCGTTCATGCCTTCGTGCAGGTTCCACGTGTTGTATCCGTATCCCAGGGGAGTGATGCCGTACATCTCGAAGCGCGGCGCAGACAGGGCCGTAGGGACGGGCGCGGGCAGCGTGAAGTCCAGCGAATCACTGGCGCAGGAAACGGCTTCCGGCACTGTCTCCGCTTGTGCGGAAGCGACGGACGGGAGGAGTCCCCCTGCCAGTATCAGGCAGATATTGCGTATCATTGATTTCATGTTTTTCAAATTCTCACCAAAGATAAGAAAACTTATGGAAAGATACAGCGAATACACACAGATTAACACAGATTTCACATTGTTAGGTATCGAGGGCCGGGGAAGCGGGGAGGCCGGGGCAGGACGGCACGCGTCCTGCTCCCGGGGGCTCCTCGGTGTCAATCCTTGTACATCCTGGCCTTCATCTCCTTGATGTGGTCGGACGTGATGTATTCGTCGTATTCCATCATCTTGTCGATGATGCCGTTGGGCGTCAGTTCGATGATGCGGTTGGCCACGGTCTCGATGAACTCATGGTCATGGGAGGAGAAGAGGATGTTTCCCTTGTAGGTCTTCAGGTTGTTGTTGAACGCCTGGATGGACTCCAGGTCCAGGTGGTTGGTCGGTGTGTCGAGCATCAGGCAGTTGGCGTTCCGCAGCTGCATGCGGGCAATCATGCAGCGCATTTTCTCCCCGCCGGAGAGCACGTTCACCTTCTTTAGTACTTCCTCGCCCGAGAACAGCATGCGTCCGAGGAAGCCTTTCATCACCACTTCGTTGCCTTCGCCGTACTGGCTCAGCCAGTCCACAAGGTTCAGGTCGCAGTCGAAGTAGTCCGTGTTGTCTAACGGCAGGTAGGCGGTCGTGATGGTCACGCCCCAGCTGAAGTGGCCTGCCTGCGGCTTGCGTTGTTCGTTGAGAATCTCGAACAAGGCGGTCATGGCACGTGGGTCACGGCTCAGGAAGACAATCTTGTCGCCCTTCTCGACGGTGAAGTTCACATCGTCGAACAGGGTCACGCCGTCATCGGTCACTGCCTTCAGGCCGGATACCTCGAGAATCTGGTTGCCCGGTTCGCGCTCCATGTTGAAGATGATGCCCGGATACTTGCGGGAGGAGGGCTTGATTTCGTCCACGTTGAGTTTCTCCAGCATTTTCTTTCGGCTGGTGGTCTGCTTGGACTTGGCCACGTTGGCGGAGAAACGGCGGATGAACTCCTCCAGTTCCTTCTTCTTCTCTTCGGCCTTGGCCTTCTGGTTCTGTTGCTGGCGGAGGGCCAGCTGGCTGGATTCGTACCAGAAGCTGTAGTTGCCGGCGAAGAGGTTCACCTTGCCGAAGTCGATATCGACAGTATGGGTGCAGACGGAATCGAGGAAGTGGCGGTCGTGGCTCACCACCAGCACCGTATGCTCGAAGTTCGAGAGGTATTCCTCGAGCCAGGTCACGGTGTCCATGTCGAGGTCGTTGGTCGGCTCGTCGAGCAGGAGGTTGTCGGGGTTGCCGAACAAGGCTTGTGCCAGCATCACGCGTACCTTCTCCTTACCGCTGAGGTCGCCCATGAGCGAGTAGTGCTTGTCTTCCTTGATGCCCAGTCCGCTCAGCAGGATGGCAGCGTCGCTCTCGGCGTTCCATCCTTCGAGTTCGGCGAACTTTTCTTCCAGCTCGGCGGCGCGGATACCGTCCTCGTCAGTGAAGTCCTCTTTGGCGTACAGTACCTCACGCTCCTTCATGATGTCCCACAGCACGGTGTGTCCCATCAGCACCGTGTCGAGCACTGTGTGGCTGTCGAACTTGAAGTGGTCCTGGCTCAGCACGGAAAGGCGTTCGCCCGGTCCCAGCGTCACGCTGCCCTTGGTAGGGTCCAGTTCTCCGGAGATGACTTTCAGAAAGGTGGACTTTCCGGCTCCGTTGGCTCCGATAATGCCATAAATATTCCCATTGGTGAACTTCAGGTTCACGTCGTTGTACAAAACTCTTTTCCCGAATTGAACGGCTACATTCGAAACTGTAATCATTTCTCTTTTACCTTATATTATATGTGTTATTATTCACTTTGTGTCCACAAAGGTACGCATTTAAAACGGAATGGCTATGACAGTGTGACATATTTTTAGTAATTTTGCAGCCGATACGCCTGTAGTGGGCGGTCAGGCATACTTTTTGTTGGACAAGAACGGGCGTTCAGTCCCTGAGAAGTAAGAAATGAGTAGCAATTTATAAAAACTATCCAGATATGAGTACACAAGAAAATCATCCCTCACAAGAGGAAGAAGTAGTAAAGAACCAGGAAGGTATCCCTGCCGAAGAGTGTGTTGAGACAGCAGCCGACCAGAAGGAGGACGCTGCTTGCTGCGACGAACAGGCCAAGGAGCTGGCTGAGACCAAGCAGGCTCTTGAAGAAATGAAAGACAAATACTTGCGCTCGGTGGCCGAATTTGACAATTACCGCAAGCGCACGTTGAAGGAAAAGGCTGAACTGATCAAGAACGGGGGCGAGAAGGCGATAACGGCTGTCCTGCCGGTCCTGGACGACCTGGAACGGGCATTGGAGAACATGAAGAAGACGGATGACATAGAGGCCGTCTGCCAGGGTATCGACCTTATCTACCAGAAGTTTTTGAAGGGCCTGGCCCAGGAAGGGCTGGAAAAGATGGAGCCTGTCGGCGAGGTGTTTGATACGGATGTGCATGAGGCCGTGGCACTGGTCCCGGCACCCGACGAGGCGCAGAAGGGAAAGGTGCTGGATTGCGTGCAGACCGGCTATAAGCTGAATGACAAGGTAATCCGTCACGCCAAGGTGGTGGTGGCTCAATAATCGTGTCCCGGACTGGCAGAAGAATGTATCATGGCAACAAGAAGAGACTATTACGAAGTGCTGGGGGTCGCCAAGACGGCCTCGGCAGACGAGATAAAGAGAGCCTACCGGAAGAAGGCTATCCAGTATCACCCCGACCGGAATCCCGGTGACAAGGAGGCGGAGGAGAAGTTCAAGGAGGCGGCGGAGGCCTATGAGGTGCTGAGCAATCCTGACAAGCGTTCGCGCTACGACCAGTTCGGGTTCGCGGGAGTGGACGGTGCCGCAGGCGGCGGAGCCGGTGGCTTCGGCGGGTTTGGCGGACAGGGAATGTCGATGGATGACATCTTCTCGATGTTCGGCGATATTTTCGGCGGTCATGGTGGAGGTTTCAGTGGCTTCGGCGGCGGCTTCGGCGGTGGCGGACAGGCCCGTCAGCGCAAGTTCCGCGGCTCGGACCTCCGGGTGAAGGTGAAGCTCTCGCTGAAGGAAATCTCAACGGGCGTGGAGAAGAAGTTCAAGCTGAAGAAATATGTGCCGTGCACGCATTGCCATGGTACGGGTGCCGAAGGCAATGACGGGGTGGAGACCTGTCCTACCTGTCACGGTACCGGCAGTGTGACCCGCACGCAGCAGAGCATCTTCGGCATGATGCAGACGCAGACCGTATGTCCGCAATGTGGAGGCGAAGGCAAGATTGTCAAGCACAAGTGCAAGGAGTGCGACGGCGAAGGCATTGTGTATGGCGAGGAAGTGGTGACCGTGAAGATTCCGGCCGGTGTGGCGGAAGGGATGCAGGTCACGCTGAACGGCAAGGGCAATGCGGGCAAGCACAACGGTGTGCCGGGCGACTTGCTGGTGCTGATTGAGGAAGAACAGCATCCTGACCTCATCCGTGATGAGAGTGACCTGATTTACAACCTGCTGCTGAGTGTGCCCCAGGCGGCTTTGGGAGCTTCTGTGGAGATTCCCACTGTCGATGGAAAGGCGAAGATCAAGATTGAGCCGGGCACTCAGCCGGGCAAGGTGCTGCGCCTGCGTGGTAAGGGGCTGCCTAACTTGAACAGCTATGGCTACAATACGGGTACGGGTGACTTGCTGGTGAACGTCAGTGTCTATATTCCTGAGACATTGAGCAAGGATGAGCGCAAGGCGATGGAGAAATGGCAGGAGTCGGAGAGCTTCCAGCCCAATGCCACGCTGAAAGAGAAAATCTTCAAGAAATTCAAGAGCTTGTTTGACTGATGCCTGGCCGGCAGTCGGTGTGCGAAAGTTGACAGGAATCCGGTCAACGGGCAGAGAGGTTACGGTGGTAGAACACTGCCGTAACTTTTTTTGTGCCCGATGGAAGGGGCTGGCCTTTCGTCTGTGGCTTCATTTATGCACGACACAGCCGAATGCCTTGCATCAGAGGGAGGAAGACTGCTACATCTCCCGTCATCCTCTACAGGACATTCGGCTGTCGTTGTGCCGAAACATTCGGCTGCTTCTTATTGCTTAGAAATGCTGATTCTTCGCCATAACGGGTTCTAAGAGCTTAGAAATACAGGTAGCGTTCGTCGATGACTTGCGCCTTTTCGCGCAGCTCATAGAGGCTTTGCGAAGCGAAACGCATGGCCATATTCGACAACGTGGATTCTTCCTTCTTGGCATCAAATTCCTCAGCGGTCTTCTCCTTTGCCAATACCTGAATCATATAGACACCGGCATTTCCCTTGATGGGGGCTGACACCTTGCCCTGCTCGATTTTGGCGGCCACCGCACTCACGGCAGGCTCGCTGGCGCGGGCCACAGAGATGTAGGCAGGAGCCGCGAAAGTGACGTGCTTGATGGTGTCGCTGACAGCGTCCTTGACAGCAGTCACCTGTGACAGGGAGTTGAAGCCCTTCATCTGTGCCATAATCTGTTCGGCCTTCTTGTCGCGGCGGATTTCTGCACGCAGCATGTCGGCTACTTGCTGGATGTTCACGTATCCTTTCTTGTTAACTCGCTCCAGCGCCACTACCAACAGGTGGTCGTTGTCACCGCATTCGTAGAGCGGAGACACCTGACCCGGCTTGGCGTCGAACACCCATTTCAGGGCTTCACGGGTGGATTTCACACCGCCTACATAGTGCTCGGCACTGCTGAATCCCTGGCGCGGGATGATGCTGTAACCGCTTTCCTCGGCGTTCTTTTCCATATCGGCGAGCGTGGTGTTGGCGGCCACGAACTGGCTGAAGGCGTTGTATGCCTTGTTGTAGGTCTCTTTGCTGAATTCAACGGGACGTTTTACGATGGCTACCTTATACTTGTCTTTCATCACTTTCTTGCCGGTTACCTGAAGAATGATGTTTGCCTGGCCAATCTTCAGGTTGGTCAGTTCGTTCACCGGCTGGCTGATGAGCGCGTTCACCAGTTTGGCGTTGTCGGCATCCAATGTCCCGCCTTCCCAGCTTTGTGCGTTCACCCAGTTGGCGGTGCCTTCCTGACCGTAAATCTTCGCCACTTCGGCGAAGCTGGCACCTCCCTTGATGGCTGTGAAAATGCTGTCAGCCAGTGTGGTGGTCTTTGATTCCGTATCGGTATATACCTGAATCTGACGGAACTCGATGGAGTCAGGAGCGGTGGTCTTCGCGATAATCTTGAAAGCGTTGTAGGAGTCGTCAGTCTGGTTGTAGTAGGGGCCATAGACTTCTCCTACTGCGGTAGAGTCCAGACGGGCGGCTACATCGGCCGGCAGCACGGTCTTGTTGACCGGGATGTCCGAATAGATGGCCGTGGAGCCCGTGGAGCGGACAAAGGCACCGAAGTCGCTGGTCGTGGAGGCCAGCTGGTTGCTGTAGTCGGTCACTTCGTCCTGCACTTCCTTACGGTCTGCTTCCGACGGGGTTACCCGGAAATCGATGTACTTGATGTCGCGGGTCTCAACCGGCTGCTTGAAGTTTTCCTTGCGCTCCTCGTACAGCCGCTTGATGTCCGCGTCGCTCACCGTGATGGTAGAGTCGCTGATGGTGGAGTAGGGGATGCCTGCCAGCAGAATCTGGTTTTCCTGCACGCGGGCGTTGAAAGCGTCCTCAGCAGCGACGGGATTCGAGAGGAAGGACTTGGTGATGAGGTCCTGATACTTCTGCGCCAGTGTGTTCTGCTTCAGGGTCTTCTCGATGAACTTCCAGAAATTGCCCATCTTCTGATAGTACTCCACATACTGGGCGGGCAGGTTGGAAGTGCCCAGATTGGCATAGTCCACCAGGAACTTCTTCAGCATGTCCTTGTCGAACGCGCCCGTCTGCGGGTTGCGGAAGGGGGTCTGCATCAGGATAGGGTGTGTGCCTTCGTCGATGATGTGCTGGATTTCCGCGTCGGTCACGGTCAGTCCCAGCTTCTTGGCCTCAGCGGCGATGAGTTCGTTGTTGACGTAGGTCTGCCATACCTGGTCCTTGATTTGGGTGAGTTGTTCTTCGGAGAGAGCGGTCAGTCCGTTCGTCAGTTTGATGACTTCGCTCATCTCTTCCACCAGTTTCT
>JAQXRG010000168.1 GCA_029218405.1 Bacteroidales bacterium
TTCAGTTGGTTAGAGCGTCAGATTGTGGTTCTGAATGTCGTGGGTTCGAGTCCCACTAGTCACCCTCCTTGAGACAAGGACTTTTTTTCATAAGACATTACTATTCATGGTGACTATAGTTCAGTTGGTTAGAGCGTCAGATTGTGGTTCTGAATGTCGTGGGTTCGAGTCCCACTAGTCACCCTCCTTCTGAGATGCTCCGTTGGCCCTCCGGTCAGCGGATTTTTTTTATGCGCTAAACAAATGTAGCATATTTTTTGTTTTTTCTATATAGTATGCTTATATTTGCAAAAAATTCTTAGGATATGAAACTACGTACAGTGGCAAAAATAGGAGTGATTGTGTCCGTAATCCTGTTCTGTATAGGAGTGGGAGGCTATGGGTTCCTGCAGCTGAGTTGGGCGAAGGAGGGGAAGAATGTGGAGTTGCTGGAGTTTGTGCCCGATGATTGTGTGGGGCTGCTGGAGACCGACAACTATGCCTATATCATGAACGAGTTGCCGCAGACGGCCTATGCCCGCCAGATGGAGGCATTGGGGCAGACCGGACTGCTGACCGCTCTTTCCCGCTACTTCGACCGGTTGAGCCTGGCCGACGAGGCGCACGGACTGAGCAACCGCATGAACCTGATGATGATGAGCCTGCACGCGCCGGTCTCTCCCGATAATGTGGTGGTGTATTTCCGGATGTCGGAGCATGGCAGCCATTTGCTCCGCCGGTTGGCGGTGGCGGAAGAAGGGTATTTAGGAACCCCCAAGCGGGAGGAGTACCGAGGCAAGACCATCGAGGTCTATCCCCTGTCCGACGGTCAGTTTATCGCGGCCTACAGCGGCAATGGCTTTTTGGTGGTGAGCCACCAGAAGCGGTTGGTGGAGCGGGTGATTGACGCGCAGAAGGACGGCACGTCCCTGGCCGGTAATCCGCTGCTGAAGGAGAAGGTGGCCAACGAGAAGTCGGCCAATTACCTCACCTTGTATGGCCGTACCTCTTCGCTTCCGCTGCTGGAAGAGGGGCATCGGCACAACTGGTGCGAGTTCGACATCCATCTCAACAGCGAAGTCTTTTACATGAGCGGCTCCCTGCTGGCTCCCGATTCCTGCCGCCGGCGGTTGTGCGACCGGTTGGAGAAGATTCCTTCGATGGTGGAGGACAGTGTGCTGGTGGTGGCAGGGCAGCCGCAGGTGGATGCCTGCATCGCCGAGGTCACGGCACGTCCGCAGCACACGTTGTTCGACGAGTGCGTCGCCAACCTGTCGAGGGACGCTTCCTATATGATGGTGGCCGACTTGGACAAGGTGGCGCAGATGCCCCATCGCTTTGCGGCCTACCTGCCGGCCTTCCTGCTGGAGCGGGTAGAGTTGCTCCGTTCGTTCATCCTTTCCGTGCAGCTGACGCGGGTAGGGGACCGTCTGTCGCACATCTTCGTGTTCACGTACAAGGACTGACCCCGCTCACCGCAGCTTGTTCCGGTGGAAATGCGGGGTGACGTGATGGCGGAAATAGAAGAACGACCCTACCGTCAGGACCGCGCCGAAGAGGTAGGCCATCTTGAAGGAAGTCAGTTCGGCGATGCAGCCCCCGGTCACCATGCCAATGCCGATGCCCACGTCCCACGAGGTCAGGTAGGTGCTCGTGGCCGTTCCCCGCTGGCTGTTCGGGGCCAGGTTGACGAACAGGGTGTTGTAGGCCGGGAACATGATGCCGAACCCGACACCTAATCCCAAGGCGATGGCGAAGAACAGTGCGGTGGTGGCCGGTAGGCTCAGTGCCACGGACCATCCACAGGCGGCCAGCGCGAAGAAGCTGAGACATACGAGGTAGAATCCTGCCTGAATGACTTCCGTAATCTTCCCTTTGTCCACCAGCCGTCCGCTGAACAGGCGGCTCACCGCCATGCCGATGGCCATGAACGTGAAGAAGAAGCCCGTTTCGGCCGTTATGCCGATCTGGCGCGCGTACATGGCCACGTAGTTGGTGGTCATGCCGTACGGGATGGACAGCAGCAGCAGGCTCGTGCCGGCCGGCAGTCCCTTGAGTAGGATGAAGCGGTCCAACGAGACCGGGTCGCGCTTGACGGGCGGCTTGTAGGGTGTCTTCACGCACGAGGCGGCCGCGAGTCCCAGCAGGCAGGTGCCGAAGCCCAGCAGGAACAGGGTGTTGTAGGAGACACCGGCATTGTGGAGGAACAGGCCCGACATGGGTCCGATGGACATGGCTAAGTTGTTGGTCAGCCCGTAATAGCCCAGGCCTTCCCCTCTTCGGGACGACGGCATGATGTCGATGACGATGGTGTTGCCGCCCACGGTGACCATGCCGAACGACACACCGTGCACGATGCGGACGAGGATGAACAGCCCCAGCAGTCCGGCCAGTCCGTATCCGGCAAACATCATCATGAAGACAAAGTAGGCGAACAGGTAGAGCGGCTTCCGGGCGAAGGTGTCGAGCAGATAGCCCGAGAACGGACGGATGCACAGGGCGGACACCGTGTAGCACGACAGGACCACGCCGATGGTGGTGCCGGAGGTGCGGAACGTGTCCGACAGGTAGAAGGGGAGGATGGGAATCAGCAGCCAGAATCCGAAGTAGAGCAGGAAGTTGGCGGCCAGGATGCAGCAGTAGCTGCGGGTGACAAGACGGTCTTTTTCCATGACAGTGGGGAATAGCTGAACACGAAGGCACAAAGACACAAAGGAGGGACGGCCTTTGCATCTTTGTGCCTTCGTGGTAGAAAACGAAAATTAGTTGGCAGCCTCGAATTCCTTCAGGAACCGGGTGTCGTTCTCAGAGAACATACGCAGGTCCTTTACCTTGTATTTCAGGTTGGTGATGCGCTCTACGCCCATTCCGAAGGCATAGCCTGTATAGACCTTGCTGTCGATGCCGTTGGCTTCGAGTACGGCCGGGTCCACCATGCCGCACCCCAGGATTTCCACCCAGCCGGTGTACTTGCAGAACGGGCATCCCTTGCCGCCGCAGATGTCGCAGCTGATGTCCATTTCCGCGCTGGGTTCCGTGAACGGGAAGTACGACGGGCGCAGGCGGATCTTGGTTTCCGGGCCGAACATTTCCTGGGCGAACTGCAGCAGCACCTGCTTCAGGTCCGTGAACGACACGTTCTTGTCGATGTACAGCCCCTCCACTTGGTGGAAGAAACAGTGCGCGCGGTAGCTGATGGCCTCGTTGCGATACACACGTCCCGGACAGATGACCCGGATGGGCGGTTGCGACACCTCCATCACGCGGCTTTGCACCGATGAGGTATGCGTGCGCAGCAGGATGTCGGGATGGCTCTCGATGAAGAACGTGTCCTGCATGTCGCGGGCAGGATGGTCTTCGGGGAAGTTCATCGACGAGAACACGTGCCAGTCGTCCTCCACCTCCGGTCCGTCGGCGATGGTGAAGCCCAGACGGCTGAAGATGTTAATGATTTCGTTGCGGACGATGCTCAGCGGATGGCGGGTGCCCAGTTCCACGGGATAAGCCGTGCGTGTCAGGTCCAGTCCGTCGGTGCCGTTGTCCTGGCTCTCGAAGGCTTCCTTCAGGGCGGCGATGCGTTCTTGTGCCTTGTTTTTCAGCTCGTTCAACTTCATGCCCACCTCTTTCTTCTGTTCGGCGGGTACACTGCGGAAGTCGGCCATCAGCTCGTTGATGGCCCCTTTCTTACTCAAGTATTTAATGCGCAGGGCTTCCAGTTCTTCTGCGCTGTGGGCGGTCAAGCCGTCTATTTCTTGGAGTAACTGCTCGATTTTTGCTAACATATCCTCTTTGTTTTATTGTTTTTGTAGGCGCAAAGGTAAGGATTAAAACTGAATAATTCGTCTTTTTTGCCTTACAAAAAAGAAATCTGCCCGTGATTTGGTGGATGGATGAAAAAAAAGGCGTACTTTTGCACCCGTTATTTCGGAATAAGGACCATGAATAAAGTTGTGTGGGGATGTTGTCTGCTGGGTCTGATGGCATCCTGTGCAGGGGAAAAGAAAAAGACAGTCCCCTTGGAGGAATTGACGGAACAGATGGATTCCGTACAGCCAACGGTGACGGATACCGTGCCGGCCGTGGAGGAATGGGTGAAGGAAGAGCCTGTGCCGGTGACCGCCGACGAGAGCTTTGCCGATTTCTTCTATAATTTTGCGTCCGACGAGCCTTTCCAGCGCGCTCGCATCGTGTTCCCCATCTCTTATTATAAAGGTGAGGAGGTGGTGCGCACCACTCAGGAGGACTGGACCTTCGACCCGCTGTTCAGCGGGTATCCGGCCTATACGGTCTTGTTCGACAACGAGGAGGACATGGAGATGGAGAAGGATACCGCCGTCCACAGCGTGCAGATTGACTGGATGTACCTGACCGACCGGAAAATCAAGCGGTATTACTTCGAGCGGATTGACCAGGCGTGGTACTTGGAGGCCATCAACAAGGAGAATATGCCCGAGCCGGAGAGCGATGAAGAGGACTTCTTCTCCTTCTACCTGCGGTTCTCCACCGATTCCGTATTCCAGCAGCTACGGCTGAACGACCCGCTGACCTTCATTACCGCCGATCCGGAAGATGAATTCCAGATTATCGAGACAACCCTCGATGCCGGACAGTGGTCCGCTTTCCGTCCCCCGATGGTGCAGGGCTGGCTCAGTAATGTCCACTACGGGCAGCCCGAAGCCTCCGCTTCTTCCCGCAAGATTGTGGAGTTCAAGGGCTTCGGCAACGGATTCAACAACGCGCTCTACTTCGAGCGGCACCGGGGCGAATGGAAACTGATGAAATTTGAAGACTTAAGCGATTGATATGAAAGAATATACCCAATACCCGCTCTTGGCGCACAATACCTTTGGCATGGACGTGCGCGCCGCCCGGTTTGTGGAATACGAATCGGAGGATGAGTTGCGCCGTTTCCTGCTTTCCCCCGAGGCGCGTACCGCCCGCCTGCTGCACATCGGCGGGGGCAGTAACTTGCTGTTTACGGCCGATTTTGAAGGCATTGTGCTGCATTCCGCTATCCGAGGCTGGGAGGTCGTGGCGCAAGATGACGATGAGGTGCTCCTTCGCGTCGGTGCCGGTGTGGTATGGGACGACCTGGTGGCCTATACGGTGGAGCAGGGCTGGTACGGCGCGGAGAACCTTTCGCTCATTCCCGGCGAGGTGGGCGCGTCGGCCGTGCAGAACATCGGGGCGTATGGCGTCGAGGCGAAAGACCTCATTGTCCAGGTGGAGGCGGTGTCCCGCACCACTGGTGAGCGGCGGGTCTTCCCGGTGGAGGAATGCCGCTATGCGTATCGCCAGAGCGTCTTCAAGCAGGAGCTGAAGGGAGAGTATTTTGTGACGCAGGTGACCTACCGCTTCCGCAAGCGCCCTTGCTGGCGGCTGGAGTATGGCAATATCCGTGCGGAACTGGCGAAAGACGGCGGTGCGCTCACCTTGCAGCGCCTGCGGGAGGTCATCGTCCACATCCGCCGCGAAAAGTTGCCCGACCCCGCTGTGACCGGCAATGCCGGCAGTTTCTTCATGAACCCGATCGTGCCGCAAAGCCGTTTCGAGGAGCTTTTGCGGGAGTACCCCGACCTGCCGCATTACCCGGCGGGGGAAGGGACGGTGAAGCTGTCCGCCGGCTGGCTCATTGACCGTTGCGGCTGGAAAGGCCGTTCGTTGGGACCGGCCGGGGTGCATTCCCGCCAGGCATTGGTGCTAGTCAACCTCGGAGGGGCGACAGGAGCTGACATCCTTCGGCTTTCCGCGGCCGTCCAGTCGGCTGTCCGGGAACGGTTCGGCATCGACTTGCATCCTGAAGTGATTTTCTTATAAATTTGTTAGTCATGCGCATCACGATTCTTGGTAGCGGCACTTCATCGGGCGTTCCTCAGGTGGGGTGCACGTGTCCGGTCTGCACCAGTGCCGATTCCCGTGACCGGCGGTTGCGTTGCTCCGGACTGGTGGAGACGGACGAGGGCGTACGCCTCCTGCTGGATTGCGGACCCGATTTCCGGGAACAGAGCCTGCGGATGCAACGGTTCGCGCCGATCGATGCGGTGCTTGTCACGCACGAGCACTACGACCATGTGGGGGGATTGGACGATCTGCGTCCTTTCTGCTCCTTCGGCGACATCCCTGTCTATGGCGAACGGTATGTGACGGAACGGCTGCGCCAGCGGATGCCGTACTGCTTTACGGAACGGCTGTATCCCGGCGTGCCGCGCATCCCTCTTCATCCGGTTGCGCCCGGCGAGCCGTTCGTCGTGCCGGGCAGGGACGGAGGGACGGCCCGTGTGCTTCCGTTGCGGGTGATGCACGGGCAGCTGCCGATTCTGGGCTACCGCATCGGGGGAATGGCGTGGATAACGGATATGCTCACGTTGCCCGAGGCGTCCTATCCCTTGTTGGAAGGACTGGACGTGCTGGTGATGAACGCCCTTCGCCCGGCACCGCATCCCACTCACCAGTCCCTGTCCGAAGCGTTGGAGCAAGTGCGCCGCATCCGTCCCCGCGAGACCTATTTGGTCCACATGAGCCACCACATGGGGCTTCACGCCGAGGTGGACGCTACCCTTCCTCCTCATGTGCACTTAGCCTATGACGGGCTGGAAGTGCTTATCTGATTTTCCGCCGGTTCAGTTCCTGCTGGTAGCGTTGTGCGTTGCGGCTGTGTTCCTGTAGGGTGGCCGCGAAGTTGTGGAACCCCGAAAAGTCCTCCTTGGCGCACATGTAAAGATAGGAGTGCCGTGCCGGATGCAGCACACTTTCCACTCCTTCGGGCGTGGCTACCCGGATGGGTCCGGGAGGGAGTCCCGCCTGCCGGTAGGTGTTGTAGGGGCTGTCCGTCTCCAAGTGCTTCAGCAGGATGCGGCGCAGTCCGAAGTCCTGTAGCGCGAACTTCACGGTCGGGTCCGCCTGCAGGGGCATTCCCTTCCGCAGCCGGTTCAGGTACAGTCCGGCCACCATCGGCTTCTCTGCCTTTTGGGCGGTTTCCTCTTCCACGATGGAGGCCAGGGTCGCCACTTCCACCGGGGTGAGTCCCACCGCTTCGGCCTGGGTCCGTCGCTGCTCGTTCCAGAACCGGTCGTATTCCCGTTTCATCCGTCGCAGCAGGTCGTCAGCGCTTATGTTCCAGTACACTTCGTAGGTGTTGGGGAGGAAGAGGGCCGGCAGTGTCTGTCGGTCGAAGCCCAAGGAAGCGATGTAACTGCTGTCGTTCAGCAGTCGGGCTACCGAAGCCGAGTCGGTCATCAGCCGCTTGCTGAGGGCGGTGGCCATGCGGTCCATCGTGCGGACACTGGGCACCACGATGCGCACCGGTGTCTGGTGGCCGTGCAGCAGTTGCCAGAAGGCGTCGAGGGTACGCGTGGTGGCGTCCATCCGGTAGGCACCGGTCCGTACGCGCGAAGAGTAGTCGTACGCCTGGGCCAGCAGGCGGAATCCCGTCAGCGAGGAGGCCTTCAGGTCTCGTTCCAGTTTCAGGAACACCGAGTCGGCGGTGTCATCGGCATCAATATAAAGAAAAGTAGGCCGGCCGACCTGGAAGGTGCGCCGGGTCATCAGGACATAGCCCGTTCCCACTGTTCCTGCCAGCAGGAAGCAGAGGGCGAGGGCCGCCCAAAGGAGTCGTGTGGAGTTATTGGTCATGGGTTCGGTGAAAGGGTTTAAAAGACAGGGTGACGCCGCCCCCGCGGGGGGCGCGGGGCGGCGGGGAGCCGGCGGTGG
>JAQXRG010000169.1 GCA_029218405.1 Bacteroidales bacterium
AATCGGATAGCGGAGTCCCCTCGGCGACACACCTTTGGTCAGGTCGAAGCCGTAGCCGATGCCGTAGCGGCGTTCGCCCACCAGTCCTTCGTCATAGTTCTCGTCCGTACCGGTGGCCTTCTGCGCCAGGGTACAGCTGCGGTTCTTCGTCGGGTCGGCGGGAAAGACCACGGTCATCTGCCCCGTGCGCCGCACGGACTCCAGGTTGTCGAGGATGCAGAGCTTGACCGTGGCGTTCCCCTTGCCCGAAGCGGGCAGGGCGTAGGCGATCTCGTCGCCCGTCTCGTCGAACTCCACCCGCCATTCCGTGTCGGACGTGATCTGCATCTCCAGCGTATAGCTGTAGGCTTCCAGTCCGGCGGACAACACGCTCTCCGAGGGGAGGACCACCTCGGCGGTCACCTTCACCTCATCGTCCGAGCAGGCCGCCAGACAAAAGAAAGCCATGAAGAGTCCTAACAACCCCCCGAATCGGACACACGGGATTCTTGTAAAAAGTTGATGTTGCACCGTCAATTCATTAAAAAGTTTATGTCACAGAATCAGTTCATCGAATAGGAGTCTCCGTCCAAGGTCACGCTACCCCGCTCCAACCACTGCCAGAAGTCGAAGGTGTTGGGGGTGCCGGACGGAATCAGCGTGAAGCCGCTGTATGCCTTTCCCCTGTCCTTCACCCGCTTCTGCTGCATCACAAAGACAGGGTGCTTGATCATGCCGTTGTAGTAGGAATCGGGCACGTTCAGGTACGCAAAGGCGGGAAGGGTGAGTCGTCTGGAGTCTGGCTCGAAACGGGTGACATAGCGGCGGATGTCGTAGGGTTCGTCGTAAGCCTCATCTACCTTGTGCCAGCTCGTGGACGTTTTCTGCGATACCGTCCACAGTTTATCCGCCCAGTAGGCCGGGTCGTAGGAGTCGGTCAGGGACAGGACAGCCTTCTCCGAATCCTGCCGCTTGGAGAAGCAGGCCAACGAGGTGGAGCTGAAGGCATTGGCCAGCAGCATCGGCTGGATGTACTTGGAGCTGTGCTCGCCGTCGGTCTTGACATAGGTATCATGAGCGACGTAACAGCCCGTAAACCGGACGCCGGGAATATCCATCGACTTGTAGAACAGGTCGTCGGTCCATCCCAGTCCGCTCAGGTCGCAATGGGAGAAGGTGAGGGCGGCGGCCACGGCAATGCGCTTCTCCACCAGGTTCTTGCCGTACGTCCACGTGCCAGACACGTTCGTGACCTGTATCTTCTTGTTCTTCTGGTTCACGTAATAGAGTTTCTCGGTGTTGGTCTTCAAGGCACTCTTGTCGAGATCGAAGGTGACGAAATAGGCATATTCCTTCTTTTCAGGCCCCGACGACGGGCGCACGCAGATCCAGATGAGACCATTCTTGTCCTCCACCACATCGCCTGCCTTGTAGAAGGACTCGCCACTGAACGTGGCATTGGTGCCGATGGCCGACTCGGGCACGAAGCGCACCTGGGCGAGCGACGGCATCTGCTGGAGCTTCACGTCGAGGGTGGCATAGCAGTCGGCCGTGTTCACCTTCCGGAAGGTCACGCTGCCTATCCCCTCGCCTGTCCAGGTATAGCCGTCGGAGGTCTTCGTCAGTCCGTCTTTGGGAACGATGGAAAGGAAGAACAGTTCGGCACTCGCGACATCCGCCTTCAGGACGGAGCGGACCTCCGGCATCGATTCGTCGGTCACCACGCCGATACCCGGCTCATAGACGGCGATTTCCCAGTCTTCGGGCAGTGCATCCAGTCCCGCCAACGGGCGGATGAGACTGCTCATATTCGCATATTTGGCGATTCTGGCCCATTGGGCTTCCGACCATTCTTCTTCGTCGAAAGGGTCTTCATCGTCGTTGTCGTCCGAACAAGCGGACAGCCCCACTGCCAAGGGAGCGGCCAACAGCAGGAACATCGCCCACTTCAGGCATTCAGTAAAAAATGTTCTTTTTGTCATGATAATGTGTGTATTTAATAAGGTGATTTTTCCAACGATACAGGCCATACGAGTCGGGTTCGTCCCCTGCGAGAGGACAGACCGCCAGCCAGCGCATGCTCCCGGAGGGGCATGAGGCAACAGCCGGACATGACATCCGGCAACAATGGACCATACTGTTTCATCGTTCTTGTTTTGTCTTATTTCAATTTCGCTTTTCTCTACACTTTCCTTCAAATCCACCCCACCCGTACATGGCGGCATCGTAGAATACGTATGCGACATTCTTTTTCATCGTGTGTCGTACACCTATCTTCCGTTCCAGCATTTGCGTTTTTTATGACAGTTTAAAGTGTCTTGGCAAAAGTAGGCGTTTTTTTCCGAACCCGCAAGCAAATTCAGAACTTTTTTTGAAACGAGGCGGTGGAACAGGTGAAAGGCTATGCCGCCGCCCAGCGCGTGGAGACCCTGCGACAAGACACAAGGCTCCACCGCATCGTGGTGCAGTTCAGGGGCTGGAAGGCGGAACGCATGGAGGAGGTGTGAAGCTGCGGCCTCACTCCGGGAACCGAGACAGCTCCTTGTAGAGCCGCTGAACCTCGGGACAGCATGAGGACAGCTAAGAATTATTCTGAAAAAAGAAAGAAGAAAAAGATAGTTCCCAAGCGAACTTTCATAGACAAGCTGGGGGCTAATGCATGGATGAAAATGCAAGATGTAAAAAAGTCACATCGGAATCCACGGGACGCCAATGTGACTTTTAGCTATTTTCACACTAAATTGTGTGAGAAAATTTGGTCATGTCATAGAAACAATTTCTTCCATGGCGGCACGGAACTCCTTCGCCTTGGCTTCGTCCAGTCCCGGCTGCTTCACCATCTGTTCGATGCGCTGCGAGGGGTCCATACGTTCACCCCTTTGTCGGTTGGAGTCCTGTGCCATACCTGCAGCGGCTCCCATCATGCAGAGGACCACCGCCAAACTCATTTCACCAGGAACTCGCTCATCCGCTCGGTAAACACATTCCCGTAGTTCGACTGGTTGAACATACAGGCATGGCTGCCCACCGTCTGCGTCGCCACAAAGTAGAACAAGTCCCGCAAGGTCACGTCCGGATTCTCCGTAATCTTGGTCTGGAAGGCACGGGTAAAGCCGTTGCTGAGGAACACATGCAGGTTTTCGTCCTTCATGTCCGCCTTAGACGTTTCCGAATTGTTGGCCGCCGTGATGAACAGCATTCCCTTGTTGCCCAGACATTTCTCGAACACCGAACCCGAATAGCACGCCTCGATGACCATCAGCAGCTTCCGGTAACGCTGCTGCTCCGCCATCCGCTGCAGCGTCTCGCTCAGGTCGTTGGCATACAGATAGGACTTCCCGTAGTTGAGCAGGCCGTAATCGCCATGTCCGCTCCAGAACACCAGCACATTGTCGTTGGCCGTCGAGGGGAGGACCCTCGGTGTCACCGCCGTGGGCACCCCTTCGAGGATGTTCAGCACGTCCGACGGATAGAGGTCGCTCATCTTGTAATCCACTTGTACATCGTGGTACAGGTTCTCCCCGTCGGGGGTCACCCTCACCTCTCCGCTGTTCAGGTTATAGGGACTGCCGGCAATGTCGTCCTCCATAATCAGGAAGATATGGTCATCGTCATACCCCTGGCTCCTCAACAGCTGGTACATGGCGAGCGCATCCGCCTGGTGTCGGTAGTTGTCCCATCCGCTGGTGGCCGCCACCACCAATGCATAATGGTCCTTCAGTTCCGGATAGACCAACTTCACCTCTTCCTCCTTGATTTCCTGCACCACCTGCGCCTGGGTGGTCCAGTTCTCGATGCTCGACACCGTATGGTCGCTGCCGTTGGCCGTAACGTACTCCAGCGTATGGTACTTTCCGTTGTAGAGCCGCCAGTGGCGGTAGGTAGAGGTCGTGACGGCACAATGGTATTTCGGGTCGAACGTCCAGTCGCTCGAAGCACCGCTCACATTGGGATAGATGCCTGCTTTCAGGCAGATGAACACCGTCAGCGCATCGTCGGGCAGCCAGCTCAGCGACGCATCATCCGATCCGTCCACCACGTTCACCACGTACTGGCAGAGGGGCGACTGGCGCACCGGCACCCCGTCGGCATCCCGGGCATCCTCCACCAGCTCGTGCCCGTCGCGGATCATGGCCGTCAGCGCGTAGTGCAACAGATAGACCGCATCCAGCACCTGTGCCTCACCGCCCATCGGTTCTTCCCCGAACTTCGCCTTGTAGGCACTCACGAAGCCCGACTCCGGCATCGGTGCCAGATCCACTCCCTCGTAGGTGTGCTTCACCTGCCGCGCCACGTCCTCATCCACACAGGCATCGCCGCAGAACAGGTTCATCCGATAGGCATATATCCAGTTCCTGAGGGAATCCTGCTCATAGAGCTTGCGCAGCCGCTCCAGCTCTGCATCCACCCGCACTAAGTCGTTCCCGTCGGAAGGCGCGAAGAAGATGCGGTCGGGCGAATCGACCTGAGCGTCCGCACGGATACGGTAGAACTCCTCGACAGCCTCCTCCACCGGCGTGTCCTCATCGAGGAGGGTCACAAAGCTGGTCTTGTAGTACCGCTCGGTGGCCAGATAGCCGAACCACTGGCGGAACGTGTCGCCGTAACTGTCGGCGGACGTCACCAAGGCCACGTAATTGTCCCAGTAGAGCGGCACATCGTTGAACAGCGAGAACATCACCTCCGCCTGCATGATGTCGTTCTGCGTGAGGCAGAACACATAGTCCTTCGGGGCATAGACACGCTGGAACTCCGCATTCGCCAGCGTAGGGAGAATGTGCGTCTTCTGCTGGTTCCGGCAGGCATGCGCCACGATCTTTGCCTTGTCGGCAGCCACCGGCCCGATGACGGCGGCATACTCCTCGTCCGTCGCCACCCGCTGCACATACTGCTCGAAGTCGGCCGCCTGCTCGTCGTGCCAGTCCAGTTCCAGCCGCACCTGCACGTCGAAAGATTCCTGCGCCTGCTCCATCAGCTCCTGTGCCCATTCCGCCGACCGTTTCCAGCGTTGCTGCACCCGTGCGGGTGCGATCACGGCCACCTTATACGTCTTTATTTCCACGGGGTTCTCCGGACCGGTCTTCCCGTCCTCCTGGTCCGAGCAGGCCGTCAGGAACACCAGTACCACCGCCAGCAGCCACTGCCATCCGTTCCACTTATTTCCTTTCATATTCTTCCTCCTTCCTGATTGCTTCGTCTTTCACTTTTTCGTACTTCTCTATCCAGAAATCCTTCGGCAGGAACATTTCGGTCGAGGTCGAATCCTCCCATTGCGAGAACAACCCGTAAGGATCCCATCCCTCTCCGAAAACCATGCCGGTATATCCCTCCTGCATGCCATACACCGCCTTGCGCGGCAGGTCCTTGCCCTCCAACCAGTCGGCGAGGTACCGCCTCAGCAGCGAGGCAATGTCCACGATGACCGAAAACGGGGTATAGTCAGTCTGCGCACTGCAGTCCACATCCATCCCGATTCCCCACAGGTTGGAAATAAGCAAGTTCACATCGCGGATGCCGGCATAGATCCCATGGTTCGCATAGCCCGCCAGAGGATAGATAGTGCCGTAGCAAGGGACATCGTTGTACGCACGCTGCAGGCTGTCCGTCAGCTGGCGTGCTTTCTTCTGCATCGTAAATCCCCTATAGTCCGTACTGAGGTAATGGACAGCCGGCACCCACCGTGCACCATGGGCTGCGTAGCCGTCCTTGAAGCCCTTTATCGCATCCTCCAGAGCCACCACGTCGGGCATGGCGGCAATGATTTCCGCCCGTTGCCGGGCCACCATGGCCCCCACGGCATACGAGATGCCGTAACGGCTCAGATGGAAGGTGGAGAAGCCTTCCGGCAAGTCCTCCTGCTCCGACTCGAAGAGCAGCACCTGGAAACGGTCGTTCGGTACGGCTGAACGACTCAGGGCCAACGCTTCGTACTCCGAAGCCGCCAGCACCACCAGTGTCTTTCCTTGCTCCCGCTCCCCATAGATCGACCACAGTACGTCCAAGTAGTCGTTCACATCGCTCATGCGGTTCGGCTTCGACAGGTGCACGCCCACTTCCCGGCTGAAGGCGAACTCCGACACCGCTTCCACAATCTGGTCGTTATATCCGTTGTCGCCCGGTCCGTTGGGCGACAGGAACACATAGATATTATCCTCGTGCAGCGTCTGCACTTCTTCCGGGTCGGATGTCGGGGCATCATCGTCCGAACACCCCGCCGGGCAGCAGGCCAGCATCACGGCCAGCACCCGGATCAGCCCCTTCCGGCAGCATTTCCACGCCTTATCCTGTAATGTTTTCCTTCTCATAACTCTAACTATATTTATACAAAGAGCAAAGATAATCTATCCTACGCAAATCCCCAAACAGAACGCACATTTTCTCACGCAGACAGCATCGGGCACCGCCCGGACCGGATGTCCAGACGATGCCCGAATCTGCTACTGACAGGCGGCCCGTGTCCCGGAAGCCGTCTGTCCTTTCGCTATTTACCGATTATTCCCCCTTCACACTGATGCTATACGGTTCCTGGCTGTTGCCGGTTTCCTTGACCGTGAAGACCAACTTGAAAGGGAAGAACTTTTTCTGCAGTCCCTTGATGCTCTCCGGATCCGTATTGTATTTGCCGGCAGGAACCACCGAGCCTTTTCTTGACACAGAAGTCGGCACCATGTCCCTGTCATCCACCACCGACACTTCGTAACTGTACTTCACGTTGAAGTTGTAGTCCTTCCCTTCTACGGGCGTGAAGTCCGCCTTCGGTTCCGCCGTCATCTCCAAGGTGAAGGTGGCAGGCAGTTCGAACGCAGAGATCGACTTCGTCGTTCCCAACGAGAACTCCGTCATCAGGCTCTCCTTTTCTCCGTCGGGCTTGGTCAGCACCGTCTTCAGCGTAAAGGCATCCCGGCAGTCGGCATTGGCTTCTACGCCTACCGCGCCTTTCACCATGTGGAATTTCGGGCCTACTTCCTTGTCATCGTCGTCGCTGCAGGCAGGCAGCGTGGCCGCCATGCACAGCGCAGTTGCCATCAGCAGGCAACTTCTGAAAAGATTCTTGATTTCCATTTCTGTTTACTTTTAATTAATATTTCGGTTTACTGTTAATTAATGAATCGTCATTCTTATTCAATCTTCCGATAGAAACGCACAGGGATGCGCAACCCTTCTAACGGACCCAGCAGTCGGGAGGACACAACCACGCCCGATTCGGGATTGACAACGGCTGCCGTACCGTATTTCCAAGCTGCCGCACCACCTTGACTCATATTGGTAGGATCGTCCAACAAGAGGTAGGCCTTACCGCTATCTTCCTGCGTATAGTTACCGCCTGAGGTCTCCTTCAGATAGCCCATCGGAAGCATATCCAGTCCCAGCACTCCCCCTTCCGAGAAGCCCTGTCCGGGAATGATGTTATTATCCTTCAGCAGGCTGACCATGGTATTGATATCCGTTGCCTTGGGAAGGTTCCAGCCGTCGGGAATGAACGTCGAACGCGCTTCCTTCACCGCGCCGTAGGGGTAATAGTAGCAGTCGTCCCCCATCATGCCACACATGTGAGCCAGATAGTCCGTATCGTTCTTGTCCGAACGGAGGGCGGCAAAGTTCTCACGCATCCATACCTTGTCCTCGATCTTCACCACGGGATAGTAGTCGTAAGCCTTGTCGCGGATCAGCATGGCTCCGTAGTCGGACACCTCGGCATCCATTACCTCCAGTCCATCGTTCAGGTCGGTTGCTGACACCGATGTGCCGCGAATGAACAGTTCCGTAGGTACACCCTTATCACCGACAGTCGGTGTGATTTTCATTTTTCCGTCCGCATTGACGATGCGGTGAGGACCTTCTGAAGCATTGCCGGGGAAATAGCCCATGTTCCATTTGGTGACACCTGCCACCACCGGATACACCACCATGACACGGTTCTTGCTGTCCAGTGTCGGGATGAACTCACTGGCCACGCGGGCAATGGTCAATTGGCTGTCTCCATCGCCCACCGTAATGTCTTTCACCAACGATGCGCCGTCCTTGAAGAGCGACTGAGGATCAACGATGTGTCCCTGGACGCCCATTTCCACCTGCTTCGAAGCATCCTTCAGATCCTGAACATACTGCGTTTCCATATAAGTCTTCAACTCCTCCCGGCGTACATCGTCTTCCACCAACTTATAGATAGGCATCAAGTTATTGTCCAGATCAGCCATTTCCGCATAATCGAAACCGAGGTACGTCACGTTGTCTCCGATATCCTCTTTCCATTCCTTGAAGGCCGAAGCGAATTCGTCACCTACCAGCCCCGAAAGAGCCAGCGTCTTCTGCTTGTTGCCGCCGAAGGCCTTGATGTAGGTCGTGATGGACTTGCGGTTCTCCTCGAACGAGCTCTTGAATTCCTCCTTGGCGGTGCCTTCTACAGTGACCACTCCGTCGTAGGCCAGACGGGCATAGGCATCCAGGCTGTAGTCCTTCTTCACCTGCGACGTGTTGATGCGCATGCTGCAGATCAGACGGGCACCCAGGTTGGCTCCCACAATCAGGTGGGTACCATAGGTATCCAGCAGTTTCTTGAAACCGGGATTGGTCGAGGGATATGTCGGGTCATCTTTCGGGGCATTCAGGGCCTTTCCCGCACTTCTGGTTAGAAAGGCATAAGGATCTTTCTCGTCTGCATCCGGATCCTGCTCTCTCAATACACTTTCATCCTGCTCAATCAAGGTGAGATGGTCCTGACGAAGATCATAATACACCATGGCGTACTCGTATTCCGACTTCTGGTAGTCATTCATGTTGAACGTAGCGTTCGCTTCCGCCTCGATGCCCCATCCGCTGCCCTCGAACTTGGCAGTCGCTTCGAAGTCGCTGGTCAGTTCCTTGACGGTAGTGCCTGTATAAACCGCAGACACTTCAGTCAGGCCTGCCGCACCATCGTCCTGCACCATGCCGTCTTCCTGTAGTCTCGCCACCTTCAGCAGCATGCCTTTCACGCCTCTCGGCGAAAGCCCTTTGTAGATATTGAAGCCATAGCCGATACCATACTTCTTCAGGCCGATTTGTCCGGGATCATAGTTGTCTTCCGATGCCTGCGACGAGTTCTGCCGCAGATCGATGATCTGGTTCTTGCTCGTATCGTCCGGGAAGACAATGGTCATGCGGCCCGTGCGCGGCATTTCTTCCATGTTGTCCGTCACACACAGCTTCACCGTGGCATTGCCCTCTCCCGAACGGGGTAAGGCATAGGCAATAGCCGATCCGCCGTCATCGAATACAATCTTCCATTTCGCATTGCTCTTGATTTCAAAAGGCACCTCATAACCGTAGGCTTCCAGTCCCGACGACAGGTGTGCGTCTGAAGGAATCACCACTTCAGCCGTAACGTTGATGTCATCGTCGCTACATGCCGGCAACACCGTCATCGACAGCGCAGCCAATGTAACCCCTAACAAGTTCCAACGTAAAAAATTCTTTTTCATACTTATCTATTAATTAAAGATTGCTTTTGTTTGTTCATTCCTCCTACGGTGCCGACTCATTCCTTCACCAGCACCTGACAAAGCCGCAGCGGCACGAATCCCCTTTGATGCTCCAGGTTCAGCGGCAGGTACTGCAACTTTCCCGTAAACGAGGGCACCGACAGGTCGATGCTGTAATAGGGGTACTGCCATTCGTTCATGGACCATTTCTTCCAGTCGTCCGACACGCCGAGGCAGACCAGCCCCTCCTCTTTCCACTGGGGGGAGGAACTGCCATACGACATCCAGTACCCTTTGGGCACCAGACGCAGCCCCGCCACATCCTGCTGCCAGAACTCCGTGGGGCTGGTGGCATACTGCGGCATCTCTCCCAGAACCGTCTCCAGCTGCTCTGACGTGGGCACCGTCCATCCGGCTTCGAAGGCAGAGCTCATCCTGTCTATCGCATAATAGACGCCCGACTCCTCTTCCAGACAGTCGTAGAGATACTTCGGATAGCCTTCGTAGTCCTCGCGCAGCAGCAGCAACTGCCCCAGCTTGAGCACCGGATAGCGGGACATCCCGTTGCGCCGTTTCAGTACCGGCTCCAACGGCTGCACCTCCGCCTCTACCACCTCCACGTCATGACCGAAACCGGTCACCGACACACTGCCGCCGCGCAGGTAGAACCCGCTGCCGGCATCCTTTTCCGCACGGGACAGGGCATGGGCGGTCACCCCATTCGCCGTGGTCACCACCCGCATGGGAGGCAAGGCTCCGCTGCCGGGGAAATACCCCAACCCGTAGAGCGGCTGCCCGTCCACTGCCGGATAGATGACCTTGACACGCTGGTAGCGGTCGATGGGAGGCACAAGCTCCTCGCAGACGCATCCCACCAGGTTTCCGTCCGTATCTTTCAGTTCATACACCAAAGTGCCCTCCTCTCCGAACGAAGGAAGGTCTTTCACATAGACCTGCGATCCCCACAAGTCGGGGCGGTCGCCGGTATAGACCCGCCGCTCCAGGTAGTCCTTGAAGGCCTTCGCCCGTCCGGGATCCACGTCGAGCATCAGCTCGTACAGCGGCACCAGGTCGTCCGCCTCGTCGATGCCCACACAGGTCCACGACGACTCGTCCTCGCTCAGTCCGTTCACCCATTGGCGCACCGCCGTCTCCATCTCCGTTCCCAGCAGTCCGTAAATGGCATCCACATCCTCCTGGCGCCCGCCCCACGCCTGCACCTTGCTGGTACAGGCAGCACGGTTGGCAGCATAGGAGGAACGATAGTCCTTCGTGACCGTATCATCGACCTTCACGTTGATGGCACCGGCATACGACAGGCGTGCGAACGCCTCCATGTCGTAGCTGCCGTTCACCTGCGTCACATCCACCTGTGTCGCCACCCGCAGCCGTCCGCCCAGCGTGGCCGCCTTCACGACATGCGTCCCGTAGGCCTGTACCAAATGAGCAAAGCCCTCGTCCGTACTGGCATAGTAGGGATCCTCGCCCAACAGGGCCTTCCGGGCACCATCGGTCAGCATGTCCATCTCCAACCAGAGGTCGGGCGACAGGTCGATGAGGATGCGCTGCTGGCGCACATCTACATAGGACAGGGCGAATTCGTACTGCGACTGGTGGTAATCGCTCTTGTTGAACGAAGCGTCCGCCTCGGCACGGATACCGATATAGCTGCCGCTGATGCCCATGGCGTTTTCATAATCCTCCGAGAGCTTCTGCACGGTGCTGCCCGTATAGACACGGCTCGTCAGGGAGAAGAAACTGCCGTCCTCCACCACATTGCCTGCCTCCCGCAGCACCTCCAGCTTCAGCAACGGAGTGCGGAGCGCATTCCTTCCCGTCACGCCTTTTCCCACATCGATGCCATAGCCCACCCCCAGACGGAGCTGTCCCAGCTGGCGGGTGTCAAAGTTCGAATCGCCTCCCGAGGCAGACAGCTGGCGCAGTCGCAACGTATGGTTCTTCCTTTCGTCCTGGGGGAACACCACCGTCAGCTGTCCGCTGCGGGCGGTCTCGTCCAGATTGTCGAGAATACAGATCTTCACCACGGCATCGCCCGTGCCCTGTTCCGGACAAGCATAGGCGATCTTCTCGCCCGCCTCGTCCAGCTCGATGCGCCAGTCGCCGTTGGTCGTGATCTGCAGGGGCAGCGTATATCCGTAAGGCTGCAAGTCCTGTTCCAGCAGCGGTTCCCCCGGCTGCGTGACTTCCGCTGTCAGGTGGAAGTCGTCACTGCACGCCGCCAGCAGGAAGGCGAGGCATACCCCCAGCCATCCCCCGGCCCTACTCTGTTTTACGTCATACCTCTTCATATGCTTCATTTCCGTTAACCGTTATTCCAAATCCTGCACCCAACGCACGTTCGGGTCGTGGCCGAGATACGTACAGCTGACATCCTTCGACTCGGCGGAGAAGGCATACACATACGACCACGAATCCGAGACAAAAGTGCCGTCCACCTCTTCGTTAGGCTGGTACAGCATCAGGCACCCCATGTTGCCGTCTTCACGCAGCCGGCCCTTGGCATCGACATACCCGTAGCAATGCACGTCCAGTCCCCAGCGTCCGCCCGGCTTCCATCCTTCCGAAGGCAGGATGTTGTAGTGTTTCGTCTCGTCGATCACCGCCTGCAGCTCGTTCACCAGGGGCATGCGCCAGCCGTCCGGTGCAAAATACTCGGGCAGCTCGCGGCCACTGCCGTTCGGCGTAAAATAGAACACATGCTCCTGTCCGTCCACCTTGCTCTTGGCGACGGCATAGGAGAAGTCGTAGGCATACATGCCCGATCCGACCCGCTGGTGGAGCGAGTTGCCCTTCGTGTCGGTGACGGCCTCATAGTTCTCGCGCATCCACAGGAGGGCACCCAGCTTCAGCAGAGGATAGCCCTCCGTCTTGCCGGGGAACCAGCCCCTCCGCTCCTCACTGCTGACCGGCACCACTTCCGTGTCCGGGTCAATCGGTTCGTCAGAGATGGAGGAGCCACGCATGTAGAGGCGGTCGCGCTGGCCGACGGGTTCGCCATAGATGGGGTACAGCTGCAGCTGGCCCTTCCTGCCGCTCCCGATGTTCACCACGTGACAGGGGGCATGGGTGGAATTGCCCGTGAAGTAGCCCATGTTGAACTTGGTCTTGCCGTCGAGCACCGGATAGACCACCAGCACCCGGTGCCGTTCGTCCAGTGCGGGAATGAACTCGCTGCAGACACAGGCCAGAAGATGGTTTGCCCGTTCGCCCACACCGACATCCAGTATCAGCGAACCTTCGGTCACCTCCAACTGCTGCTTCAGTCCGGCCAGTCCTTCCAGCACTCCCTGCACGCCCAACTCGTAGGACGGATGCTTCTGCGACTCCGCATAGCGTCCCGACTCGATGAATTCCTGGAGCAGCGAGGCGCGTCTCTTGTCGTAAATCAGGTCGTAGATCGGCACCAGGTCGTCCGTCGTGTCGTACCCGATGAACGTCCACTGGTCCTCGTTGGCCGTCAGACCCTGCACCCATTCGTTCACCAGGTCATGCAGTGCTTCGCCGGTGGTGCCGTTCATACTGACCACCAACTGGTGGTCGCCTCCCCAGGCCAGCATCTTGGTTTCCACCGATCGCAGGTTAGCGGCAAACGACGAGCCGTATTGTGCCCGCAGGGAGTCGGCTGCCTCCACCACCCCGTCGTAGGACAAACGGGCATACGCGCTGAGGTCGTAGCGGCCGCTCACCTTCGATGCATCCACACACAGGCTGTAGAGCAGGCGGCCTCCCAGACTGCCGGTCTGCACCAAGTGGGTACCGTACATTTTGATCAACCGGCTGAACCCCTCGTCGGTGGAGGAATACTTCGGGTCGTTGTCCGGAGCATTCAGTGCCTCCCCCGCCGCATTGGTCAGGTACGTGTATTCATACGTCACCGTGCCGTCTGCCCGTGTCACCTCGTTGCGTTCCTTCAGCTCATTTGCCGTCTTGTTGATGACGATCCGCTCCTGCAGCGCGTGGAGGTACGACAGGGCATATTCGTACTGCCCCTTCGAATAGTAACCGGGATTGAACACCAGGTTGGCATCGCTCTCTATGCCCCATCCGCTGCCTTTCAGCTTCGCTTCGCTGGCAAACTGGTTGCTGAGTTCCTTCACGGTGCGGCCCGTGTAGGTGCGTGCTAATATCTCAAAACGCGAATCGGCTGCTACCTGCACCGCGCCTTGCTCCTGCCGCAGCACCTCCTTCTTCAGAATCGGATAGCGGAGTCCCCTCGGCGACACACCTTTGGTCAGGTCGAAGCCGTAGCCGATGCCGTAGCGGCGTTCGCCCACCAGTCCTTCGTCATAGTTCTCGTCCGTACCGGTGGCCTTCTGCGCCAGGGTACAGCTGCG
>JAQXRG010000170.1 GCA_029218405.1 Bacteroidales bacterium
ACAAAAACAATATCTTTTCGTGCGGATGCCCATCCGTTCCAAAATGATTCCAACTCTGATAAAAATCCAGAGCGTGGAGCATCCATCCATGGAAGCTCGTCAAGGAAAACAACCTTTTTGCCTTCAGGCAGACTCATAATAAATCGTTTGAGTTCACTAAAAGCATCGCCCCAATTGGTTAGTTCCGGAGTATCTTTCTGCCCATGTTCTTTGAGTGCACGACGGAAACGTACCAACTGTTTTCTTGCAGTCAAGTTTGCAGCACCAGTAAATTGGAAATCAAATCGGTTCTCAAAGGTTTCTCTGATAAGAAAAGTCTTACCAACACGACGTCTTCCATATACGGCAACAAATTGTGAGTACTCTTCGTAGAGAGTATTTTGTAGTATCTGTTTTTCTTTATCTCGACCTATGAGCATAACATTATTATTTTATATGACACCACGAAGATAGTAATATTTCGTGAGAAAACAAGCGGAAAGTGGTAAAACTGCGCGGTTTCCGCTGATTTATTAACGAAATAATCGAATTTAGGGTACTTCTACATTCTCACCAAGACATCTACAATAGTAGAAATTCTATAGGCTTATTAGACGCGAATACTACGTAGTAGTTAGGTAGATATTAGAGTTTATGTAGATTAGATTTTATAAATCCACGGTTCTGTTGTAATTCTCAGATTATGCAAGGCAGCGCAGATAGCAAAGATACGTTCCACAAATTGGTTTGCCCTGAGTCGGCATTCGTCTTTGACAATCATCATAAACTTGACACTACCAATGGCATGTTCCACACGCACCCGTATCTTGGAAATAAATAACCCACTGACTTCCACCGGTCCGTTTCTTTGTACCAGACAGAAAAAAGTGTACCTTTGCAGCCGAACCATGACGGAAGAACCATGAAAACACCTACTTTGACGTATCCGCAGCGGGCAGCGGAAACAGACTGCCTGCTCTTCGACCTCGACGGCACCCTGGTAGATAGCGGCGAGGGCATCATGCGCAGCGCACAGTACGCGCTGGCACACTTCGGCATCCCGGTAGCGGACTACCGGGACTTGCGCTTCTTTGTCGGACCACCATTGGAGGACTCATTCAAAGATTTCTATGGGTTCTCGGAGCTACAGGCACAAGAGGCGGTGATGAAGTACCGCGAACGGTATTTCGCGAAAGGTATCTACGAACAGCGGCCGTACCCCGGCGTGACGGACTTTCTCGATGCGGTGAAGCGGGCGGGCTACACCACGGCCATCGCCACCAGCAAGATGAAGAGGATGGCGGACCAGGTGGTCGGCGAGCTGTTCCCGGAACTGGGACAGCGCATGGACTATGTCTTCGGACGGGATGACGAGGGGACCCTACACACCAAGGCGGATGTCATCAACGACGGACTGCGGCAAATGGGCGTGACCGACCGCGGACGGTTGCTCATGGTCGGCGACCGGAAGTTCGACATCATCGGTGCCCGGGCGTGCGGACTGCGCTCCATCGGGGTGCTCTACGGGTTTGGCGACCGACAGGAACTGGAGGAGGCTGGCGCCACCTGGATTTGTGAAAGCTTTGAGGAAATTCGTCAGGTGACGGGTGCCTGACGGGAAGTACGGAGGAGACAGCCCACGAAGGGTACGTCATTCCTCCGGGAAAGCCAGTGTCAGCTGCCCGTCGCCCAGGAGGTTGAAGGTCTTGCGGTGATAGGGCGTAGGACCGTACTGGGCAATGGCGGCACGGTGCTTACGGGTGGGATACCCTTTGTTGCTCCGCCAGTCGTAGTGCGGGTATTCCTCGGCCAGACGGTTCATGTAATCATCGCGGTAGGTCTTGGCCAGGATGGAAGCGGCGGCAATGGAAAGGTACTTGCCGTCGCCTTTCACCACGGTGGTGTGCGGGATGCCGGGATAGGGAGTGAAGCGGTTGCCGTCGATCAGCAGGTGCTGCGGACGGACAACGAGCTGGTCCACGGCCCGGTGCATGGCCAGAAAGGAGGCCTTGAGGATGTTGATGCGGTCGATTTCTTCGGGCGTGACCACACCGACCGCCCACGCCAACGCTTCTCGCTCGATGACCTCGCGCAAGGCATAGCGCTGCCGCTCGGTGAGCTGCTTCGAGTCGTTCAGCAGCTCGTTCCGGAAGTCGGGAGGCAGGATGACAGCGGCGGCATAGACGGAACCGGCCAGGCATCCCCGGCCTGCCTCGTCGCATCCCGCCTCTGTCAGTCCCGGATGTAGATAGGGCAGCAGCATAGGACTATCCGAACATGCGGCTGACCCGCTCAATGCCGGCCACCAAGGTATCAATCTCTGCTTTCGTGGTGTACAGGCCGAAGGAGGCGCGGACCGTCCCTTCAATGCCCAGACGGCGCATCAGCGGCTCGGCGCAATGATGGCCGGTACGGACCGCAATGCCCAGGCGGTCGAGCAGGGTACCCATGTCAAAGTGATGGATGTCGCCCACGAGGAACGAAATCACACCGCCCTTGTGTTCCGCCTCACCGAAGATGCGCATGCCGGGAATCTCCTTCAGGCGCTGCAGGGCGTACACGGTCAGCTCGTGCTCGTAAGCCGCGATCTGTTCCATGCCGAGAGCCGACACATAGTCGAGGGCCTTGGCCAGGGCCGTAGAGCCGATGTAGTCGGGCGTGCCCGCCTCGAACTTGAAGGGGAGCTCGTTGAAGGTGGTCTTCTCGAAGCTGACGCTCTGAATCATCTCGCCGCCGCCCTGGTAGGGAGGCAGCTTCTCCAACCAGGCTTCCTTGCCGTAGAGCACACCGATGCCGGTCGGGCCGTACACCTTATGGCCGCTGAACACGTAGAAGTCGGCGTCCAGCGCCTGCACGTCCACCGGCAGATGGGGAATGCCCTGCGCGCCGTCGATGAGCACGGGCACACCGTGGGCATGCGCGATTTCGATGATGCGCTCCACCGGATTGATGGTACCCAGCACGTTCGAGACGTGGGCCACCGACACCAGTTTGGTTTTGGAAGAGAACAGCCGCTCATACTCGTCCATCAGCAGCTCACCCCGGTCGTTCATCGGTATCACCCGCAGACGGATGCCCTTGCGGGCGGCCTGCAGCTGCCAGGAGACGATGTTGCTGTGGTGCTCCATGACAGACACAATGACCTCGTCGCCCTCCTGCATCTGGCTGTCGGCAAAGGTAGAGGCCACGAGGTTGATGCTCTCCGTGGTGCCGCGCGTGAAGACAATCTCGGAAACACTCCGGGCATTGATGAAGCGGCGCACGGTCTCGCGCGATGCCTCGTGCAGGTTCGTGGCCTGCTGCGAGAGAAAGTGAACGCCCCGGTGTACGTTGGCATTCACGGAATAGTATTCATCGGTGATGGACTCGACCACACAACGGGGCTTCTGGGTAGTAGCCCCGTTGTCGAGATAGACCAAGGGCTTGCCGTACACCTCGCGCCCCAGGATGGGAAAGTCCTCCCGTATCTTGTTTACGTCGTACATACTTGTCGGTTATTTACAGATGGCACATCCCTGACACTTGTTCAGCTCGCCCCGGAAGCGTTTCTCCACCAGCAGGTGCAGACGGTCCTTGAGGGCTTCCATACGAATCTGGTCAATCACCTCGTTCACGAAGGCGAACATCAGCAGCAACCGGGCTTCCTTCAGGCTGATGCCGCGCTGCTGCATGTAGAACAGGGCGTTCTCGTCCAGCTGGCCCACGGTAGCGCCGTGCGAGCACTTCACATCGTCGGCATAAATCTCCAGTTGCGGCTGGGTGTACATGCGGGCCTCGCGGGTAGCGCAGATGTTGCGGTTGGTCTGCTGCGATTGGGTGTGCTGCGCTCCCTCGCGCACCAGCACCTTGCCGGCAAACGCTCCCACGGCCTGCCCGTCGAGCACGTACTTGAACAGTTCGTTGCTGGTGCAGTCGGGCACCTGGTGGTCGATGAACGTATGGTTGTCCACCTGCTCATTCTGGTCGGCGATGGCCATGCCACAGAGGTTGATTTCCGCACCCCGGCCGGCCAGGGTCACCTCGGTGGTGTTGCGCGTGGTACCGTTGTGCAGGGTCATGCCGTTCAGCAGCACATTGCTGCCGGCTTCCTGCCGCACGTACAGGTTGTGGAACCGCACCGTGCTCTCATGGGTCTCCTCCAGCTCGTAGAGATCGAGCACCGCGTTCTCGCCCACAAACACTTCGGTCACCTGGGTGGAGAGGAAGTTGACATGGTCCATGGCGTGGTCGCACACCAGCAGCTTGGCCTGCGCCCCTTCCTCCAGCACGATGAGCATACGGCGGTTGACGAGGAAATCCACGTCGGCCCGCAGGATGTTCACCAACTGGATGGGCTTCTCCATCACCACCTGACGGGGCACGTACATCAGCACGCCGTCTTGGGCGAACATGGTGTTGAAGGCCGTGACGGCATCCTTCGAGGTGTCGGCCAGCTTGCCGTAGCACCGCTTCACCACATCGGGATGCTGCCGCGCCAGCTCAGACAGGCTGCCGAAGAGCACTCCTTCGGGCAAGGAAGCCGAGGGATGGACACGCTGGCAGAAGGCATCGTTCACCACAAAGTAGAGCGAGGTGCTCATGTTGGGCACATCGCACTTGAAGACCTCGTAGGGATTGACCGGAATCTCCAGACGGTTCAGGTTCAGTCCGTAGTCGGGCGCGAAATACTTCGCCACCTCCGTATATTTGTACTTCTCCTGCTTGCGCGTGGGAAAGCCCTGCCGCTCGAAATCGGCAAACGCTTTCGCACGGGGGGCGTTCATCGCTTCGGCGCTGTGCCGGCAAATCATCGCCTCGCACTGCGAGAAGAGGTCGATATATTGCTGTTCTGCTTTCATCATGGCTTACAGTTCTCCCAGTTCCTTCTTGATCCAGTCGTACCCCTTCTCTTCCAGCTCCAGGGCCAGTTCGGGACCTGCGGTCTTGACGATGCGTCCCTTATAGAGCACATGCACGATGTCCGGCTTGATGTAGTCGAGCAGGCGCTGGTAGTGCGTGATGACGATGCAGCTGGTCTCGGGGGTCTTGAGCTTGTTCACCCCTTCGGCCACGATGCGGAGCGCGTCGATGTCGAGACCGGAGTCAGTCTCGTCGAGGATGCTCAGCTTCGGTTCCAGCATGGCCATCTGGAAGATTTCGTTGCGTTTCTTCTCGCCGCCGGAGAAGCCTTCGTTCACCGAGCGGTTGGCCAGCTTGCTGTCCAGCTCCACGATGCCGCGCTTCTGGCGCATCAGCTTCAGGAACTCACTGGCGGTCAGGGCGGGCTCGCCCAGGTACTTGCGTTTCTCGTTCACCGCCGCGCGCATGAAGTTCACCATGCTCACGCCGGGAATCTCGACAGGGTACTGGAACGAGAGGAACAGGCCGGCATGGCTGCGTTCGGCCGCCTCCATCGCCAGCAGGTCCTTGCCGTCGAAGGTGACACTGCCCTTGGTCACCTCGTAGGCGGGATGTCCCACCAACACATTGCTCAACGTACTCTTGCCCGATCCGTTCGGGCCCATGATGGCATGCACCTCGCCTGCCTTGACAGACAGGTGGATGCCTTTCAGTATCTCTTTGCCATTGATGCTGGCATGTAAGTCTTTTATCTCTAACATCTTGCTATTGTTTTTCTTATCCGACACTGCCTTCCAGCGACACGGACAGCAGCTTCTGGGCCTCGACAGCGAACTCCATCGGGAGCTTGTTGAGCACCTCCTTGGCATATCCGTTGACGATGAGCCCCACCGCATCCTCGGTGGAGATACCGCGCTGGTTGCAGTAGAATATCTGGTCTTCCGAAATCTTCGAGGTCGTGGCCTCGTGCTCCACCACCGCCGTTTCGTTGTGGATGTCCATATAGGGGAAGGTATGCGCCCCACAATGACTGCCCAGGAGGAGCGAGTCGCACTGGCTGTAGTTGCGGGCGTTGTCGGCCCGTTCGGCCACGCGCACCAGTCCCCGGTACGAGTTCTGGCTCTTGCCGGCACTGATACCCTTGCTCACAATGGTGGAGCGGGTGTTGCGGCCCAGGTGAATCATCTTGGTGCCCGTATCGGCCTGCTGGTAGTTGTTGGTGACAGCCACCGAATAGAACTCGGCGGTCGAGTTGTCACCGCCCAGGATGCAGCTCGGGTATTTCCACGTGATGGCCGATCCGGTCTCCACCTGTGTCCACGAGAGCTTGCTGTCCACGCCCTTGCAGTGGCCGCGCTTAGTGACAAAGTTGTACACGCCTCCCTTGCCTTCGGCATCGCCAGGGTACCAGTTCTGCACGGTGGAGTACTTCACCTCCGCACGGTTCATCACCACGATTTCCACAATGGCGGCATGCAGCTGGTTCTCGTCGCGCATGGGAGCCGTACAGCCCTCCAGGTACGACACGTAGCTGTCATCATCGGCCACAATAAGCGTCCGCTCGAACTGGCCGGTATTGGCGGCGTTGATACGGAAATACGTGGACAACTCCATGGGGCAGCGCACGCCTTTGGGAATATAGACGAACGACCCGTCGCTGAACACCGCCGAGTTGAGGGCGGCGAAGAAATTGTCGCGGTAGCCCACCACCGAGCCTAAGTACTGCTTCACCAGGTCCGGATGCTCGCGCACCGCCTCACTGATGGAACAGAAGATGATGCCTTTCTCCATGAGCGTCTCCTTGAAGGTGGTCTTCACCGATACGGAGTCCATCACGGCGTCCACCGCCATGCCGCTCAGCGCCAACCGTTCCTCTAAGGGAATGCCCAGCTTGTCGAAGGTCTTGATCAGTTCCGGGTCCACTTCGTCAAGGCTCTTCGGCCCGTCCTTCTTGCGGGTAGGGTCAGCATAGTACGAGATGGCCTGGTAGTCGATTTCAGGAATGGTCAGATGGGCCCACGTGGGCATCTCCAGCGTCTGCCAGTAACGGAACGCTTTCAGGCGGAAATCGAGCAGCCATTCCGGCTCGCCTTTCTTTTCCGAGATGAGCCGCACCACTTCCTCGTTCAGTCCCTTGTCGATGATGTCGGTGTGGACATCGGTCGTGAAGCCGTACTTGTACTTCTCTTGCGTCAGTTCCTTCACATATTTATTGGGTTCCATTTGCATATCTCTACATCTCTTTATCTATATCTATTACTTGTTTTGTCACCGTCTTCATGGCCGGCATGAACACACCGGAAAACTTTTCCAACGGATAATAGAACGATGAAGCCTCCTTCTTAGTTTTGTCAATTAACTCATTTTTGGCATCGATAAACTCTACCAACTGAATGAGCAGGCTCGCCACCAGGAGGTACTTGACGGCTCCCAGTCCGGCCCCCAGCCAGCGGTTCACAAAACCCAGATGGACGAGCTCCAGGGTCTTGGTCAGCAGATAGGCCACTACGGACAGGCCGACCGGCACCGCCACCCAGATGAGCAGGAAGGCCAGTGCCTGACCGAACCCGACGGAAGTCCCTATCTGTACGGCGAGGTACTCCCCCACCGCACCAAACAGGGCGCGGGCTATCAACAAGCCCGCCACCAGTCCGACCAGGCTCGCCACCTGTCGCACCAATCCCTTGATGAAGCCTTGTACGGCTCCCAGCAGGAACACGCCTGCTATAATCATATCTATCGTTTCCACCTCTTACAGTGTAGCTTTCACTTCAATTTCCTCGTATGTCTCAATGATGTCGTTCACCTTCAGGTCATTGCAGTTGTTCAGGCTGATACCGCACTCGAAGTTGGTACCCACTTCCTTTACATCGTCCTTGAAGCGCTTCAGGGCATTGATAGAACCGGTGAAGACCACGATACCGTCGCGGATAACACGTGCTTTGTCGGTACGCTTCACCTTTCCGGTCTTGACCATCGCACCGGCCACCAGACCCACCTTGCTGATGTTGAACACTTCGCGGACCTCGATGGTGGCCGTTACCTGCTCTTTCAGGGTCGGGGCCAACATACCCTCCATAGCCGACTTCACCTCTTCGATGGCATCGTAAATGATGGAGTACTTGCGGATGTCCACCCCTTCCTGCTCGGCCTGCTTGGCCGCCTGCGATGAGGGACGTACCTGGAAACCGACGATGATGGCATCGGACGCTGCCGCCAGCGACACATCCGATTCGGAAATCTGGCCTACCCCCTTATGGATGACATTGACCTGAATCTTGTCGGTAGAGAGCTTGATCAGCGAATCGCTCAACGCCTCAACAGAACCGTCCACATCGCCCTTGACGATGACATTCAGTTCATGGAAGTCGCCGAGAGCCAACCGTCGGCCCACTTCGTCCAACGTCAGCATCTTCTGGGTACGCAAGCCCTGTTCGCGCTGCAACTGCTCACGTTTGTTGGCAATTTCGCGGGCTTCCTGATCGGTATCGAACACATGGAAGGTGTCACCGGCAGCCGGAGCACCGTTCAGACCCAGAATCAGCACCGGTTCGGAAGGTCCTGCCTGTTTGAGACGCTGGTTGCGCTCGTTGA
>JAQXRG010000171.1 GCA_029218405.1 Bacteroidales bacterium
AAGCACCTTGTTCAGGGACGGCTCATACCTGTCCGTCTTTATCACGGCTGCCTTCAGGTTATCCGGAACGAGCATTTTCGGCACTCCTCCCAGGTGCTTGAGGCACTGTGTGATGGCATATACGAAGTCTTCCGTACGCTGCGAGGGGACGAAGAGCAGGTAGCCATAGTCACTTGCAGGCAGCGTTGCCACGAAGGCCTGGCACTGTACCACCTCACCGGTTTCCCTGTCGGTGTAGCCCATCGTGTCGCCGGTAAAGTCCAGGAACAGCTTCTCGCCTCCTGTGCGCATGTCGGCAAGGATGGTGGAGGGTGACTCTTTCTTCGCCTCCGTGTTCTGGCTGTAATGATAGCGGAACTGTGTGAGACTGTAGTGATCATCGGGATGTTCCGAGACGTATTCTTCCCAAAGGAGCTTCAGGGTCACATGCTTGCGTTTCATCTCCTCCTGGAGATAGGGCAGCAGCTCCTTGAAGACCCCGAAGCGCTGGTCAGGGTAGGCCGGATTGCCACCCTTGAGACGATGTTCAAGCACGGGGTCGTCGAGTTTGAGAAGGCCTTCTATGCCGAGTTCGTCTGCACAGGCCTTACGTACGTAGTTGTTTGCGGTCTCCTTATTGATGCCGACAATCTCGGCTGCCTTGCGGTTGGAGACTCCCTCCTTCTTGAGGAGCAGTAATTGATTAATTTGGCTCATTTCTTTAGTCTTTCCTGCCATGGCTGTATATCGTATGTTAAATTCAATTCTACATACAATATACGTAAAGAGAGCTGAAAAGTGTACGGAAATGCTCCGTTTTCTGTGAGCGGACTGTCATTCAGGGGAATTTGTGAACGGATATGCTCCGTTTTTCAGCTGCAAACGACTTGCTTTTAGCAACTTACGTTTCCCAAAATGAACGGCAATGCTCCGTTTTCTGTGTGATTCCCGGGCTCCAGCAACAGGTGATACAACAGGTGAACGGCAATGCTCCGTTTTTTCGGCCGTTTTTCGGCATTTCTTGCAAAAGTGAACGGATATGCTCCGTTTTTTATGCCGATTTCAAGCCGATTTTTGGCTCATAAGTGAATGGATTGAACCGTTCGACTGGGTGGGAATGCTCCGTTTTCGCCAGAAGGGACCGTCGCGCCGCCTCCTTGCAAAGAAACTTAAACACATTATGGTCCTAAAATAGCCTTCTTGACATCTTCCGACAAGACGGGGCGGCTGTGAGACGGAGATGAAAGGACCCGCACCATCTGACAAATCCACCCGGCCCCATTATGGAACCGGATGGTTGATGCTTCCCCCGCACCACCGGGCAGGATTACAATTCCTTCGCGAACCGTTCCCGTCCTTCTGCCCTTCGGGAATTCCGACGCTCATCGTCCCGTTTTTCACGCACTTCCTTGCTCTTCTGACCCTTCTGGCCGTCAAACAGCTTGCGGACACTTTCTTCAGGACGACGGGAGGGCACCGGACGACCCGCTTCGGGACGACGACCGTTCTCGGGACGACAATCCGTTTCCGGACGGCGGTTCATCTCTGGACGGCGATTCGCTTCTGGACGATGACGGTCCGTTTCAGGCCGCCGGTTCATCTCCGGACGGTGGGAAGGTTCAGGCCGACGGTTCATTTCCGGTCGGCGAGGTGGTTCCGACCGGCGAGGTGGTTCCGACCGGCGGGGCGGCTCGGGTCGGCGAGGCGGTTCCGGACGGGACACAACCACAGGAGCGAAATCATGGGGGCGGACTTCCGGACGATGAGCGACCGAATGCTTGTACATTTCCTTCCGGAACTTCTTCGGCGCTTTCCGCTCGTAGTAACTGCATCCGTGCCAATGGCAGCGGTCGTGCTCCCCACGATACGTCCGATAGTGACGGGGCGGCTGGAAATAATAGTGATGACAATCCGAATACACCCGGTAAACACGGAGGTGGCATCCGTGGTTCACCGCATAAACCGGACGGAAAAAATAATCAATGTTCATGAAACGGCTGTACAGCGCGCCGGACAGGATCCAACGCAGGTCATCGTTGCGGGCATCCAAATAGCGGTAATACATGTCCATCGCATACGGGTCGCGTCGCGCCAGACCGTCCACATAGCCGTCGATGTTCCGCAAGAAATCATAGTTCACCTCATACAGGTCGTCATACTGACGAGCACCCAGGTTCAGCTCGAACGCCATGCGGTCGGTCAGGAAACGGGCGTTGACCCGGATATCGCCCAGCCCGGAAGCGGAAAGCGGCAACGCGAGGCAGCTCATCAGTGCCATCAGCAGCAGGATTGTTTTCTTCGTTTTCATACGTGTATCTTTTAGTGGTTTCTTTTCTACTGGCAAAAGTAGGCAAGAAAAAGCACTCCACCAACAGAAACTCCCTACGCGTGAGTAGGGACTTTCCTATTTCTTCGGGAGAATCCCCCCTACCCCACTATAAACAAAGAGCACCTGACGCATACCGCCAAGTGCCCACCCTACTGCTCCGCTACAGCCGTCAGCCGAGGTACGACTTCAACAGCTTGCTGCGGGAGTTCTGCCGCAAGCGGCGGATTGCTTTCTCCTTAATCTGGCGCACCCGCTCGCGCGTGAGGCCAAACTTGTCGCCAATCTCCTCCAAGGTCATCTCCTGGCAATTGATGCCGAAGAACATCTGGATGATTTCCTTCTCGCGCTCGGTCAAGGTTGACAAGGCGCGGTCAATCTCGCGCGACAGGGACTCGTTGACCAACGAACGGTCGGCCATGGGGGAATCGTCGTTCACCAGCACGTCCAGCAGACTGTTGTCTTCGCCTTCCACAAAAGGAGCGTCCACCGAGATGTGGCGGCCCGACACCTTCAACGTATCCGAAATCTTATCGACAGGTATCTCCAGCTCGTCAGCCAGTTCCTCGGGCGAAGGACGGCGCTCGTTCTCCTGCTCGAACTTCGAGAAAGCCTTGCTGATCTTGTTCAAGGAACCCACCTGGTTGAGCGGAAGACGGACAATGCGCGACTGTTCCGCCAACGCCTGAAGGATAGACTGGCGGATCCACCACACGGCGTAACTGATGAACTTGAATCCACGGGTCTCGTCAAACTTCTCGGCGGCCTTTATCAGCCCTAAGTTCCCCTCATTGATAAGGTCGGGCAGGCTCAGTCCCTGATTCTGATACTGCTTGGCCACGGATACTACGAATCGCAGGTTCGCACGCGTCAGCTTCTCCAAAGCCACACGGTCCCCCTTACGAATGCGCTGAGCGAGTTCCACTTCTTCCTCTACAGTAATCAAGTCTTCGCGCCCGATTTCCTGCAAATACTTGTCCAAGGAAGCGCTCTCGCGGTTAGTAATGCTTTTTGTAATCTTTAATTGTCTCATTATTCTATGCCCAATTTGAGCCGCAAAGTTAGGAAAAACTATCGGAACACGCAACATTTCAGCCAATAAAAAAGTTTAATGGCTTGAAAGTTGCGTCATCGGAAAATGATTCGTACTTTTGTGAGTTCATTGCAAAACCTACAGAAAGAGCTATGATGATAGATGAAATCAAGAAAGCATGCGAAGTCATGCAACAGGGAGGTGTCATCCTCTACCCCACCGACACGGTGTGGGGAATCGGCTGTGACGCCACCAACGAAGAGGCCGTGAAACGAGTGTACGAGATAAAGCGACGCGCCGACAGCAAGGCGATGCTGGTACTGGTGGACAATCCCGTCAAGGTCAGCTTCTATGTGAAGGAAGTCCCCCAAGTGGCCTGGGACCTGATCGACCTGACGGACAAGCCGCTGACCATCATCTACGACGGGGCGAAGAACCTGGCGCCGAACTTAGTGGCCGAGGATGGCAGCATCGGCATCCGTGTCACGGCCGAGGAGTTCTCCAAGCAGTTGTGCTACCGCTTCCGCAAGCCCATCGTGTCCACGTCCGCCAACATCAGCGGCGAACCGGCTCCCGCCGTGTTCAGCGAAATCAGCGACGACATCAAGCGGGCGGTGGACTATGTCGTGGGGTACCGACAGAAGGAAAAGGGACGTCCCGCTCCCTCCAGCATCCTCAAATTAGGGGCACACGGCGAAGTGGCCATCATCCGGAAATAACCTAAAGACAAGCGACCATGTGGACCAATGACAACTTACAAGGCTGGGTCAACCAGTTCACCGACTGGCGGGAACGGCACATCAACGACAAGCAGTTCGTACTGATTCTGAGTTTTCTGGTGGGCGTATGCACGGCACTCGCCGCCTGCCTGCTGAAGTTTCTCGTGGAATGGATCAAGGAATTCCTCACCGAGAACTTCGATTCGACGGGTTCCAACTGGCTGTACCTGGTCTATCCGGTAATAGGCATCCTGCTGGCCAGCCTGTTTGTGAGGGGCATCGTGCGGGACGACATCAGCCATGGAGTCACGAAAATCCTGTATGCCATCTCGCGGAAGCAGAGCCGCATCAAGCGGCACAACATGTGGTCTTCCATCATCGCGTCGGGCATCACCATCGGATTCGGAGGATCGGTGGGAGCCGAGGCCCCCATCGTGCTGACCGGATCGGCCATCGGGTCGAACCTGGGCAGCCTGTTCCGCATGGACCACAAGACCCTGATGCTGTTGGTGGGCTGCGGAGCGGCCGGAGCGGTGTCGGGCATCTTCAAGGCCCCGATCGCCGGACTGGTGTTCACCTTGGAGGTACTGATGATCGACCTGACCATGGCATCGCTGCTGCCCCTGCTCATCTCCAGCGTGACGGCCACCATCGTGTCGTACATCCTGACCGGCACACAGGCGATGTTCCCGTTCCACCTCGACGACCCTTTCGCCATCGAGCGTGTCCCCTACGCCATCGGCCTCGGTATCTTCTGCGGACTGGTGGCCTTCTATTTCACCCGGGCCATGAACTGGATTGAGAACATCTTCCGCAACTACACGAAGCCGTACGCCAAGTTCCTGCTGGGAGGCAGCATGCTGAGCATCCTCATCTACCTGTTCCCGCCCCTCTACGGCGAGGGCTACGACACCATCACCCTGCTGCTGAACGGCAGCAACATCAACGACTGGGAGACGGTGATGAACAACTCGTGGTTCTATGGGTACGAACAGCTGCTGGCGGTGTATCTCTTCCTTATTATATTGTTCAAGGTGTTCGCCTCCAGCGCTACGAACGGTGGTGGTGGCTGTGGAGGTATCTTCGCACCCAGCCTGTTTCTGGGCTGCATCGCGGGATTTGTCTTCTCCTACCTCTGCAACCGCTTCGACATCGGTGGCATCTATGTGCCCGAGAAGAACTTCGCGCTGATGGGCATGGCTGGCCTGATGTCGGGAGTGATGCACGCCCCGCTCACCGGCGTGTTCCTCATCGCCGAGCTCACGGGCGGCTACCAGCTGTTCCTGCCCCTGATGATCGTGTCTGTCTGCGCCTACCTCACCATCATCGTCTTCGAGCCCCACAGCATCTATTCCATGCGACTGGCCAAGAAAGGGGAGCTGCTGACCCACCACAAGGACAAGGCGGTGCTCACGCTGATGAACGTGGAGAGCGTGATAGAGACCGACTTCCTCGCCGTACAGCCGGACATGGACCTCGGCACACTGGTGCGGAGGGTCATCTCCCAATCCAACCGGCACGTCTTCCCCGTGGTGGACGCCCGGGACCAGCTCATCGGCGTGGTGCTGCTGAGCAACATCCGCAAGGTGATTTTCCGGCAAGAGCTGTACCACCGTTACCACGTGGAGCAGTTCATGGAAGACCCGGCGACAAAAATCATCAATACCGACTCTATGGAGGAGGTGATGCGGAAATTCGACTCCACCAAGTCGTGGTACCTGCCCGTGGTGGACGAGGAGAACCGCTACATCGGCTTCGTGTCGAAATCGAAAGCATTGAACACCTACCGGCAAGTCATGGTGGACTTGTCGGAAGAATAAACCAACCAACTGTAGAATGGAAAAGAAAGACTTGAGAATCGTTTATATGGGCACTCCGGAATTTGCCGTAGAGAGCCTGAAGAGACTGGTAGAAGGAGGGTATAACGTCGTGGCGGTCATCACCATGCCCGACAAGCCGATGGGCCGTCACGGCAGTGTGCTGCAGCCCAGCCCCGTGAAGCAATACGCCGTCGAGCAGGGACTGAAGGTGCTGCAGCCCGAGAGGCTGAAGGATGAAGGGTTCGTCGGCGAGCTGCGGGCCTTGCAGGCCGACCTGCAGATTGTGGTGGCCTTCCGCATGCTGCCCGAGGTGGTATGGGCCATGCCCCGCCTGGGCACGTTCAACCTCCACGCGTCGCTGCTGCCGCAATACCGGGGAGCGGCGCCCATCAACTGGGCGGTGATGAACGGGGACACGGAGACGGGCATCACGACGTTCTTCCTGAAACACGAGATAGACACGGGTGAAATCATTGACCAGGTACGTGTACCCATCGCGGACACCGACAACGTTGGCACCGTGTACGACCGCCTGATGCGGCTGGGGGGCGACCTGGTCGTGAAGACGGTGGAGGCCATCCTCGCCGGCACCGTGACCACCGTTCCTCAGGAAACGCTGGCACCGGCCGACGGAGCGCTGCGTCCCGCGCCGAAAATCTTCAAGGAGACTTGCCGCATCGACTGGAACAAGGGGGTGAAGGGGGTCTATGACTTCGTGCGGGGACTGTCGCCGGCCCCTGCCGCCTGGACCGAACTGGCCGTAGGCGACAGTGCGCCCGTGGTCCTGAAAATCTACGAGACGAAGAAGGAGTTCGCTGTCCCCGCACTGTCGGTGGGCACGGTCGAGACCGACGGGAAGACCTACCTGCGGGTGGCGGTGAAGGACGGGTTCGTCCACTTACTCACCCTCCAGCTGGCCGGAAAGAAACGCATGGCCGTCAGCGACTTCCTGCGCGGATTCCATCCAGCCGGCACGGTCTGCGTGCGGTAAGCGCGCACCGGTAACGACTGCATCCGGCCTCCCCCCGGGAAAAAAACGGAGGTAAGGATGCAGTATTTCCACCGATGACTCATTCTATAAATGACTATGCAGACAAAGACCGATAGGAACGAAGCGGAGTTGGCGGAGGGATGCCGACACGCGGACAATACGTCCCGCCGTATTCTGTACGAGCGATATGGAGGGACGCTGATGGCCATTTGCCTGCGCTACATGGTCGATCGGGAAGAGGCCGAGGATGTGTTGCACGACGGATTGCTGCACATCTTCCAGTCCATCGGACAGTTTTCCTACCAGGGGGAAGGCTCGCTGAAAGCGTGGCTGTGCCGGGTGATGACCAACGAGGCGCTGAACGCGCTGCGGAAACGGAACCGGCAGCTGGCACAGGAGGTGCCCTTAGAGGAAGTGCCCGACTGCGAGGACGAGGCCGACAACGACGCCCTCGACATCCCGACCCAGGAACTGATGAGAATGGTGCAAGAGCTGCCCGACGGGTACCGGACGGTGTTCAACCTCTACGTTTTCGAGGAGAAAAGCCACAAGGAAATCGGCAGCCTCTTGGGCATCAGCGAACACACCTCTTCCTCCCAGTTCTACCGGGCCAAGTGTATATTGACAAAAAAGCTAAACGATTATAGAAGGAGAAACGCATGAAGCAGACAAACGATAAATGGACAGAACAGTTCCGCCAGCGAATGGCCGGGCATACGGAACCGCTCCCCGAGGGACTGTGGGAACGGTTGGAGAAAGAACTACCTCCCGCTCCTGCCGCCCAGGTGGTGCCTTTGTGGAAA
>JAQXRG010000172.1 GCA_029218405.1 Bacteroidales bacterium
ATGAAGGTATCTTCGGAGGCAGATGAAAGTATCTTCGTTTTTTGAGGCTGTTTTTTGCTGAAGATTATCGAGGATGGCAGCCTCAAGTTTGGTTTCGGTATAGACTTCTGTCTCAGGGATACCGAGGAACTCAAGCGTGAGCGGGTCGCGCAAATAATGGTGGGGGTGCAGTGAACCATGCGTTGTGGAGAACATGTGCTGCTTAAGGGCTTCCTTGTCTTTCGATAGGACTGAACGCTCATAGTAAAGAGTGGATATCTGTCGGTCCAATTGCCTCGTTGACCAGCAGCCTTGTATGAGTTCATGCTCGTAGAAAGCTCGCTTAAGCGGGTCTTGTATTTCACTGAGCATCTGAAGACTGGTGTAGTTGATGCTGTGGAAGAGCTTTGATGACGATGTCTGCCACGGTTCTACTGACAAGGATGTCTGTATCTTTTGTATTGCATCACTCTGAGATTCAGTGTTTTGAAATATTGCGGGCAGTGACCGCAATATGTTTGTCTGACCGGGTACAGCTTGCGACGATTGGCTTTGGAGATAGTTGAGTATCTCCATATATAGATGTGGATAAGCAACATAAAAACTACGATATTCGTAAAGTCTTCTCCAACTCATGCCTTTTCGGTTGATACGGTGTCCCTCCGACCCCTCGACCCCTCCTCCGACCCGCCGCCGACCCATCAAAAAACATACAGAGGTGGCCCGACATACGAAATAATTCTGTAACTTTGTCCGCGCTAAACATAGCGACGATAGTATCTGTATGAAGAAACAATACCTGACAGCAATGACCCTGCTCTTCCTCGCCCACGGACGGGGACAGGCACAGGCCGTCGCGGAAAGACAGGACTCCCTGACCCGCAGGACCTTCGCCTTGGAAGAAGTAGTGGTGACAGGCGCACGCAGCGAGACCGACGTGCGGCACTTGTCACAAACGGTTTCGGTCATCGGACGTGAAACCATCGAAGGGGCGAGACAATCCTCGCTGCTGCCCGTACTGACGGAAGAAGTGCCGGGCCTGTTTACCACCAGCCGGGGCATCCTGGGCTATGGGGTGTCGGGAGGCGCCGCCGGCAACATCTCCCTGCGGGGACTGAGCGGCAGCTCCGGACAACTGATGGTGCTGGTGGACGGACATCCGCAATACATGGGTCTGATGGGGCACCCCATCGCCGACGCTTACTCCTCTTACCTGGCCGAACGGGTGGAGGTGCTCCACGGACCGGCCTCCGTGCTCTACGGTTCGAACGCCATGGGGGGCGTGGTGAACATCGTGACCCGAAGACCCCAGACGGACGGACGGCAGACCCGCCTGCACACGGGCTATGGCTCCTATAATACCTTAGAGACTGAACTGACGCACAGCTTCCGGCAAGGAAAGCTCTCCGCGACCGCGGGGGCCTCGTATGACCGGACGGACGGACACCGGACGGACCTGGACTTCGAACAATACGGTGGGTTCCTCCGCCTGAGCTATGACCTGCACCGGCACTGGCGGGCAGAGGCGGACGCGCACGTGACCCACTTCAACGCCTCGCAACCGGGTTCGACGAGCGTGCCGTTGCTCGACGCTGACCAGCGCGTCACACGCGGCAGGATGTCTGTCACCGCCTCCAACCGGTATGCGGCGACAGCCGGTGCCATCAGCTTTTTCTACAACTGGGGCGACCATTGGATCAACGATGGCTACACGCCCGACCCTACCGACAAGAACGACCCGAAAGCGTACCGGTTCGACTCGCACGATGACCTGCTGGGCGTGTCGCTGTACCAGAGCGTCCAGCTCTTCGCCGGCAACCGGGTGACGGTGGGGGCCGACTATTTCCACGTGGGCGGAAAGGCTTGGAACCGGTACGTGGAAGGGGCGCGCGACGGCGAGAGTGACCTGCTGGCCGACAAGGCCGCCGATGAGGTGGCGGCGTATGCGGACCTCCGGCAGGATGTCGGCTCACGACTGACACTGAACGCCGGCCTCCGCATGGACCATCACTCGTCCGCCGGCACCGAATGGATCCCTCAGGCCGGTCTGGCGCTCCATCTGCCCCAGGACCTGGAGCTGAAGGCGGCTGCCGGCAAAGGGTTCCGCTACCCTACCCTCCGCGAGATGTACATGTTCCCTCCCCAGAATCCGGACCTGCAGCCCGAAAGCTTGTGGAACTACGAACTGGCCTTGTCGCAACGGCCGGCGGGAGGCGCCTGGTCGTGGGGACTGAACCTGTTCTATTTGGAAGCGGACAACCTAATCCGAACCGTGCCCCGCGAAGGCACCACGCCGCTGAACCAGAATACCGGCAAGGTGTACAACGCGGGAGCGGAGGCGAAAGCGGCCTGGCGGATGGACCGGCACTGGTCGGCCCGCGCCAACTACAGCTTCCTGCATACCTCGCGTCCCCTCCTCGCCGCCCCGCGCCACAAGGGGTATGTGGGACTGGTGTATGCGGACCGCCGCTGGAACGCCTCGACCGGCCTGCACTACGTGGGCAGGCTGTACACCGCCACCGCTCCTGCCACCACGGAGGATTTCGTGCTGTGGCACCTGCGCCTCTCGTGCCAAGTCTCCCGCCACCTGCAGCTGTGGGCGAAGGGAGAGAACCTGCTGGCAAAACGGTATGAAATCAACGCCGGCTACCCGATGCCCCGCGCCACCATCCTGGGAGGCGTGAACCTGTCTTTTTAAACCGATGAATGGACCCATGAACAAGAACTTCAAACGACTCCTTTGGGCGGCCCTC
>JAQXRG010000173.1 GCA_029218405.1 Bacteroidales bacterium
CACCTGGGTGCCCAGTCCGGCCTCGAAGGCGCGGCGGCCGGCCACGACGGCTTCCTTGAAGGCGATGGCCATCTCCACCGGGTCGCCCGCCACGGCAATGGCGGTGTTCACCAAGCAGGCGTCAGCGCCCATTTCCATGGCCTCGGCGGCGTGGCTGGGAGCGCCGATGCCGGCATCCACCACCACGGGGATGTTGCTCTGTTCGATGATGATGCGCAGGAAGTCACGGGTCTGCAGCCCCTTGTTGGTGCCGATGGGAGCTCCGAGCGGCATGACCGTGGCGGCGCCGGCCTCCTCCAAGTGCTTGCAGAGGGTGGGGTCGGCCTGGCAGTACGGCAGCACCACGAAGCCCAGCTTCACCAACTGCTCCGTAGCCTTCAAGGTCTCGTTCGAGTCGGGCAGCAGGTAGCGGGGGTCAGGGTGGATTTCCAGCTTCAGCCAGTTGGTGCCGAAGGCCTCGCGGGCCATCTGGGCGGCGAACACGGCCTCCTCGGCGTTACGTACGCCCGAGGTGTTGGGCAGCAGTTGGATATGCGGGTGGGCGATGTGCTTCAGCATGTCGTCTTCCTTGTCTTCGAGTTCGATACGTTTCATGGCCACGGTCACCATTTCGGTGCCCGAGGCGAGGATGGCTTCCTCCATCCGTTGGTTGGAATTGAATTTTCCGGTGCCGAGGAACAGGCGGGAGCCGAATTCCTTCCCGGCGATAGTCAGTTTCTTCATTGGTAAGAATGGATAGTTGAGATAATTGATGATGTTTCTGCTACAGGGTCCTCCGCGCGGAGGATGGTGCCGCTCAGGGCAATGCCCGTCACGCCGGTCGCGAGGAGGGAGGGGATGTCCGCGGCCGTGATGCCGCCGATGGCGACAATGGGCAGACGGATGTCCGCTTCCCGCATCTGGCGCACGATGTCCCGATAGCCTTCCAGTCCCAGGATAGGGCTGAGGTTCTTCTTGGTGGTCGTGTAGCGGAACGGTCCGCAGCCGATGTAGTCCGCTCCGGCGGCGGCATGTGCCTGCACGTCGGCAAAGGTGTTGGCCGTTCCGCCGATGAGGAAGCCGGGACCGAGCCTCCTCCGCGCTTCCGCGATGGGGAGGTCGTTCTTGCCGAGGTGGACACCGTCCGCCCCGATTTTCTTCACCAGGTCCACGTCGTCGTCGATGATGAACGTGGCCCCGTAACGGCGGCAAAGCTGTTGCGTCAGGAGGGCGGCCTGTTCGCGCTCTTCGGGCGTGGCGTCCTTCATGCGGAGCTGGATCCACCGGCAGCCGCCTTCGAGGGCCATCCGGGCGGAGTCGGTGTACGAGTACCGGTCCGTATAGTGGGTGATGAATTGCAGTTCCATGGCGCTTATCCTCCGCAGGCGGCTTTGATGATGACTACCTGGTCGCCTTCGGCCAGACGCTGCTCCTGCCATCCGCCGCGCGGAACCATCCGGTTGTTCACGGCCACGGCCACGCCCTGGGCGGGCAAGGCCAACTGTTCGGCCAGGGCGGCCACGCTGCTCCCTTCAGGAAGTTCGGTAGGCCGGTTGTTGACTTGTATTTTCATGTCTTCTCCTTATTATATAAATAATGTATTACGGGGGAAAAACAAAGAGAGACGCGCCCTTGGGAAGGCCAGGCTGGAACGGACAACAATCCCTTCGTCGGTACTAACCGCATCAGGTTCGTAGGGTATAATCTCAGCCCCGTTCGTGAGGGCACCCCTTTGTTTTTCGCAGGAGCAAAGATAGGAAGAATCTCCATAGGCTGTACCGGAGCGGGCGGGGATTTAATCAACTTTAACCCTAAATATCGTTAATGAATGGCTGCGTCTGACCGATAATTCGTACCTTTATCCGAAAAAACAAGCGATGACGCAATGGAAAAGATAACGACTGTAGTGATAGGTGCGGGCTACCGGGGACGGCGGCTCATCGAACTGCTGGGGGCTGCCGGCTGCTTTCGGGTGACGGGCGTGTTCGACCCGGCCCTTCCGGCGGACTTCCCGCTGCCGCAAGGTGCCGTGGGCTATGCCCGGGGGGCGGAGGACTACCGCCGCATGCTGGCGGAGCAGTGTCCCCGGTTGGTGGTCATCGCCTCGCCGTGGCAGTACCACATTCCGCAGGCCATGGCCTGTGCCGGTGCGGGCTGCCACATCGCCTTAGAGATACGGGGCGGACTGGCGCTGGGCGAGTATGACGGACTGACGCGGCTGGCCCGGGAGAAGGGTGTGCGCATCTATCCGTTGGAGAACACCGTCTTCATGCGCGAGAACATGGCCCTCTTCGAGATGGTGCGTCAGGAGGTCTTCGGCGAGATTGTCGCGCTCAGGGGCGGCTACCGGCACGACTTGCGCGACCTGCTGGTGGCCGACGACGGCAGACTGGGAAATCCCCACAAGCCCGAGGGCGTGTGGCGCAGCCATTTCTATACCACCGAGAACGGCGACCTTTATCCCACGCACGGACTGGCGCCGCTGTGCCTCGCGGCAGGCATCGGCCGTACGGACCGCATTGTCCGCCTCACCTCGTTCGCCTCGAAGGCGTGCGGACTGCGCGACTTCATCCGCCGCCGGGGAGGGGACGCTTCGCTGACCGTCACCCAAGGCGACATTGTGGTCACCCAGCTGGAGACGGAACGCGGCGTGCTGCTCACCTTGACGCACGACACCACCCTGCCGCGGCCGCGCAGCTTGGACTTCGAGCTGCAGGGCACGAAGGGCGTGTGGCGCGGCGAGTTCCGGAAAATCTACGTAGAGGGCCGCAGCCCTCAGGAGCAGTGGGAGGACGACACTCCTTACGTGCAGGCCTACGAGCATCCGTTCTGGCGGCGGTGGGGCGAGGAGGCCCTGCAGGCCGACGCGCACCATCAGGGAATGGATTACGTGATGCTGCGGGCCCTGGCGGCCGACCTGCAGGGCGAGGAGCGCTATCCCATCTGTCCCGAAGACCTGGCCTTGTGGACTTCCGTGTCGCCCTGGTCGAAGCAATCCATCGCCGAGCGTCGCACATTGACTTTTTAGCGAATTTCGTGCGCGGTTCGGCGGGAATTGTGTAACTTTGCACGCGGAATCAATCATAAATTACCAAACAGATATGCTGAAATTTGATACTGACTATATGGAGGGGGCGCATCCGGAACTCTTGCGCCGTCTTTGCGAGACGAACCTGGAACAGACCGTAGGGTATGGCAACGATGACTACTGCCGCCGCGCCAAGGAACTGATTCTGGAGGCGTGCGGCCTGAACGAGGGACATGTCCACCTGCTGGTGGGCGGCACCCAGACCAACGCCACCGTCATCGACGGCCTGCTGGCCCGCCACGAGGGGGTGCTGGCGGCCGACACTGCCCACATCAACGTGCACGAGTCGGGAGCCATCGAGGCGTCCGGCCATAAGGTGCTGGTCCTGCCCCAGGAGCAGGGCAAGGTAAAGGCGGCCGATGTGGACCGCTACATCACGGAGTTCTACAGCGACGAGACCTATGAGCACATGGTCGCGCCCGGAATGCTCTACATTTCCTTCCCGACGGAGTACGGCACCCTCTACACCCATGCGGAGCTGGAGGCCCTGAGCGAGGTGTGCCACAAGCATCACATCCCACTCTATGTGGACGGCGCGCGGCTGGGCTACGGCCTGGCGGCCGACGGCAACGATGTCACCCTGCCCGAACTGGCCCGGCTGGCCGACGTGTTCTACATCGGCGGCACGAAGGTGGGCGCCTTGTTCGGCGAGGCGGTGGTGGTGACGCGCGACAGCCTGCTGCCCCATTTCTTCCCCCTCATCAAGCAGCACGGCGCGTTGATGGCCAAGGGCCGTCTGCTGGGCGTTCAGTTCGAGACCCTCTTCACCGACGGCCTCTACCAGCGCATCGCCCGTCATGCGGTGGAGATGGCGATGAAGCTGCGCCGTGCCTTCGTGGAGAAGGGCTACCGGGTCTTCATCGACTCGCCCACCAACCAGCAGTTTGTCATCCTGCCCAACGAAGACCTTGACCGTCTGTCGCAGGTGGCCACCTTCGAGGTATGGGGCATCCGGGGCGAACGGGAGACACCGGTCCGTTTCGTCACCAGCTGGGCCACCCGCGAGGAAGCCGTTGACGCGCTCATCGCCGCACTCTGACCCTGTGCCGGCCTGACCTGATTACTCATTTATAAACAACTATACGTATGGAAAAAAAGATTATCAACTCTTACGAAGAATTCGAGCAACTCCTGGGGCAGCGTATCGGTGTGTCCGACTGGCTGGAAGTGACGCAAGATCGCATCAACCAGTTTGCGGACGCTACGCTGGACCACCAGTGGATCCATGTGGATGTGGAGCGGGCCAAGGTAGAAAGCCCGTTCAAGAGCACCATCGTGCACGGCTACCTCACGCTCTCGTTGCTGCCTTACTTCTGGAACCAGATTATCGAGGTGAACAACCTGAAGATGATGGTCAATTATGGCATGGACAAGATGAAGTTCGGCCAGGCCGTCCTCTCCGGCCAGCGTCTCCGCCTGGTGGCCGACATGCAGTCCATCGCCAACCTGCGCGGCACCTGCAAGGCCGAAATCAAGTTCGCCATCGAGATTGAAGGACAGAAGAAGAAGGCGCTCGAAGGGGTGGCCACCTTCCTGTATTACTTCAATTGACGGCCCCGTCCCGGCGGCCGTACGCCAGTGACGGACGGCCGCAGGTATCGGGTTCCGGCAACACCAGTTGGAGTAAGTGTCTTACCGCCGCCTTCTGGTGCGCTTCTTGAACCACAGGTAATAGCCGGTGAGAGGCAGGGTGGCACCTACGAGAGCGGCCAGGAAAGTGAGGATGCGGGTGGGCATTCCGCCCCAACTGCCTGTATGGACTTGATAGACAGCCCAGCGTACCTGCCGGGCTTTTTCTTGTCCCGGGTGGGGGCTATCGGCCTTCTGGTCGGTGTTGTGGGGAGGGTTCGGATGTCCGCTACTGTTCGGGCGGGCCGGACGGTTCCCGCCGTGCGCTTGTCCGTGCCCGCCGTGCGCAGGACGCTGGAGCAGGGAGCTTTCCACCCCGAAGGCACGGTAGAAACCGGTGCGGTACCAGGAAAACGACCAGGTAAGTCCCGTGAGTGCGAAGGCCAGCAGGAAGACGGTGGTATAGACACCTCCCGCCACGTGCAGGTCGTGCCAGAAGCGGAACCATCCTTTCCGGCAATGGATGCGCAGGCCGGCCGTCAGGGGACGGTGGGTGAGCCACATCACCACACCGGTCACCACGATGAGGACGAGGGCCAGCGTGCTGACACCTACTATCAGTTTTCCCCAGGCCGTTCCGTCACCGCTGGGACTGTCGAGCAGCCAGCGGTGGAGCCGGAACAGGGTGTCAAAGAACGGCAATCGTTCGTGCCGTCCGCCGGCGGTTTCTACCAGCTCCGGACGTAGCCACCGGGTGATTTCTTTCTCGAACACCAGACAGGCCCCCGTAAAGCAGACAATCGTGAGGATGAGACCGAACGGAATCGAGAGCCACAGATGTATTTTACGGATAATCTTTTTCATCATCATGTCCTCCTTTCCATTAAGGGTGAGCCGTCAGTTTCCCCACTGCCGTCACACTGTTCACTTCCAGTGTCACTCCTTTCGTGGCGGTGGCCGTCACGGGGTCAATGCGGTAGAGGGCAGGATACTCGTTCTCGGTCATTACTGGCAGATAGATGCAGCCGTCCGTCACGTACGGGGTCTTGCCAAAGTCTGTGATGGTCGCCGCGTCGGGCAGGCCGCTGACGAAGGTCAGTTGCCGTTGCTCACCGTCGAACACTGCCAGCTGGTTCGCTACAGCGGTGCCTTCGGCGGTGAAGGGACGGTCGTACATCCGAAGCAGGAAATGGCTGCCTCCAGCGTGCCAGCAGCGCAGGAACGACCGGCCGCCGCTCTGTGCCTCCAAGTTGCAGTAATAGTCGGGGTCGAAGTCCGTGGCGCCTGCCTTGACACGCACCACGCCGGCATCCAGTGTGGTCCGTTGGCGCGGGTCAGTCAGGGTCTTGGCGTAGCTCGGCGAGAACACGTAGAGGTCGCCGTTGTCGGCCGCCCAGACGGTCTGGTAGTACTGTGACCGGTAGCGTCCCGCCGGATAGCTGATGCGGTCGGTGCGGAGCAGCCGCCGGCCTTCCAGCCGTTCGTTGTCGAACACCGCTACCCAGCATTCGTCAGGATACTGCGTACCCTGCAGTTCGCCTTGGGTGTAGGAGCCGCTGCCCGAGCCGCCTGCCTCGGTCTTCACCAAGTCCTCGTTGCCGGGCAGGATGTACCGGCCTCCGTCGATGGCGGTACCGTAAGGGCTGAGGCCCATGCCTACCACACCGCTGTACAGCCGCCCGCCGGTTTCCTGAAACCCCGACAGCATGACGTATTCCCCGTTGCCGAGGAAGTTCTCAGCCAGGAAAGCGTCGGTGGAGGCACTGCTTGTGGCTGTCTCCCCTTCCACATCGAGGTAGGTGAGCAGGAGCATTTTCGGCAGGTTGCCCGCCGCGTCCGCATACTGGGAGGGAGCGCTGCCCGTCGAGGCGGTGAGCAAGAACTGGCCGGACTGGCCGAAGGTGGTGAAGCGGCTTACCTTATATTCGGCGGCGCGGGCCACAGCCTCATGCTGGTCGCCCATGACGTACGAGCGGGTAGTGGAGGCGTTGCCCTGGTTGTAGGTCAGCGCATAGAGGTAGCGGTCGCCGTAAAACGCCCATTCGGTGGCGCCGTCGTTCACCAATCCGTGGCCGATAGGGGAGAGGACTCCCTCGTCCAGGCTGCTGCCGGTGAGCAGGATGTTGGCGGTCTTGTCGCCGTCCTGTACGGAGGTGGCGAACACAAAGTCGGGAATTTCCGTCACTCCCTCTTCAGGGGTTGCGGGTGTGTCAGTTCCGTTGGTCACAGAATCCGTGTCTGAGCAGGCCGCCGTGCCGATGGCGAACAGGGCGGCAAAGAAAAATGACTTGTTCATAAGGTATTGTTAAGTTTTTAAGTTGTGGTCGGTGATAAGGGTCAGTGGCGGTGCGAGAGATGCACCCTGACCTTGGCGTAGAAGGCGCGTCCGGCCTTCTGGAGGCTGAAGTTGTCGTACAGCCGTTCGTCCGTGAGGTTGCGGCACTCGACGGCCAGGTGGAGCCGTCCCCTCCCCAGGCTGTAGGCCAGTGAGAGGTTGTGCGCCAGCTGGTCGGGCACCACGTAGTCTCCCTTGTTCGCCCCGAGGTTCGACGAGTAGTACGTGAAGCTGTGCAGGTACTGGTTGTCGTAGGTCAGGATCAGCACGTTGCCCTTCCTGCCGCAGTTGTGCCAGGTCAGGCTGGCGTCCGCGTCGGCAAAGAGGTAGGGCAGGTTCGAGAGGCGCTGGCGGTAGTTGATGTTCGGGGTGGAGCTGCCCAAGGCCGTGGGCATGTTGTCGCGTGCGTCCATCTGCGTGAAGTTGCCGCCCACGCTCAGCCAGCGTGCGTAGTTGTAGCGGACCGACAGGTTGACTCCATGGGTGATTACCTTTCCGTAGTTCACGTAGGAGGCGGCGTACTTTCCGCCGCTCATGCCGGTGATGTTGCGCTGGATGTAGTCCTTCGTGTCGCGGCAGACCAGTCCGCCTTCCGCGTAGAGCGAGTGACGGCCGAAGGTACGAGCATAGCTAAGGCTGAGGTTCACGTTATGGCTCCGTTCAGGGCGGATGCCGATGTCGCCCGTTTCCAGGTCTTCGTCGCCGAACATCTCCTCGATGGTGGGAAGGCGGCAGGCCCGTTCGTACGATAGCTTTGCCTGCAGGTCGGGCAGGAACGTCCAGGTGCCCGCCACTCCGTAGCCCCAGCAGCCGGTGGAGCGTCGGGCCCGCTCGTAGGCTTCTCCGTTGGCCGTAGTGGCCACAGGTCCCGACACGTGCTGGTGGTACCGTTTCCCGAAGACCGACACGTTCCAGCGTTCCGAAGGCAGGAAGCGGTAGGACAGGCCGGAGATGTTCTTGCTCGTCCGCTTGTCAATCGGGTCGGTGACCGGCTCCGCGGTCAACAGCGATGTGTTGCTGCGCCGGAACGTGTTCAGCACGTGGTTGAAGGTGAACGTATGGGCGGTGCCGATGCGGTAGCGGGCGGTCAGTGTGGCGTTCCAGTTGTGCTGTCTCGCCTCCGTGAGTTGGTGCGACTGCTCACCCGGCGAGTTGAGCGGCGCGCTTTCTCCCACCCAGTTGTACTTGCAGGCAGCGGTATCGACGTGTGTGGTCAGGTTGCGGTTGTAGTTGGCGGTGAGGGTCACATCCAGCCCTCGGGTGAACAGGCCGCGCTTGGCGTACTCTACAGAGGGCATCAGGGCATGGCCGTGGCGGTGCTTCTCGCCATATACAATCTCCTGCCGTACGCCCGTCTGTATTTCCTTGTAGAAATGCGACCCCGTCAGTCCCACCAAGAGCCGGTCGGCCCAAGGCTTGCCGACAAGTCCCACCTTGGCCACGATAGCCTCGTTGTGGTAGGTGTCATTGAAGCGTTTCACCCGCACCAGCTGTTCCCGGTCAATGCGGCCGGTCTCGAAGTCTTCCACGGGCGCGTCCACGTGGTAGCTGTTGTCCGAGTAGTTCTGGAAGAAGCGGAGATGATAGGTGAACCCGTTGCGCAGGGTCTGCGCGAAGTTCAGGCTTGACTTGTGGGTGTTGAACGAGCCGTAGGAATAGGAAGCGTCGGCGGTCCAGCCCGTCTGTTGCTGCTTCGTCACGATGTTCACCACCCCGCCGATGGCATCCGTGCCGAACCCCACGGGTACCACGCCCTTGTACACTTCAATGTGCCGGGCGAAATCCACGGGGATGTTGTTCAGTCCGAACGAGGCTCCCACTCCTTCCTGCGGCACACCGTCGATGAAGACCTTCACGTGCTTGCCGCTGAAGCCGTCCATCAGGAGGGAGAGGTCGGAGCCTACGCCGCCCGACTCGCGCAGCTTCAGTCCGGGTGCCTTGGCCAGCGCGTCGCTCAGGCTTTTGGTCGAGTTCTGTAGCTCCTGTGTATCGACTGCCACGGCATTGAAGGCCGAGCGTCGCACCCGCCCCACGCCGGTGGCCGTCACCGTCACCTCTTCCAGCTCCACGTCGGGGAGGAGGAACAGTGTGTCGGTAGGGTGGGCCGTTGCCGGCAGTGCTTGCGCTCCTGCGCAGAGGGGAGCCAGTCCGGCCCATGTTAAGCTGAGTAAAGTCCAGTTTGTCATCTTGTCCTATGTTTGGTTTTCCGGCTGCAAAGGTAGGACAGGTGGCGGAGGTGGGCAATACCTAAAATTAGGTAATCTGCCGGGCGATTTCTGCCCGGGCTTCCCGCCAGCGCGGGAAGAAGCGGTCCATCACGGCATGGAACCGCGGACTGTGGTTCGGGACCAGCAGGTGTGCCAGTTCGTGCACCACCACATGTTCCACGCACCAGGAGGGCAGCAGCAGGAGATAGGCACTGAACGTCAGACGGCGCGTGGCGGTGTGGCAGCTCCCCCATTTCGAGATGAGAGGCTTGTAGGTCACGCCCGCGGGCTGCACCCCCATCCGCTGCGCGTACTGCCGCACCAAGGGGAGGATGAGGCTGTCCAAGCACCGTACGGCTTCCGCCCGCTGTTCGGGCGTTTCCAAGGGCAGCCGGTCGTAGAACGAGGCCCTTTTCCGCTGCTGCCCCTCCATTTTCTGGAGGGACTGCGCGATCCAGTCCCGGTGTCGTTCCACAAACACCGAGATGACTGCTTGCGACGTGCCGATGGGAGCCGATACGTTCACCCGTCCTGTCGGTGTGACACGGAGCGACAGGCGGGAGGTGCAGCGGTAGGTGACATTGACTTGCATGGAGTCATCTCATTCGATGGGTGTGAGCAGCCCCGTGACAGAGTCCATGATGTAGCCTCTCACCGTGATGTCCTTCGGCATCAGCGGGTGGTTCCGGACCAGGTCCACGGTTTCAAGGATGGCCGATTCCGTATCGTCGAAACCGTGGAGCCACGACTTGAGGTCAATGCCGCAGTGTTGCATCAGCGAGATGTGCTCCTCGTCAATGCCCCGCTCGCGCATCAGGTGGAGCATCTCGTCGCCGTCCATGCCCTGCACACCGCAGGTAGTGTGGCCGATTATCATCACTTCTGTGACTCCCAACTCATAGACCGCTACCAGCAGGGAGCGGACGGTGGAGTCGAACGGGTTGGTGATGGTTCCGCCTGCGTTCTTGATAATCTTCACGTCGCCGTTCTTGATGCCGAGGGCGGCGGGAAGCAGTTTCACGAGCCGTGTGTCCATGCAGGTCACGATGGCAATCTTCTTGTCGGGATACTTGCTGGTGGCGTATTTTTCGTAGGCCTTGGACTCCACGAACTGACGGTTGTATTCGAGTAGTTGTTCTATCATTTTCTTCGAGGGTTGATGGTTGATGATTCTTTATTCATTGCTCAGACCAGTCGGTGCGTTGCAAAATACTTCCACAGGGGAGCCGCCATCATGGCCTGCTGGAACTCGTCGTTCTTCAGCATACGGAGCACCTCGTCCTGGTCCAGCAACACAATCCGGATGTCTTCCGACTCCTCCAAGTGCTGCGTCGAGACCTTCTCCACCCCTACGGCCAGGAATGTGTGGCTACGGTTGGTGCAGGCACCTGCATTGGGACTGACGGTCATCAGCTTCGACCATTCCCCGCCGGCATAGCCCGTCTCTTCGTAAAGCTCCCGTTTGGCGGCATCCATCGGGTCTTCCCCCTTTTCCACGCATCCGGCAGGAATCTCGATGGCGGTCAGGTGCTGGGCGTGGCGGTACTGGCGCTCCAACAGGAATTTCCCATCCTTCGTGATGGCGATCACATTGCAGAATTCAGGATACTCCAGCACATAAAACTCCTTTATCTCCGCGCCTGTCGGCAGCCGGACATGCTCACGCCGGGCCGTCAGCCAAGGCCGCTTGAATAAATACTCGCTTTCCAGCACTTCCCATTCCATCGGGTCTTTCTCTTGCTTGTTCATGGTCTGTCTTCGTTACTTGGTGAGGTCTTTCTTCACGCACGGAGTGCGTTCAGGCTGCAATGTTACGAAATCTTCCGCAAATACGCAACGGTTCCCTCGATATTTTCTATGCGTCGCAGGCTGCTCTGCTATGAATGCCCATTTTGTCGGATGGCCAGTGTGATGTCCCTGTAGGACCTATGAAGGCACTTCCACTCGTTCCTGACGAAGGCCAGACGTTCTTCCCGGGTGGAGTGCTCA
>JAQXRG010000174.1 GCA_029218405.1 Bacteroidales bacterium
AGGTGCGCAAACCGCCTGTCACCTACTCGTTCAAGGTGCTGCAGGCCATCGAGAAACGGGTGGGCGCGAAACTGGTGCCGGACGTGATGGAGAACGTGACTACCCCCGACCAATACGAACTGCTGGAGATGAACAGAATCAGCGGATTCATCAACCGCGCCAAGGGGACGGGCCGTCCGACCAAGAAGGACCGGCGCGACCTGGACGAGTTCACCACGCCTGAATACGTGGACGACTTCGATTTCGACTTTGATTTCGAGGACGAAGAATAAGGCACTCCCCCACCGGACGGTCGGGAAGAGCCGGTAGATGTCCGGACGTTTCGGTGGCCCAGGCTTGGGGCGGACGGAACCGCCCAGGCTTTGTCCGGACGGGGCAGCCCTGGGTGCTTGAACGTCAGTCCGTAACGGCCAGCTGCCCGTTCAGCCGCGCCAGGTCGGCCTCTTCTCCCACTGTCCAAAGGACATCGCCCACCCGCAGCGGCGCATGGACATCCGGGGTGTGGAGCGAGGCGTCGTCCACGCTCTCCACGCCGACCACCAGACAACGATAGATGGTGCGGATGCCGGTATCCAGAATGCTCCGCCCGGCGAAAGGCGACCCTTCGCTTACGAGGAACTGCTTGAGGTGCATCTCTCGGCGGACCATGTCCTCGTCCACGCAGCCACCGGCCGCCTCCTGCACCTGGCGGGCAAAGACGGACAACTGCTCGTCGGTGCCGATGACCTGGATGGTGTCATTAGGAAACAGCCGCTGGTCGCCGCCCGGGATGTTGAGACGGTGCGTCCCCCGGATAATGGAAGCGATGTGGACATCGTACTTCTTCCCCAGGTCCAGCTCACGCAGGGTCTGCCCGGCCCACTGCGAGTCGGCCGGAATCAGGAAATCCGTCAGGTGCAGGTCGCGGTCGAGCAGCTTTCCCGCATAGCCAGGCCGCTTCTCGCCCCGGTACTCCTGCTGGATGTCCTTCAGCCGGAGGTTCTGCACGAACGTGCGCTCCAGCACAATCGACTGTTTCTTGAGGAACCGGGAGAAGACCATGGCGGCCACCACGACGATAGCAATGCCCACCAGCACGACGGCCGAGGCGGGGAAGAAGGACTTGATGACGTATTCCACCAGAAAGATGGCCAGCACCACGCGCAGCAGGATGACGGAAATGAGCGGGGCATGGTTCACCCGGCTGTCGTTCCACAAGGCCTTGAACTCCACGGAATGGTTCTTCTTCATGATCATGGCCCGCAGGAAGGGAGCGATGGCGGCTATTGTGACCGCGGCTCCTAACCAGCTGCCCCAGAAATCGCCCGCCAAGCGCAAGATGACGGGCTTCAGGAAATTCAGGCAAATGGCCATGGTCGCGATGGAGAGTACGGTGTAAACCAATACGATACGGACAATGGCCGTCATCAGCTTGCGCCAGTTGCCGGAGTGCGCGACCGACGTGGAGGGCGAGGCGTACTTGTCCATCAGCCGCTGCCACCGCTCGGGCAGGTACTTATCGACAAAGCGGTAGGCCGGCAGAGCCAGCCGAATCATGTAGGGGGTCATGAAGGTCGTGATGACGGAAACGGCCACCACAATGGGATAGAGAAAGTCGCTGGTGACGTGCAGGCTGACCCCCAACGAGGCGATGATGAAGGCGAACTCGCCAATCTGCGTGAGGCTGAACCCGCACTGCATGGCCACCTTGAGCGGCTGGCCGGACAGGAGCACGCCGGCCGAACCGAGAAGGGTCTGCCCCAGCACCACCGCCAATACGATGGCCACGATGGGACCGGCGTACGCGACAATCATCTGCGGGTCCACCATCATGCCCACCGACACGAAGAAGATGGCCCCAAAGAGGTCCTTCACCGGAGCCACCAGTTTCTCGATATGCTCGGACTCAATGGTCTCGGAGAGGATGGAACCCATGATGAAGGCTCCGAACGCAGGGGAGAAACCGACCTTGGCGGCGAACACCACCATCCCGAAGCAGAGGGCCAGGGACACGATGAGGAGGGTCTCGTCGCTCATCAGCCGGCGGGACTTCTTCAGGATGAGAGGCACCATATAGATGCCGGTCACGAACCATAACACCAGGAAAAAGACTAACTTGAGCAGACTGAACACCATCTCCCCGCCCTCAAAGTTCTGGCTGACGGCCATGGTGGACAACATCACCATGAGCACGATGGCCAGGATGTCTTCCAGAATGAGGATGCTCAGCACCAGTCCGGCGAAGCGTTGCTGCCGCAGTCCCATGTCATCGAACGCCTTGTAGATGATGGTCGTGGAGGACATGGCGAGCATGCCGCCCAGATAGATGCAGTCCATCTGCTTCCAGCCGCAGAGCCAGCCGACGAAGAGGCCGACCATAATCATGCTGAAGATGATGGAACAGGCGGAGATGACCACCGACCCGCCTACCTTCATCAGTTTCTTGAAGCTGAACTCCAGTCCGAGGGCAAAGAGCAAAAAGATGACCCCAATCTCGGACCAGGTATGGATGCTGGCGGTGTCGATGACCGATGGGGTGAACGTGAAATGCGGACTGGCCAGGAAACCGGCCACTATGTAGCCCAGCACTAAGGGCTGCTTCAGTTTCTTAAAGAGAAGGGTGGTCACTCCGGCCAGAATCAGTATCAAGGCCAAATCACTGATGAGTGGGGCTAAATCGGACATAGACGTTGTAATTGTAATAGTTGGTGTTGTAGGATAATGGAGAGTAAAGCGTGAAAGTTTCCGTTCGGGCAGCAGGAAGGGACTGGGCAGCGGGCAACGGACAGCCACTGCCGCAGCTGCAACAGCCACAACAGCTGCAACAGCCACAAGGAAACAAAGGTGCCCTTTCTCCCGTGCGCCCTTGTTTCCTTGTGCCGATGGATGGTACCCGCGCTTATTTACGGAAAGGCGGCTTCACCACCTGTGCCTTCAGCTTGCGGCCCCGGTTGTCGAGACAGATGGCCGTGCCGGGCTTGGCAAACGCAGCCTGCACATAGCCCAGACCAATGCCAATCTTGCGGGTGGGCGACATAGTGCCCGACGTGACCTGACCGATGACATGGCCTTCGGGGTCGGTGAGCGCATAGCCGTGACGCGGAATGCCACGGTCCACCATCTCAAAGCCCACCAGCTTGCGGGACACGCCTTCCGCCTTCTGCCGCTCCAGTGCCTCCCGGTTGGTGAAGTTCTTGCCGTCGGTGAACTTGGTGATCCAGCCCAGTCCGGCTTCCAAGGGCGAAGTGGTGTCGTCGATGTCGTTGCCATAGAGGCAGAAGCCCATCTCTAACCGAAGGGTGTCGCGGGCCCCCAATCCGATGGGTTTGATGCCTTCCTCGGCACCCGCCTCAAAAATCGCGTCCCAGATCTTCATCGCGTCACTGGGGTAGAAATACAGCTCGAAACCGCCGGCACCCGTGTAACCGGTGTTGGAGAGAATGACGTTCGGAACGCCGGCAAACTCGCCCACACGAAACTGATAGTAAGGAATCTCAGACAGGTTGACCGGTGTCAGCTTCTGCAGCACGGCCGTCGCCTTGGGTCCCTGCACAGCCAGCTGGCCGATGTTGTCGGACGAGTTCTCCAGTTCAGCGCCTACCGCATTGTGCGAGACGCACCAGTTCCAGTCCTTCTCGATGTTGGCGGCGTTGACCACCAGCATGTATTTCTCCGGTTCGTAACAATAAACCAGCAGGTCGTCCACAATGCCGCCGGTCTCGTTGGGGAAACAGGTGTACTGCACCTTTCCAGGGGTCAGCACCGCCGCGTTGTTGGAGGTCACCTGCTGGATGAAGGCCAGGGCGTTCGGGCCTTTCACCCAGAACTCGCCCATGTGGGAAACATCGAACACGCCCACGCCGTTGCAGACCGTCATGTGTTCGTCAATAATGCCCGAATACTCGATGGGCATGTTGTAACCGGCAAACTCATGCATCTTGGCGCCCAAGGCCATGTGTTTCTCGGTAAAGGGGGTTGTTTTCATAAGGTTCAATTTTAGGATGTCAACAATGATTCTTAATAACGCCGGGCGGTCAGTTCGGCAATCTTCACAATGACCATCATCGCCTTCTGGATGGAGGGGATGGGCACGAACTCATAGCGGCCGTGGAAATTCAATCCGCCGGCAAAGATGTTGGGACAGGGCAGTCCTTTGAACGAGAGCTGCGCTCCGTCCGTACCGCCGCGGATGGCTTTCACCTTCGGCTCCACGCCGGCTTCCTTCATGGCCCCAAACGCCAGGTCGATGATGTGCATCAACGGCTCCACCTGCTCGCGCATGTTGTAGTACTGGTCGTGAAGCTCCACCTTCACCACCTTCTTGCCGTACTGTTCGTTCAGCTGGTCGGCACAGGCGGTCAGGAACTGCTTGCGGGCCTCGAACTTCTCGCGGTCATGGTCGCGGATGATGAAGGACAGCACGGTCCGCTCCACATCGCCTTCCATGGACGTGAGATGGAAGAAACCCTCATAGCCTTCGGTGGTGGCAGGGGTCTCATCGGCCGGCAACAGGTTGATGAATTCCTGCGCCACGAGCAGCGAGTTAATCATCTTGTTCTTCGCATAGCCCGGATGCACGTTGCGTCCCTTCACGGTCACCTTGGCGGCGGCGGCGTTGAAGTTCTCGAACTCCAGTTCTCCCACCTCGCTGCCGTCCATCGTATAGGCCCACTTGCAGCCGAAAGCCTGCACGTCGAACTTCTTCGCTCCCAGTCCGATTTCCTCGTCGGGATTGAAGCCAATACGGATTTTTCCGTGCTCGATTTCGGGATGCTCCTTCAGATAGGCCACCGCCGCAATGATTTCGGCCACACCGGCCTTGTCGTCCGCACCGAGCAAGGTGTGCCCGTCTGTCACAATCAAGTCCTCGCCCACGTGGTCCAGCAGTTCGGGGAACTGTTTGGGCGAAAGGATAATATCCTCTTCGGGACAGAGCGGGATGTCCTGTCCGTCGTAGTTTTTCACAATACGGGGCTTCACGTCCGTTCCACTGGCGTCGGGACTCGTGTCCATGTGGGCGATGAATCCCACCACGGGTATGTCGCGATCGACATTGGCCGGCAAGGTGGCGAACAGATAGCCGTTCTCGTCAAGCGTGATTTCTTCGAGGCCCAGCTGTTCCAGTTCGGTCTTCAGATAGTTGGCAAACACCATCTGTTTCGGGGTACTGGGCGTCACCCCGGTCGATTCGTCCGACTGGGTATCAAAGGTCACATACTTTAAAAAGCGTTCAATAACTGTCATATTTTTCCATTCGTTTTGTTTGGCAGCGTAAAAATACGCAATACCCCTCAGATAGGCAAGCGGATTCGCATTTTTTTCGAAAAAAAAGGCTGCCTCTGTCCGAGGCAGCCTCCTGTTGATGTCTGTTTATTGACGTTGTACCGTCCGATTAGCCCTGGCTGATAGCCTCAGAGGGACATACATCAGCGCATGTTCCGCATTCTGTACACATGTCCGGGTTGATAGAATACTTATCACCTTCAGAGATTGCGCCAACCGGGCATTCATCGATACAAGTACCGCAAGCGATACAATCGTCACCAATTACGTAAGCCATTGTAGTAAAAGTTAATTTAAGTTGTTATTATTAGTACTAATTGTTATTGCAAAGGTAAACATTTTATGCTTTGTTGTTACATCCACCTGACAATTTCTGCACAATTTGTATCATGTCTAAATAGCAGATATGTACTTACTGCTTGAGGCTACGGTACATAACTTCCTGAATGCGCGGACGTATCTTCAGGCGCGACAGCCCCGTGCTGCCATAGACTTGCGGAAACACCCGGTTGCTCAGGAAGACATAGACCAGCTTCCGCTCGGGGTCGGCCCACGCACAGGTGCCGGTGAATCCCGTATGTCCGAACACCGACAACGGTGTGCCCTTCCCGCACGGTCCGCCGTCACCGGCCGCCGGCTTGTCGAAGCCCAGCCCCCGGCGGCTGTTCTTGGCCTTCATCGTCGTGAACAACTCACAGGTGGACCGGCTCAAGTAACGGCGGCCGCCCGACACGCCCTTGTCCAAGAGCAACTGGAACAAGGCGGCCACGTCGTGGGCCGTGGAAAAGAGGCCCGCATTGCCCGAAACACCCCCCAGGAAGGCCGCCGCCTCGTCCTGCACATACCCTCTCACCTCGCCCCGGCGCAACAGGTCGCTCCGGACGGAAGGGACCAGCTGCTCGCGGGGGAACCGTCGCCACGGGCAATAGGCCGTGTGCCGCAAGCCCATCGGCCGGTAGAACACACTGTCCAAGTACTCGTCCATCGGCACGCTGACCAACGCCTCCACCATTTCCTTCAGGACAATAAAGTTGGGACAACTGTAGCGGTAGGTACGGCTGCGCAAAGGGGCCTTCACAATCTGCTGCAACACCTCGTGACGGAACGCCGGGTTCAGGGTCAGGCTGTCGGACAACCGCCACGCATAGTCCCCTTCGCCGACCGGACGCACCCACTCGTCGAGGAAGCGGTAAGTGGTCGATACGTATTCACGGGCTCCCACGCGCAACCGGTGGTTCCGGTCGGGCCGGGTGCGGCTCCAGCCTCCCGGACAGGTCTCCTTGTCCACCGCCTCCCGGTAAAAGGGGATGTAGGCAGGCAGGCCCGACTGGTGGAACAACAGGTCTTCGATGGTGATGCGCGCCTTGTCTGTCCCTTGCAGTGCCGGCAGGTACCGGCTCACCCGGTCGGTCAGTCCGAATCGTCCTTCATCGTACAGCTTCATGACCGCCAGCAGCGTTCCCGTCACCTTGCTCAGGGAAGCGAGGTCGTACAGGCTGTTTTCCTTCACCGGTTCCTTCCCATCGTACGTATAGCACCCGAAACATTTGTCATACACCGGAAGGCCGTCCTTGCAAATCAGCACCTGACAACCGGGATAGGCCTTGGCCTTCAGTCCTTCCTCCACGATGCCGTCTATCTCGGCCAGCACGTCCGGGTCCATCTCCACGTCCACCGGGCCATGCGACTGTGAACGGGCGGGCTCGACCGTCCGTCCTGTCCCCGCCGGGTAACCGGCAAAGCCTACCGACAGTCTTCCATCGGCACGCGCCTTTCCCGTCAGGATGTCCGCCACGTGCTGCTGCACTTCCTTTCCACCGGTATGAGCCAGCACCACGGCCGCGGCACCAGGCAACACCTCCTTCATCCGCAGCAACAGCTTGCGCGTCCCGAATCCTACCAGCACCACTGGCTTTTGCGCGGCCACCTCTTTGAGCAACGGCGCGTACGCTCCACCGTCGGACGAATGCAGGGCCACCACCACCTGCCGCGCGGACTTCAGCTTCTCCCGTAGCGCTGGGACAGCATACGCGCCCGCCTTCAGCCAGGTCAGTTGTCCGGATGCCTGCAACGCCTGATGGAACGGAGCTCCCTCTGTCAAGGTGGCCGATACGCTGAGCAACACCGTCCCTGAGGACGACACATCCAGCGGCAACGTCCCCGGTGCCTCCTGCAGCACGGTCACGGCCGCCTTCTGCAAGTCGGCCTGCAGCTCCTGGGTGGCCGGCGGTGCCAACCGTTCCTGCCAACGGCCTTCTGCCACCGGCTCCCACCGCGACAGGCCCAAGGCATACTTATACGTCAATACCTTCCTGCATTTGGCGTTGACCTGCTCTTCCGTCAGCCGTCCGTCTTTCACGGCCTTCCAGATGCCGGCCAGCTCCTGCTTGAGGTTCCGGCGAGCCAGCACCAGGTCATTGCCTGCCATCAGCGCCTTCGCGCTCACGTCCGCTTCGCCCGACACGCCTTTCATCTCCAAGGCGTCGGTAAACGACAGTCCCTCGAAGCCCAGCTCCTTCCGCAAGGTGTTCAGTATCACGCCTTCAGACAAGGAGGCGGGCCGGTTGCCCAACTGCGGTACGTGCAGATGGCCGACCATGATGCCGCCGACCCCACTCCGGATGGCTTCGCGGAAAGGGACCAGCTCCACGCTGTCTAACCGGGCGCGGTCAAAAGGCAGGTAGGGCAACGCCCGATGCGAGTCCGTCCCGGTGTCGCCATGCCCCGGGAAATGCTTGCAGACCGCCAGCACTCCCCCGTCCTCAAGTCCACGGGCATAGGCCGCCACCTTTCGGGCGACCGCCACCGGAGAGCTTCCGAACGAGCGGGTGTTGATGACCGGATTGGCAGGATTGTTGTCCACGTCGGCCACGGGCGCGAAGTTGACCTGTACGCCAATTTCGCGCAACTGCCGGGCCACCTCCCGTCCGTAACGGTAAATCAGGGAGTCGTTCGAGATACATCCCAATATCCGGTTTCTCGGAAACGACGGGGTGTTCTTCAGCCTCATCGCCAACCCCCACTCTCCGTCG
>JAQXRG010000175.1 GCA_029218405.1 Bacteroidales bacterium
AGCCTGCTCGTCCGTCACCGTCCCAGCCAAGCTTTCGTTCTCTAACCGCTCCACCACTTGACGGATGCGGTTGGGGTAATAGATGGTTTCGTGCTTGATGGTGGACAAGCAATTGTCGAGCACCTGGTTCTGCACGTGCAGTTGGTTCACCTCGAACAACAACCGGCGGGCCTCGTCATTCGCCTCTTCGATGTCACCGAACTTCCGGCGCACACACACCACGGTGTGATAGAGGACCACCGCCAAATAGCCCGCGGCCAGTTCCACCAACAGCCCATCCTCTTCCCGCTGGACGGGACGGGCCAGACGCAAGGCCAGGACACCGATGCAATGACGCTCATCGGCCGTATCGACCCACAAGGGCAGGTAACTCCAGCCACCCGCCGTCCCCCATTCCGCCGAAGGGCGTCCCAGATGCGACTGCAACTGCATGTGCAGTTCTTCCGCGTCGTCCTCCTTCCGGTAAAAGGCGGCATGGAACTTGTGCGCGTCTTCGTCCAGCACCGCCAACGCCAGGTCGGACAGGGGCATCAGCTCGTTCAGCTCTGTGTACAGTCCCGTCACTAACCGATGAAGCATCCGATCGTCCTCCATGCCGGCCGCGGTGCCTCCCTCCATGATGGCACGATACACCTGGAACAATTGCTCCATGTTATACCGATAGCGCAGCCGGTGCCGGACGTACAGCAGGTAATAGCCCAGCAGGCACAAGACGAGCAGGAGGCCGAACAACCCCAGTCCCACCAGTTTCCCGTTGGACGACCGTTGCATCTGCTCACAATAGGCCTCCAACGAGCGGTCCCGGCTGATTTGGCGGTACAGGGCGGCGTACGCCGCATTGTTGTACGAATACAGGGAGAAATCGTTCAGTGCCAGTGCCGCCACCGCCACCTCGTTCCTCACGTCCAGCAGAATATAATAGTCCGTGTCGAAGGCCGCCTCTAACCACTGTTGCTCCGCAGGGACTTCCTTCCCCTGCATGACCAGCAACGGAGCGTCCTGCCCCGAACACGCCTGATAATGCCGATTCAGGTACATCAACGCACTGTCGGCCGCACCCAAGGCCGCCTGGTACCGCCCGTTGACATTGTGGTAATACACCTGGTTGGCACACTGGTCGGCACAGGACAACAAGGTATCCGCCGCCACGGCTTCCGGCACCGCCTCCGGCTGTCCGGCACGGCAGGAAGGCCACAGCACGCTCCCGGCCAGGAGGCAGACCGCCAACAGTCCGCGACGCGTGCCTTTGGGAAGGCGGAAACTGAAGCGGCTTCCCTGGCCCGGCACACTGTCAATCTGGAAAGCGCACACACTGAACAGCGCGTTCGTCTTCCGGTACTTCTCGATAATTCCTTTGCAGTTCATCAGGCCAAAGCCCTGCCCTTTCTGCCGGCGCAACGCTTCCACATCGGCCGCTGTAGCCAGCCCGATGGTCTGTGAGTCATAGACCTTCTCCCCGAGCAGATGCTGGATATCCTCCGGCGAAAGCCCCGGACCGTTGTCGCTCACCGCTATCTCCACGTAATCGGCTTCCTCCACGGCCTCCACCCGTACGGTGCCCCCCTCGGGGGTATATTTCCGCGCGTTTTCCGCCAGTGTGTTCATCATAAAGAGGGTCAACGCCTTGTCCGCTTTCACCACCGCCGATGTGGGCATCACCTCAAAGGTCTGGCGCTTCATCTCGAACGAGCGCTTCCCCTTTGCCAACATCCGGAAAAGGTCGTCCACCTCGAAATGCTCAATATTCAGGCTCACCGCCCCCCGGCGCATCTTGATCCATACGGCAAGGATGTCATTGTACTCGTTCATCTTGGCCATCAGCTCACGGATATAAGCCAGCCTGCCCTGCCGCACCTCCGGCGCGTCCTGCAGGGTCCGGGTCCGCAATTTCGCCACCTCGTTCACCACCCGGTCCATATAAGGAAGAATCCCCGTCACGACCGAGAGACACGCCTTCTTCACCTCGTTCTGCCGCTTGTTTTCCGCCAAGTGCTGTTGGTGCACGTACAATTCCTTTTCCAGCCGACGGCGTTCCTCTTCCAAAGCCACAAAGTTCAGCCCGTTCTCCAAGGTCCACGCTAAGTACGGGAGCATCAGCGACAGCCAGGCTTGCTCTTCTTTCCGCAACGGATGCGGAACATCCATCCACAACGTGCCTACCGGCACCTCCTTGCCCGGTGCCACCAAGCGCCAGGACAGCCAGGAGGACGTACGTTCCTCCTCCTCCCCGCACGCCACACACACATCCGCGGCCTGCAGCAACCGTTTCAGTTCCGGCCGCAGGATCGCCTCCACCGCCGCTGCCACTTCCTCTTTCTCCCGGGCCTGCGACGGTACCGCTACGGTCACGCGCCTGCACAATTCGAG
>JAQXRG010000176.1 GCA_029218405.1 Bacteroidales bacterium
AATAAATGATTCGGCTTGCGGGGGGAAGCGGAAAGGGTGCTAAGTTCCGGCAGAACTTAGCACTTTTACCACCCTTCCACCGAGAGCTAAACCCTCTAAACCTAACGCCTATGTAACAATAACCAGTAACTGAAAGACACCTAACGAGACAAGAAAAAGACTTTTAAAAAAGTAATCATCAAATTTAATCACTATGCTAAAAACAAACTTACCCTGTAAGTCGGTGAACCCATTTGGCCTGACTTACACCAAGATAGCAGGAGCCGGACTTTTGCTATTGTGCGCCGCCCCGATCCCGACACTGGCGGCGGGCGCCACTCCCTTCGCTTCGGAAATCGTACAGCAGACAGGGAAAATCAAGGGAACCATTGTCGATGAGGCAGGCGAACCCATCATCGGTGCCACGGTAGTGGTGAAAGGAACCACCAACGGTACCGTGACCGACTTCGACGGTAACTTCGAGGTAGATGCCAAAGTAGGCGACCTGCTCGACATCTCCTATGTGGGCTACAAGAGCCAGCAGGTGAAGGCGACCGCACAACCCATGAACATCGTATTGAAAGAAGACACCGAGACCTTGGAAGAGGTGGTGGTAGTGGGTTACTCCAGCACCAGCAAGCGCGACTTGATCGCCTCCGTTTCTACCGTCAAGGCCGACCAAATCTCCAACATGCCGGTGACCAACATCGCGCAGGGCCTGGCCGGACGTTCGCCCGGTCTGATTGTGCAGGCCAGCGGTGGTGGTGTTAACTCTACCCCCAGTGTAAGTATCCGCGGTGGCGGTGAACCTTTGTATGTTATCGACGGTGTCATCCGTTCGAAAGATGACTTCGCCAACCTTTCGCCCGACGATATCCAGAGCATGTCTATCCTGAAGGACGCCTCTGCAACGGCTGTCTATGGTTCGCGTGCTACCAACGGTATCCTGCAGGTAGTGACCAAGAAGGGTAAGGAAGGCAAAGTAAACATTGAATATGACTTCAACCAGAGTTTCTCCCAACCCAGTATTTGGGACAAGAAGTTAGATTCATGGGATCGTGCCTACTGGTCGAACGTAGCGTTCGAAAACGATGGAAAAACATTACCGTTTACTGACGACGCTATCAAGGCCATGAAGGATGGTTCAAATCCTGAATTCTTCAACAACACCAACTGGCGCGAACTCGTGCTGAAAGATTGGGCTCCGCAGCAGAAGCACACCGTTCGCCTCACGGGCGGTACGGACGTGAGCAGCTTCTACATCTCGCTGGGTCACGTGGACCAGAACTCACTCTATAAGAGCGACAACCACTGGATGAAGCGTACCAATTTCCGCGTTCAGAATACCACCAACCTGAAGAACCTGGGTATCACCATCAACACAGCTATCGATGGCTACTACCAGAAGCAGACACACCCCAACACCTCTTCAGCCAACGGTTATTACCAGGTCTTCTCGCACATCAACGACCTCAGCCCGCTGAAGCCCGGTGTGAACAAGTATGGCTTGCCATACGACTTGGCGGATAACCCCGTGTCCGAAACCGCAGCTGACGCTGGTTACAACCGCAACACCAACAACGTCATCAACGGTAAGGGCGAAATCATCCTCGATTTGGCGAAGTATGGCGTGAAGGGCCTGAAACTGCGTGGTTCCAGCAACTATCGCTACGCCAGCCAGGATACCAAGGCTTGGCGTAAGGATGCTGGTGAGTACGCTTGGGATTCGCAGGTGGCTACCTACAACGCCAAGTCGCAACTCTCATACAGCACTTACCACGCTTACGCGTTCACCAACCAGGCTTTTGCCGAGTATGCCAACCAGTTTGGCAAGCACTCGGTATCGGCGCTGTTCGGCTTCGAGCAATACTACGAAAGCTACAAGAGCTACTCGTTGAGCCGCCGCGACTTCCCCTTCAACATCGACCAGATCAGCATCGGTGATGTAGAGACTTCAGCCAACAGTGGTGAAGAGGGCGAATCCGGTCGTGCCGCATGGATTGGCCAAGCCAAGTATAACTACGACAACAAGTACTACGTAGAAGCCAGCTTCCGTCGTGACGGTTCGGATAAGTTCGCTCCGGACAAGCGCTGGGGTACCTTCTTCAGCGGATCACTCGGTTGGGTGGTAACTGCCGAAAAGTTCATGCAGCCGCTGGTGGAGAAGAACATCCTGAACAGCTTGAAGCTCCGCGCCTCTTACGGTGAAACCGGTCAGGACAGCGGTATCAGCAGCTTTGCATACTTGACCAGCTACAACTACAATGCTACGGCTTACGTAGTGAACGGTTCCTACGTGCCGGGCTTCACGGAAGGTGCTCTGCCTTCGCCCGACTTAACGTGGTACACCACCAAGCAGTTTGACCTTGGTTTCGACTTCGCTTCGCTCAACAGCCGCCTCTACGGTTCGTTCGACTACTTCTACTATTCTACCAAGGGTTACCTGCAGACACCTACGGGTGTAACGTACCTCAACACCGCTCTCGGTTTGGGTATGCCGAAGGTAAAATCCGACTCTGAACACCGCCGTGCCGGTATAGAAATCCAGCTGGGATGGAGAGACAACATCGGTGACTTCAAGTACGATGTGGCTGCCAACTTCACTTACTTCGACCAGCTGTGGGCTCTCGACCGCAGTGAGGCCGAAACCTCTTACATGAATCCTTATCAGCGCACGCAGCAGCAGAAGGGCTACTACGGTCTGCTGTACCACAACCTGGGCTACTATACGAGCACGGACGATGTGTATAACTCAGTGGGTATCGTGAACTCCCTGCAGTCAGGTAACCTGCTTCCCGGTGATATCAAGTATCAGGATATGAACGGTGACGGTAAGATTGACGATCAGGATAAGCGTCGTCTCGGTAAGAGCAGTGCTCCCCGTGGCCAGTTCGGTATCAACATCAACATGAGCTACAAGGGCTTCTACCTCAGCACCCTGATTCAGGGTTCTACCCGCTTCGATATGTATCTGGCTGGCGAACTGGGTATGCAATCTGGTCAGCAGGGTAACCTGATGTTGGCCTACGACCATCAGATTGATCACTGGAGACCCGACAACACCAATTCGCAGTATCCCCGCTTGATGTCAGCTACCGGCGACAACAACAACAACAACTACGCTTCCAGCGACTTCTGGCTGTTGGACGGTTCTTACATCCGAATGAAGGACTTCCAGTTTGGCTACGACTTCAAGTACAAACTCTTGAAGCACGTACCTTGGCTGACCAGATGTAAGGTAGGTATCTCCGGTCAGAACCTCTTCACCATCTCTGATGCAACCAAGTATGGTCTCGACCCGGAAAACTCTTCTACCAACAACTACGGTTATCCTGTAGAGAGAACCTTGGCGTTTACACTTAATTTAGGATTTTAATTAACGAAGATTATGAAAAATACATTGAAATATGGATTGCTGGGTTTGGGCGTATTGGCTGCTACCTCGTGCAAGGACACCCTTGACACCAAACCAAAGGTGATTTTCGATGCCGAAACGGTATGGGGAAGTAAGGCGACTGTAGAAGGTTTTGCATACAGTGCATACAACGACATCATCTGGGACGGCTATGCAGGTTCTGGCTCATGCGTGGCTTGGGAAGCTCGTACCCCTAACGGTATCCTCTCTTCTCAGGTGGGTGACGGTATGGGCAATTTTGATGGGGTAGCCATCGAGTCAAGCATTGGATCAAGCAACGACTGGGGCGTAAGCCGCTTCAGCTACCTGCGTCGTGCCAACATGATTATTGAGAACGTGGCAGCTTCTACCACATTGACCGATGATGAGAAGAAGCAGCTGACTGCTCACGGTCACCTGCTGCGGGGCATGATTTTCTACAAGCAGGCTCGTCTGATGGGTTATTTTGTACCTGTTACGCAGGTATTCGACTCTTCTGACTCGCTGACCTGTAAGATTCCTCTGACCAAATCCTTGGAAGAGAGCTATAAGTATGTGATTGACGACTTGAAGTTTGCTGCCGACAACATGGAAGACAGCCAGCCTGCTGGTGTGCCGACCAAATGGGCTGCGAAGGTCATCCTGAGTAGAGCTGCGCTGCAAGCTTATGCTTACACCAAGAAGACCGAATATTTGGACATCGCGCTGAATGCGGCCAAAGAAGTGGTAGATAACAAGGGCAACCTGTTGAGCTCTTCGACTGGTATGTTCAACGAAACTGACATGTACAATCCTGAAATTCTTTGGGCGTACTACCGTGAAGACCGCAACACGACTTTCGGTAGCTTCTACGAAACCCAGCAGAGTTTCCCGAATGTAAAGCCGGGTGATGTAGGCAACAATCCCTATGCCACCTTGCTAAAAGACCAGAATGGTATCACCTTCGAAGGATGGGGGGTGTTCTGGCCTACGCAGGACTTAGTTGACCAATACTTAGTGAACGATGCCGCTACGGGCGAAGCACTGCCTTGGTATAAGACTTCACAATGGCTGAACAACACGGATGCGCTGGATCCTGCCACGCTCACCCCTGAGAATCCCGTGGATATCTATCAGAACAAAGCGTATGGTGATCGCAGAATGCCCTGCCCGATGGACTTCAAGAACACGAATACCAACTATCCTACCTTTACACAGTATGCTACACTGAAGGAGGGAGCTACCAAGAACATCAGCCAGCTGATGTATGAAAACCGCGACAGACGTTTCTACACGGCTGTGGTTTATGATGGTTGCAAATGGTTCAACGAAGACATCGAGCTCTTCCATGGTGGTAACATGTACAGAGGCTTCCGTGATAAGGAAGAGGGTGGCTGGTACACTACGACCACGAACTACTACTGGCGCAAGAGCAGCATCGAATCTTTCCCGCGTGCATACTACAGCTTAAACATGGCTATCCACTTCAATCTGGCTCGTGTGGGTGAAGCGTACATGAACCTGGCCGAGGCTTACCTGCTGAAGGGGCAGATTGCCAATGCAGTTGAAGCATTGAATGCTACCCGCACCACCCACGGAGGCCTGGCTCCTTCGACGGCTACTACCGAAGAAGAGGCTTGGAAGGACTACATCCGCGAGCGTAACTGCGAAATGGTGAACGAAGGCGGTGACCTCTACTGGAGCTATCTGCGTTGGGGTAAGTACGGTGGCTATGCCAACGAAGGCGAGCCGGCAGGTGGCATTGTTAAGGCCTTGAACCGCCCCGTACACATGATTCAGATTGACCACGAGCGCAAGACCATCTTGGTTAATCAGGTCACCATCAACCGTGCTGCCGAACGTAAGTTCACTGACAGACGTTACCTGTTGCCCGTCAACCAGAGCTTCCTGGATACCCGTAAGGCATATGGTATCGATGATAAATATACACAAGAGTGGTAATTCCTAAAGATATCAAATTATGAGAAAGTTATTAAATATGTTGGCTGCCATGCTTTTGGCAGTAGTTGCAACCTCCTGCTTGGAACACGATCTGGAAGAGCTGGAAGTGTTTGATGGTTGCGACATCACCCGTATTGACTGTGCGTTCCGTTGGAAAACTGGTGAAACCCATCCGGGTAGCGGTGCAGAGAAAGTCAACCAAGTGTATCTCGCTGGTGCTAGATCCTATGAGACGGACGAAGCTGATCCCTCGAAGGGGGTCTGCACCATCAAGTATACAAATAATGCTATTCCTGATCAATATAAGGCAAATGCAGAAACACAAATGGTCGTTTACGTGACGATTTCTACTGCTGCCATCATCAAGCCTATCGGCGATGCTCCTCAGCTGGGAATTCCTGCAGACTGGACGAAGGATCATCAATATGAAGTAACGGCTGCCAACGGTGACAAGAAAGTATGGACCATTGTGGTGGAACCTTATCAATGAAAACTGGTTTGAATCATACAGGCAGCTTGCTGGCTGTACATTCGCTTTAGCATAACAATTGTCTCAGGACATCATGGAAAGAGGTATTGTGAAATACCTCTTTTCTTATCGTAATCCTTGCATATCTGAAAAATTTTTCGTCCCTTTGTAAAAACAACGATTAAATGTATATACGTATGAAAACAAGACCTCAAACAGGATGGCGCGGTCTCTTCGCGGCACTCCTCTGCCTGCTGGCACTTCCGCTCGTGCAGGCACAGACCGTCCGGTTCCCCCAACAGCAGCAGCCGGGAACGGCGAAAGTAAAAGCGTCCAAAGGTACCTTCACCCTCTCGAACAAGGTGCTCAACGCACAATTCGTACGCCAGGGTGACCGGCTGACGTTCGGCGGATGTCCCGAACTGGGACTGGAGGCCGGTACGGAACTGTTCAGCTTCCGATTAGACAACGCGGACAGCACACTGGTGAACGCCTCTGACCTCCCGCTGAAGGAGGTGCGCACGGTACGCCTCACTCCAGACCCGACCGCCGCCAAGGCATCGCTGAAGCTGCCGGGCGTGGCTGTGGAGGCGGACTTCAGCTTCGGACAGTTGGACATCCGCTGGCGGGCGGTGCTGCGCGACGGCTCGCACTACCTGCGCACGGAGCTGGACCTGACCGCCCGCGCCGACGTGGCCATGCACTCCATCAACGCCCTGCAATACACCGTGGCCGCCGGACAGCCGGCACCTGCCGTGGTGGGCAACACCCGGGGCGCGGCACTGGCCAGCGAACGGATCTTTGCCGGACTGGAAACCCCAACGGGACTGAACAGCGTACAGACTACCGGTGACGGCGCGACCGCCCTCACGGGCAAATGGAGCCGGCACACCACCCTCCAGCAGGGAAAGACCTGGAACGTGGGGACGGTGGTGGGCCTCATCGCTCCGGGGCAGACCCGCCGCTCCTTCCTCGCCTACAGCGAACGCGAACGTGCGGTGCCTTGGCGGGCAATGCCGGTCTATATCTCGTGGTACGAGCTGAACATCGACCGCAACAACGACCGGGACTACGCCACGAACATGAACGAGCAGCAGTGTACCGAGGTGGTGAAAGAATGGAAGAAGCAGCTCTACGACAAGTACCAGACCGCCGTGAACGCCTTCGTGTGGGACGACGGATGGGACAGCTACGGCACGTGGACCTTCAACAAGAACTTCCCCAATGGATTCAGTGGAGCGGACCGGGTGGCCCGCGAGATGGGCTCGGGCATCGGCGCCTGGCTGGGCCCGGTGGGCGGCTACGGACAGTCCGGCGACTACCGCCGCGGCTACTGGAAGGAGCAGGGCGGCATGCAGCTGAGCAATCCCGAATATTATAAGGTATTCCTCGATGCCTGTTCGTATATGATCCAGAACTACGACTACCGTTTCTTCAAGTTTGACGGTATCAGCGCGCAGTTCAGTGCGGTGGGTCCCGACCCCGGCCATCGGGGCGAGGAGAACGCGGAGGCCATCATCAACATCGAGCGCGAGGCCCGCAAGCTGAAGCCCGACCTGTTCATCAACACCACGGTGGGCACATGGGCATCACCCTTCTGGTTCCAGTTCACGGATGCCGTATGGCGGCAGGAAGCCGACTGGGCGACTATCGGCGACCAGGGTTCGGACCGCGAGCGGTGGATCACGTACCGCGACCGCTTGGTCTATCAGAACTTCGTGCAGCGGTCGCCCCTCTGCCCCATCAACACGCTGATGACCCACGGCTTCATCCTGACCAAGTGGGGCGACGTGTCGAAGGACATGGACTATGAGGGCATCCTGCGCGAGCTGCGCTGCGCCTTCGCCTGCGGCTCGGGCATGGTGGAACTGTACAATGACTATGAGCTGATGAACAGCATCAACGGCGGCGCGCTGTGGAAGGACCTGGCGGAATGCATCGCCTGGCAGCAGCGGAACGCGGACGTGCTGGCGGACATCCACTGGGTGGGCGGCAACCCGTGGGACGGCAAGAAGGCCAACATCTACGGATGGGCGGCCTGGAACGGCAAGAAGTCGGTGCTGACCCTGCGTAACCCGGCGACCTCGGCACAGACCTTGCGCCTCACGCTGCGCGAGGCACTCGACATCCCGGCTTATGTGAAGGGGGCTGTCACCCTGACGGACGCTTTCGCACAGAGCGGCATCCAGGGGCTGCCTGTGGGTGAGAAGACGGACATCGACCGGGAGCTGGAAGTGACGCTCCCTGCCTCGTCAGTCTTCGTGTTTGACGGGAAGTAAAACAGCAGCTTATTTTTGATTGTTCTGTTAAGTATTCCAAAATAAGGAAACATTTTCGCCAAGATGTTTCCTTATTTTGGAACTTTTTCGTTAGCAATAAACCATCAGAATAAAGAACCAGTATTATGCAGAGGATGACTCAGGAGGCTCATTCCACAGAAAACAAACCAAGGAGTTAAAGGAAGCCGACATCCCTTTGAAACGTAGCAGGCTGCAATGACTGCTGACGGGATGAAGTGAAACTTCCTTTAACTCCTTTCGTGCATCAAGTTAGGGTCATGCCGGAACTTGAATCATTTGAACGCCCTTATTCCAGCGTAATCTCATCCACGAACAGGAAGGACGGATGGCCCTTGCCGCCGTGCCATGCCGGCAAGCTGTGCTCGGGGATGGCCGTCACCTTGACATAACGGGCGCTGACGGGAGCGAAGGTCAAGGTGTGCGTGTAAATCTTGTTCGGGTCGGTCTCCTTCATGGCCGGATAGTCTTCGCGGGCCACCTGACGGAAGGTCTGGTTGTCATCAGACACCTCGACCATGATGGAACGTGCGTCGAACACCCAGTCGCCTTTCTCCACACAAGTGTTCAGCGTCATGCTGCTGATTTCCGTGGCTTCCTTCAGGTCGATGACAGCCTCCATGTCGTTGCGGTAGAAGGCAATCCAACGGCCGGTCTTGTAGTTGTGGTTGCCGGTCATGCCGTCCACCAAGGTGGGCGCGCCGCCGAACTCGTACTGCTTGTTGACGGGCTGCAGCATCGTGATGGGTTTCATCGACGACTTGCTGAAGCGGATGGTGTCGGTGGTGACACGGGTAGCGCCTTCGGGACGGATGGCCACGGTGCGCAGGATGGCGGGCTTATCAATCTTCACCACCTCGGTGTAGCGCGTGGCGGCGGCGGTAGGCTCGGAACCGTCGAGGGTGTAATACACGGGCGCGTTGTCAATGGTGCCCGCGATCACGTCGAGCGTACCGGTCTCGGAGTTGGGCGTGAGCTGCAGCTGCACGTCAAAGATGTGCTTGGCGTAGTTCCAGCCGTAGGCCTTGTAAATGTCCACCAAACGGGAGCAACGCTGCAGGAAGGCCGGATAGTCCTTCTTGTCGGGAGCGCACCACTGCGACTCACAGAGGGCGGCCATGCGCGGCAGCACCATGTACTGCACCTGGGCAAAGGTGGGGATGTACTCCGTCCAGAGGTTGGCCTGCACGCCGATGATGTATTTCTGTTCCTCGGGCGTGAGGGCCTTCGGCATGGGCTCGTAGCTATAGACCTTCTCCATGGGCAGGTAGCCGCCGATGGCGATGGGCTCGTTCTCCTTGTCCTGGGCCTGGTAGTAGTCGAAATAAACGTAGGTGTTGGGGGTCATCACCACGTCGTGACGCTGGCGGGCCGCCTCGATGCCGCCGCCCTCACCGCGCCAGGACATGACGGTGGCGTTAGGAGCCAGACCGCCTTCGAGGGTCTCGTCCCAGCCAATCATCTTGCGTCCCTTCGAGTTGAGGAACTCTTCGGCCTCGTGGATGACGTAGCTCTGCAGACGCTCCTCCTTGGTGTGCTTGCTGTCCGACTTCAGGCCCAGGGCCTTGATGCGGGCCTGGCACTTGGGACAGGTGGTCCAGCGCACCTTCGGGCACTCGTCGCCGCCTACGTGGATGTACTCGGAGGGGAAGATGTCGATGATTTCCGCCAGCACGTCCTTGATGAACGCGATGGTCTGGTCGTTACCGGCACAGAGCACGTCCTCCGACACGCCCCACTGCCGCCATACCTCGTACGGGCCGCCGGTGCAGCCCAGCTCGGGATAGGCCGCCAGGGCACCCAGCATGTGGCCGGGAAGGTCAATCTCAGGAATCACGGTGATGTAACGCTCGGCAGCGTAGGCCACGATCTCGCGGGCCTGCTCCTGGGTGTAGAAGCCGCCGTAGGGCTTGCCGTCATACTTACCGGAATTGTGGCCGATGACCGTCTCAGAACGCTTCGAGCCCACTTCGGTCAGCTTGGGGTACTTCTTGATCTCGATGCGCCATCCCTGGTCCTCGGAGAGGTGCCAGTGGAAACGGTTGACGTTGTGCAGGGCCAGCATGTCGATGTAGGTCTTGAGCTCGTCCATCGAATAGAAGTGACGGCCCACGTCGAGCATCATGCCCCGGTAGCCGAAGCGGGGCTGGTCGGTGATGTCCACTGCCGGCAGCTCCACGCTCGCGGCGGCCTGCGCGCCCACCGCCTTGCGGAGGGTCTGGATGCCGTAGAACACACCGGCCGGCGTTGCGCCCACGATACGGACACCGTCCGCACCTACGGTGAGGCGGTAACCTTCGGGTGCCTGCACGCCGTCGTCCATCGCCAGCGTAATGCCTCCCTGGCCCTCACCTTCCTTCACGGCCACCTCGATGCCTGTCTGGGCCTTCAGGTAGCCGGCCAGGAATCCGGCGTTGCGCTGCAACTCCTCGTTGCCTGCAGGATAATACACGGGAATGCCCGATTTCAGCACGAAGGGGGCCTGCTGCACGGCCGCCGTCTGCAAGGGAAGCGGCACCAGGTCATAGTCAGCCACCGCTGCCGGCTGTGACGCGCACGAGGCCATCATCAGTCCGGCCACAGCACCCACCCAGCTCAATTTCATAAAAGTTCTCATAGTTCGCATAAAACTTATTAAGGGTTAATAAATACGGGAACAAATATAGTTAAAAAAATGACATCTGCCGTGTTTTTCACTTTTTATTATCGTCGGAACACGATTTTCCGGCATCGGATAGGGATAGTTTGCGAAAACTTTCTTATTTTTGTCCCCAAATTGAGTTAATGTATCAACAGATGAATCTATTAGAACTAAGTGAACAAGAGATAATCAGACGCAACAGTCTGAATGAGCTGAGAGCTATGGGCATCGACCCATACCCTGCAGCCGAGTATGTGACCAACGCATTTTCGACCGACATAAAAGCAGCATTCAAGGACGATGAAGAGGAACCCCGCCACGTGTCGGTAGCCGGACGCATCATGTCGCGCCGCGTCATGGGCAAGGCTTCGTTCGTTGAGTTACAGGACTCGAAAGGCCGCATCCAGGTATATGTGACGCGCGATGACATCTGTCCGGAAGAGAACAAGGACCTGTACAACGTGGTGTTCAAGCGCCTGCTCGATCTGGGCGACATCATCGGCATCGAGGGGTTCGTGTTCCGCACGCAGATGGGCGAGATTTCCATCCACGCGCAGAAGCTGACCGTGCTGTCGAAATCGCTGCGGCCCCTGCCCATCGTGAAATACAAGGACGGCGTGGCCTACGACAAGTTCGATGACCCTGAGCTGCGCTACCGCCAGCGCTACGTGGACCTGATCGTGAACGACGGCATCAAGGAGACATTCCTGAAGCGCACGAAGGTCATCAAGACCATGCGGGCCGTGATGGACGAGGCCGGCTACACGGAAGTGGAGACCCCCATCCTGCAGTCCATCCCCGGCGGCGCCAGCGCACGCCCGTTCATCACGCACCATAATTCATTGGACATCGACCTGTACATGCGCATCGCCACCGAGCTGTACCTGAAACGCCTCATCGTGGGCGGCTTCGAAGGGGTGTATGAAATCGGCAAGAACTTCCGCAACGAGGGCATGGACAAGACGCACAACCCGGAGTTCACCTGCATGGAGCTGTACGTACAGTACAAGGACTACAACTGGATGATGGACTTCACGGAACGGATGCTGGAGCGTATCTGCATCGCCGTGAACGGCTGCACGGAGACCACCATCGACGGCAAGACCATCAGCTTCAAGGCTCCCTACCGCCGCCTCCCCATCCTGGAGGCCATCCAGGAGAAGACCGGCTACGACCTGACGGGCAAGACGGAAGAGGAAATCCGCGAGGTGTGCAAGGCACTGAACATGGAAATTGACGAGACCATGGGCAAGGGCAAGCTGATTGACGAAATCTTCGGCGAGTTCTGCGAAGGCACCTTCATCCAGCCGACCTTCATCACCGACTATCCGGTGGAGATGTCGCCGCTGACCAAGATGCACCGCTCGAAACCGGGACTGACCGAACGCTTCGAGCTGATGGTGAACGGCAAGGAACTGGCCAACGCCTACTCGGAGCTGAACGACCCCATCGATCAGGAGGAACGCTTCAAGGAGCAGATGCGCCTGGCCGACAAGGGCGACGACGAGGCGATGATCATCGACCAGGACTTCCTTCGCGCCCTGCAGTACGGCATGCCGCCCACATCGGGCATCGGTATCGGCATCGACCGGCTGGTGATGCTGATGACGGGCAACGCCTTCATCCAGGAGGTGCTGTTCTTCCCGCAGATGCGGCCGGAAAAGGTGGCCCCGAAGGACGCTCCCGCCAAGTATATGGAGCTGGGCATCCCCGAGGAATGGGTGCCGGTCATCCAGAAGGCGGGCTATAACTTGGTGGCCAGCATGAAGGAGGTCAATCCGCAGAAACTGCACATGGACATCTGCGGCGTGAACAAGAAATACAAGCTGGAACTGAAGAACCCCACCGTGGACGAGGTGACGGCCTGGATCAACCAACTTTAAAGAAGAAGCATGAAACTACCCGGTAAAATAGCCATCATGGGAGGCGGCAGCTGGGCGACGGCCATCGCGAAGATCGTGCTGGGACAGGCGGATTCCATCAACTGGTACATGCGCCGCGACGACCGTATCGAGGACTTCAAGCGGCTGGGCCACAACCCGGCCTACCTGACCAGCGTGCGGTTCGACATGGACCGCATCCAGTTCTCGTCGGATATAAATAAGGTGGCGAAGGAATCGGACACGCTGGTCTTCGTCACTCCCTCCCCGTACCTGAAGAGCCACCTCAAGAAACTGAAGGTGAAACTGAAGGACAAGTTCATCGTGACCGCCATCAAGGGCATCGTGCCCGACGAGAACCTGATCGTGTCCGACTATTTCAGCCGGATGTACGGGGTGCCCGAAGACAACATCGCGGTGCTGGCAGGCCCCTGCCACGCGGAGGAGGTGGCGCTGGAACGCCTGTCGTACCTGACGGTGGGATGCCGGGACATCAACAAGGCGAAGATGTTCGCCCGGCAGCTCTACGGCCCCTTCATCAAGACATCGGTGAACACCGATGTGGCGGGCATCGAGTACGCGTCGGTGCTGAAGAACGTGTATGCCATCGCCGCCGGTATCTGCAGCGGACTGAAGTACGGCGACAACTTCCAGGCCGTGCTCGTGTCGAACGCGCTGCAGGAGATGAACCGGTTCCTGAACACGGTCCATCCCATCGACCGGTGCACCAACGACTCGGTGTACCTGGGCGACCTGCTGGTGACGGCCTACTCGAACTTCAGCCGCAACCGGGTGTTCGGCACGATGATTGGCAAAGGCTATTCGGTGAAAAGCGCCCAGATAGAGATGGAGATGATCGCGGAAGGCTACTACGGCACCAAATGCATCAAGGAGCTGAACCGGCACCTGCACGTGAACATGCCCATCGTGGACGCGGTCTATAACATCCTCTACGAACGGATATCGCCGATGATTGAAATCAAACTACTTACGGATTCTTTCAGATAAAAAAAAACAATAATCATGGGAAACATTCAACTGAACATCGAAAAGACCTTGGACTTCATCTCCAAGGAAAAAATCGCCGCTTACCAGAGCAAGGTAAACGACTGTATGGAAACACTGGAAAAGGGCACGGGCCTGGGCAATGACTTCCTGGGCTGGCTGCACCTGCCGTCGTCCATCACCCCCGAGCACATCGCTGACCTGAAGGCCACCGCACAGGTGCTGCGCGAGAACTGCGAAGTGGTCATCGTGGCAGGTATCGGCGGCAGCTACCTCGGCGCACGCGCGGTCATCGAGGCCCTCTCGAACAGCTTCGAGTGGCTGCAGGAGAAGAAGGAAGGACAGCCCGTCCTCATCTTCGCCGGACACAACATCAGCGAGGACTACCTGTCGGAACTGACCACTTTCCTGAAGGACAAGAAATTCGGTGTCATCAATATCTCCAAGTCGGGCACCACGACCGAGACCGCCCTTGCCTTCCGCCTGCTGAAGAAGCAGTGTGAGGACCAGCGCGGCAAGGAAATGGCCCGGAAGGTCATCGTGGCCGTGACCGACGCGAAGAAGGGCGCCGCCCGCACCACCGCCGACAAGGAAGGCTACAAGTCGTTCATCATCCCCGACAACGTGGGAGGCCGCTTCTCCGTACTGACACCGGTAGGCCTGCTGCCCATCGCCGTGGCCGGCATCGACATCGAGCAGTTGGTGGAAGGCGCGCGCGAAATGGAAAAGGCCTGCGCCGCAACAACCCTGGAAGAGAATCCTGCCGCCCTCTATGCAGCCACCCGCAATGAGCTGTACCAGAACGGCAAGAAGATTGAAATCCTGGTGAACTACCAGCCTAAGCTGCACTACTTCATGGAATGGTGGAAGCAGCTGTACGGCGAATCGGAAGGCAAGGACCACAAGGGCATCTATCCCAGCTCTGTCGATTTCTCGACCGACCTGCACTCAATGGGCCAGTGGATCCAGGACGGCGAACGCACCATCTTCGAGACCGTGGTATCGGTGGAGACCCCCAACCACGAACTCCACTTCCCCTCGGACGAGGAGAACCTGGACGGCCTGAACTTCCTGGCCGGCAAGCGCATCGACGAAGTGAACAAGATGGCCGAACTGGGTACCCAGCTGGCTCACGTGGACGGCGGTGTGCCCAACCTGCGCGTCAGTGTGCCCGTGCTGAACGAGTACTACCTGGGCCAGCTCATCTACTTCTTCGAGAAGGCCTGCGGCATCAGCGGCTACCTGCTGGAAGTGAACCCGTTCAACCAGCCGGGCGTGGAAGCCTACAAGAAGAATATGTTCGCCCTGCTGAATAAGCCGGGCTATGAGGAGGCTTCGAAAGCCATCCAGGCACGGCTGAAGTAAGCGCCATCATCCCTTAGCACCACAAAGGCACAGCCTTCCTGTGCCTTTGTGGCTTTGTGTATCATCCCCCAATCCACCAACAACCATGTTCCAACAAGCGATCCAACACTACCTGAACTCTCATCATTACGACCATCTTTCCCTGAAGGCCGTCCTCTTCGACATGGACGGCGTATTGTTCGACTCCATGAAGAACCATGCCACCGCGTGGCACGAAGCCATGCGGCAGTACGGCATGCACATGAGCCGCGAGGAGGCGTACCTGCACGAAGGACGCACCGGGGCGGGCACCATCCAGATTGTCAGCACCCGCGAACGGCACCGGGAAGCCACCCCCGAGGAAATCGAGGCCATCTACCGGACCAAGAGCGACCTCTTCAACGCGCTGCCCACCGCCGAACGGATGCCGGGCGCCTGGGAACTGCTGCAGCAGGTGAAGGCCTGCGGCCTGCAGCCGATGGTGGTGACTGGCTCAGGCCAACAGTCCCTGCTGGAACGGCTGAACCAGAACTTCCCCGGCATGTTCCAGGCTGACCTCATGGTCACCGCCTTCGACGTGAAGCACGGGAAACCGCACCCCGAACCGTACCTGATGGCCCTGCAGAAAGCAGGCATCGCCGCCCACGAGGCGATAGTGGTGGAAAACGCGCCGATGGGCGTACAGGCCGGCGTGGCGGCAGGCATCTTTACAGTGGCCGTCAACACGGGACCGCTGCCCGACGAGGTGCTTTTGGAGCAAGGAGCCGACCTCCTGTTCCCCTCCATGACAGATTTTTGCGAAAATTGGGAGAAATTCTTCCATTCTATCAAATAAAGTCGTATATTTGTCCAACTAACTTTAAAGACATACCTTATGAGATTAATTATTGAACCTGACTATGCAGCGCTTTCTAATTGGGCTGCCAATTATGTAGCTAACAGAATCAATGCTGCTGCCCCCACGGCAGAAAAACCCTTCGTGCTGGGATGCCCCACCGGCTCTTCCCCGCTGGGCATGTACAAGGCCCTCATCGAACTGAACAAAAAAGGCGTCGTATCGTTCCAGAACGTCGTAACCTTCAACATGGACGAATATGTAGGCCTTCCTGAAGAACATCCGGAAAGCTACCATTCCTTCATGTTCAACAACTTCTTCAACCACATCGACATCAAGAAGGAAAACATCCATATCCTGAACGGCAACGCTCCCGACCTGGAGGCTGAATGCGCCAACTACGAGAAGCAGATTGAGGCATTCGGCGGCATTGACCTCTTCATGGGTGGTATCGGTCCCGACGGCCACGTGGCCTTCAACGAACCGGGTTCGTCACTGACTTCGCGCACCCGCGTGAAATCGCTGACCACGGACACCATCATCGCCAACTCCCGCTTCTTCGACAACGACATCAACAAGGTGCCCAAGACCGCACTGACGGTCGGCGTAGGCACAGTGATGGCCGCCAAGGAAGTGCTGATTCTCTGCAACGGCCACAACAAGGCACGTGCCCTGCAGGCTGCCGTTGAAGGTGGCATCACACAGATGTGGACCATCAGCGCCCTCCAGATGCACCAGCACGGCATCATCGTCTGCGACGAAGCCGCCACTGACGAGCTGAAGGTAGGTACCTACAAGTACTTCAAGGACATCGAGAAGGACAACCTCTAAGCGAACCCGCGTCCCTCTTCCGGGGGACGCCCTTCCACGCACAAAGACACCCAGGTGTGACCCGGCCCGACCGGCCGGACACCTGGGTGTCTTTGTGTGATAGGTCACCGACGCGTCAGTCCTGCGGCGACAGCGGGACAATCTCGCCCAGCTCGGGCACCAGCACGTTCATGCCCCGGCGCTCGGCCTCGCGCTCGAACACATGCGGCGGGTTGAACATGGGCTCCTCGGAGAGGTTGAACGTGCCATAGTGCATCGGGATGGTGACACGGGCGTGCATCTCCGCCGAGGCGGTCAGCGCGTCGTAAGGAGAGATGTGGTTGGGCTTCATGAAGAAGCGGGGCTGGTAGGCGCCGATGCCTATCATGCAGTAGTCAATGTGAGGAACGATGTCGGGCAGTTCGCGGAAATGAGAGGCATAGGCAGTATCGCCGCTGTTGTAGAGGGTAATGCCGTCGGCCTGAAGGAGGAACGCGCCCCACAGGCGGGTGCCACCGTCGTTCACGCTCCGCTTGCTCCAATGCTGGGCCGGCAGGAACGTGAGTTTCAGTCCGTCGATGTCGGTGTACTGCTGGTACCATCCCGCATCGATGACCATCAGGCCGGGGAACCAGCTTTGCAGCAGCTTGCCGGTGCCCAGGCCACAAAACAGGCGCATGGAGGGATTCTGCTCCACCAACCGCGTCACGGACGGCTTGTCCAAATGGTCGAAATGGTCGTGGCTGATGAGCAGGTAATCGATACCGGTAAACACGTCGGGCGTGGCGGGACAAGGACTCTGCCGCTTGACAAAGGGGAAGTTGCCGAACACAGGGTCGATGACAATGCGCTTGCCGCCCAGCTGCAGGAAGAAGCTGTTGTGGCCCAGCCAGACAAGGGCATTGCCGTGGACCGCATCCAGCGACTCCAGCGGATGCACCTTGGGGCACCAACGAATCAGTTTCTTGGCCAGGTGCCAGGGGTTGCGCGAGAACCGCCACTTCGAGATAGGCCCCACCCCCGGCTGCCAGCGGTGCTCACGGTTGAAAAAACGACCGTGGACCACCGGGTTGCCCCGCCAATGAGGGAGAAGGGTGGGCAAGGCTTCATTACGGATAAACTCTACCATCGGAAGGATTGCTTAGGCATCTTATTTTTCCAGCAGGTCTTTCAGGAAGCTGTCCAGCTCCTCGTCCAACCCTTTCAGCAGCTCGTCGTCCAGCAGCAAGGTCTCCTCGTCGTCCACCACCAAGAGTTCGGCCACGGTCTCCTTCTCTTCATCGACCAGCACAAACGAATACGGCTTCATCAGGCACAGGCACTCCAACGCCCCTTCCGCCTGAAGGCCGGACACCACTCCCCGCAGCACAGGCTCCACCTGCGCCAGGAAATCATCGCTCTCATCGTCCACCCATTCGTCGATGATGGCACGCGCCAGCTCCTCGTCCTCATCGTTGAAGACGAGCAGCTCGCCGCTGTCCGCATGAGGCTGGAGGTGGATATCCGTCACCAGCGTGTGTTCTCCACCGCCGGAAACATAACGGCTGATAGCTTCTTTCAGCATGGAAACTATCGAAGCATGCGACTGTTTGCTGATGTTCATAATCGTCGTATAATCATTTCTGTCTTCAAATGTACAAAAAATATCATCACCCGCCACACTTTCCTCAGAAATTATCTCCGAAGCGGCTCATTTGCGCGTTGAGCAACGGCAAATCGACCCGACGGGCCTGCAGCTGGGCGGCATAGACGGCACAGGCCTGCGCCAGCACCGACCCTTTCTCCGCCAGCCGGATGGACTTGCCCAACCATTCGTCGGCCTCTTCCACCGCGCCAGTCATCTCACAAGCCAATGCGATGTTGAACGCCGCCTTCGCCTGCTTGCCCTTGGAGCGGGTCCCCTGGTAAGCAGCGGTCCACAACTCCTTGGCCCGCGCCCAGTCGCCCTCGCGGGCATAGACGGCCCCGTCGCGCATCTCCACACCGCCACCGTCAAAATACAGGCGGGTAGCCGGTTCCCAATAAGGCACCAGCACGCGGGAGAGCAGCAAGGCGGACGCATGGGCGGCCTCCTCGATGATTTCCGGATCGGACAAGGCGGGGTTCAGCTCCCAGTCCAAGCTGTCCGTCTGGACCACCCGGTACAAGGGGGTGTCGCGGCCCGGCAGATAGACATGAAGGACAGGCGTCACCTTGGTCTGCAGGGCCTCCACGGGCACCGGTATTCCGGGAAGGAGGTACGACTTGCGCTCGTTGGCCACCTCCACCTGATCGACGGACAACAACATGTCCACCTGAAGGTCGGCGGCCAGACGGTCCACCGCTACCGGTTCCAACAGCCGCACGGACGGGTCAGCGTCGGCGCGGAAGGCGGAATCGCAGATGACCACCTGCTGGAAATACTTGGTGTCCGCCAGCACCTCGGCCAGCGATTCGGTGGTCAGGCGGGCGTCTCCTTGCAGCGTGCCGGCCGTCACCCTCCCCCACTGCACGGCGGTGGCAGGCACCGCATTGTTGACCACAGCCACGGTACGTATCTCCGTCGGGAAACTGACCTTGGCCGGTTTCAGCTCGTCGTACGAGTACTGCTGCAGGCTGCCGCAAGACACCAGCACGCCCCCTGCCCAAAGGCAGAGGACGAGGGCGGATACGTTACGAAACAGGGTTCTCACTCGCTTCATGATTCCAAAGCCTCCTTTCCACCGTTAGAACAAGAAGAGCGCGGAAAGCACCAGCCGATGGTTGCCGACCGTGTGCGAATCGGTCGCCTTGTACTTGGCGTCGAACTTGTCACCGTACCACGCCGTGCAGTACGCATACTCGGCTCCGAACTTCCAATTCGGGAGGTTATAGGTCAGCTCGGCTGTCGTATTGAGCAGCTGGTCCAGGTTCTGGCCCGTACCGTACTTGGTGTTCACGCCATAGGCGGGCTTCACCAGCTCCTTCGTGGCGCCGAGGTTCTTCATGTAGCCCACGAACAGGGCCGGACGCCATTTCTTGCCATAGGCGATGTTGAACCACGTGCTGGAATTGCGGAACGGCGTATAGTCGCGCTCGCCGGTCTTCGCGTCCTCGCCACAGATGCCATACCCGCCGGTCATGGACAAGTGGGTCATGTTCGTGCCCAAGGTGCTCTTGGCGGCCACGTACAGGTTCTTGCCCGTATATTTCAGGTGTGCCTCGCAGGACACCGTCGTAAGCCGCTCGTCCACCTTGTAAGTCTTGCCATCCTTGCCCACCGCCTGCACGCGCGGAACCACGGACAGCAGGTCCACGCCCGCACCGACCAGCCAGCCGCCGGACTTGTAGTCCACGACCAGTGCCAGCTCAGGAAGGTTGGAGTTCTTGTGGAACTGCTGCACACGGCTGTTCCCGCTGCCATCGATGGCCGTAGGGCCGTGCGACTTGTACTGCGACTGCCACAAGGCAGAGGCCGTCAGCTGGAAGACTCCCTCGTTGTAGCGGTAGCGCACCTGCGGGGCCCGGCCGAAGGGCTGGAACGGCGCCCCCATATTCAGGTTCAGAATCTGGGGAGCCACATCCCCGTAGAACGGATGCCAGGTCTGTCCGACCAGCAGCTTCGACTTGCCCCAGTCCAGGTGGAGGTAAGCGTGGCGCAGACGGACCACGGAGAGGTTGTCATTGCCGTTGCCCCGGAAGTCGAACTCCACCTTGGCGGAGGTCTTTATCTTGCCCAGTGCCGGCCCGGTGACATCCAGGCCAAGACGGGAATACACCGCGTACATGTTGCTGTTGTCCGCCCCGTTCAGGTCCTTGCCGTTGGGGTCTAAGCTCTCATCCTTGGGGTACATGTAGAACAGTCCGTCCACCGACTGCACGTTGTCGCGACTGTTGTAGAAAATGTCTGTACGGACCTGTCCGTAGAACTTATACCCAAACTCTTTCTTCTGTGCCGAAGCCGCTGCCGACGCCATCAATACGGCCGCCAGCATCCATTGTTTCTTATTCATCATGTTGTTCCTTTATTATTATTGGACCGGTTGGCCGACCCGCTTGAATTTCCGATACCATACCACAAACCAGACGACCGCCACCAGCAGGACCATCCCTCCCAGTACGTAGGCCGTGACAGCAGGCAGGGAGAGCCCTTCTGGAGCAATGAGGATATAGGTGGAGCACACTCCCGTCATCAACAGGGCGGGAAGCAGCGTCACCCAATAGTTCTTCCGTGCCACCACCAGGCCGACCGTCAGCGCCCACAGCGTAAACACCGACAGGGTCTGGTTGGACCAGGCGAAATACCGCCAGATAATCTTAAAGCCCTGCGCGTCGTTGAAGCTGTACACCAACACACCGATGGTGACCAGGAACAACGGAAGGCAGATGTACAGCCGCTTGCGCACCGACTGTTGCTCCAAGTGCAGGAAGTCGGCGATGATGAGACGGGCCGAACGCAGTGCCGTGTCGCCGCTGGTGATAGGGGCTGCCACGATGCCGAGCAGCGCCAGTACCCCTCCCACGGCCCCCAACCACTCATTGGAGATGACCGTCGCCACCTTGGCCCCTGAATAGGCCATGCCGGTTTCGGGATTCACGATGCCGTTCTCGTGGAAGAAACAGGTGGCAGCGGCCGCCCATACCAAGGCCACAATGCCTTCGGTGACCATCGCCCCGTAAAAGATGGGCCGGCAATGCTTCTCGTTGGTGAGGCAGCGCGCCATCAACGGCGACTGGGTGGCGTGGAAACCGC
>JAQXRG010000177.1 GCA_029218405.1 Bacteroidales bacterium
CGCGTGCCGCTCTGCTCCTACGAGGAGCTGAAAGGCTACATCGAACGCATGAGACACGGCGAGAAAGACGTGCTGTGGCCCGGAAGGGTGAAATGGTTTGCCAAATCGTCGGGCACAACGGCCGACAGGAGCAAGTTTATACCTGTCAGCCCGCAGGGGCTGAAGGACACGCACTACGCGGGCGGACGCGACGCAGTGGCACTGTACCTGGCGAACCATCCCGAGAGCCGCCTGCTGGACGGAAGGGCCCTGATTCTCGGCGGCTCCCACGCACCAAACTACAACCTCAAAGACTCTCTCGTGGGCGACCTGAGCGCCATCCTGATTGAGAACATCAACCCGCTGGTAAACCTGCTGCGCACGCCGGGAAAGCGCGTGGCGCTGATGGAGGACTTCGAGCTGAAGCGCGACCGCATCGCACAGACGGCCCTACACCAGAAGGTGACGAATCTCTCGGGGGTACCGTCGTGGATGATGGCGGTCCTGAAGCGCGTCGTGGAACTCTCGGGCAAGGAGCGCATCGACGAGGTGTGGCCGGACCTGGAGGTGTTCTTCCACGGCGGCGTGGCCTTCACGCCTTACCGCGAACAGTACAGGCGGCTGATGGGCCCGAAGGTGAACTACATGGAGACGTACAACGCCTCGGAGGGCTTCTTCGGCCTGCAGAACGACCCGGACGACAGGGCGATGCTGCTGATGCTGGACTACGGCGTGTTCTACGAGTTCGTGCCGCTCGAAGAGCTGGGACGGCCTAAACCGGCGGCTGTGCCGCTGTGGGAGGTGGAACCGGGGCGGAACTACGCGATGGTCATTTCGACCTCGTGCGGCCTGTGGCGCTACCTGATTGGCGACACGGTGCGCTTCAGCTCGGTGAAGCCCTACAAGTTCGTCATCAGCGGCCGCACGAAGAGCTTCATCAACGCCTTCGGCGAGGAGCTGATTGTGGACAATGCCGAACGGGGCCTGCAGGAGGCCTGCCGGCTGACGGGAGCTGTGGTAAACGAGTATACGGCCGCACCGGTGTTTATGGACGGAGAGGGCCGCTGCCGACACCAATGGGTGGTAGAGTTCGAAGTGCCGCCGGCCGACACGGAGGCCTTCGCCGAACTGCTCGACAAGGCACTGCAGGAAGTCAACTCGGACTATGAGGCGAAACGCCACAAGGACATCACCCTGCAACGCCTCGAACTGCTGCCAGCCCGCAAGGGGCTCTTCGACGACTGGCTGAAGAGCCGCGGCAAACTGGGCGGACAGCACAAGGTGCCACGCCTGTGTAACGACCGCACGGTTATCGAACAGGTGCTGGCCATGATGTGAAGGTTGGAGGACTGAAGGGGGGGCTGGAGAGTCTACAGGAAACGCCTTATGGGAATACCGCCCGAACGGATGCCCTGCCAGCCCTGCGTGCATGCCCACAGACCTTCAACCCCCAAAGCATTAAACCGGGCTTCGCTGTCCGCGACGCTCTCCAAACAACGATTTCTCATGAAACGCTCTGACATAACGCTGCTGCTGCCCGCCCTGCTGCTCATGATAGCTGCGGCGTGCGCCAATCCGGGAAGCGGACCCGACGGCGGGCCATACGACGAGACACCGCCTAAAATCGTGGCCATGCAGCCTCAGCTCGGGGCAGCACGACAGCAGACCAAGAAGCTGACCATCACGTTCGACGAAATGGTGAAGATTGAGAACGCGCAGGACAACATCGTGTTCTCGCCGCCCCAAACGGAACAGCCCGAAATCAAGACGGTGGGACGCAACATCTCGGTGACGTTCATTGACTCGCTGAAGGCGAACACGACCTACACCATCGACTTCAGCGATGCCATCGTGGACTGTAACGAGGGCAATCCGCTGGGCAACTTCACCTACTTCTTTTCCACTGGCGAAAAGGTGGACACGATGGAGGTGGCGGGCTACGTGCTGGCAGCCGACAACCTGGAACCGCTGAAGGGTGTCACGGTGGGACTTCACAGCAACCTGGCCGACTCGGCCTTCACGGGACTGGCCTTCGACCGCGTGGGGCGCACCGACGGCAACGGCCACTTCGTGGTGAAGGGGGTGGCGCCGGGTGACTACCGCATCTAT
>JAQXRG010000178.1 GCA_029218405.1 Bacteroidales bacterium
ACACCTCTACCTGAACCTCTATGAGGCCACCCTCACTGTGCCCGGGTCCGAATTTCTCGGTCCGATGCACGGCTACATGCAGGGCGGCATCTACGGCACGTGGATGATTACTGCGCGCAAGGTCGAGGGAGCGGTCGCCCGCCTGCGGTTCGCCAACGACATCGGCTCCGACACACAGTCTGTCGACTTCCGTCAGGTCAGCGACAGCGTCTTCACCTACCAAGCCGTGGGAGGAAACGCCATACTCAAGGCCGTAGGCACAAAGCTGGTCCGGGTGACGGGCAGCATGAAATTCAGGCGGATGTAGCCGGACGAGACCGTGCCTTGGACGTGTGTGTACGTGCATACGGCGAAAAGGCATGTCCTTTCCCGCTTCACGCCGGGCCCGGGGGAGGGGAGGCCCGCATTATCTACATCCTTCGACTATTCACCGTCCCATCCGTCAGGCCGTAAAGAAGAGACCATCATGAGGCAATGGCTGAAACGACTATTCGACATTTGCTTTCCGCGCTACTGTGTGGTGTGCGGCAGCCGGTTGCGCTATGCCGAAACCTGCACCTGCGCCCGCTGCCTGCTCAACCTGCCACTCACCCGCTTCAAGGGGCGGCGCAGCAATGTGGTGGAGCGCATCCTATGGGACGAACGCATCGCCACACAGCGTGCCAACGCCTTCCTGAAATTTGACCGGCTGTCTCCTTATTGCCAGATATTCTATCATTTCAAGTACTGGTCTCACCCCCAGGTGGCTGTCTATTACGGCCGTCTGATGGCCCTGGACGTACGGGACGAAGGATTCTTCGAGGGTATCGACCTGATTGTACCCGTTCCCCTTTCCCGCAGGAGGCTCGGCCGCCGCGGCTATAACCAGAGTGAGCGGATAGCCCAAGGTATCCGACAAGTCACGGGGCTACCTGTGCAAGAGGGCGTAGTGGTGCGCTGCGTGGACAACCGCACCCAGACGCGACTGACAGCGGAGGAGCGGCGGCAGAATGTGGCGGACATTTTCCGCCTGGCCAGACCGGAGGCTGTATGTGGCAAACATGTGTTGCTGGTGGACGACGTGATTACCACAGGAAGCACGTTGCGCGCCTGCGCCCATGCGCTCTTGGAGGCCGGAGATGTCCGGCTGAGTGTCATGGGGCTGGCAGTCTCTTCCTACCATATGCGTTGGGTGTTTCCCGAACCGTGTGAAGCGGCACAGGGACAGTAAGTCGGACTTCTGGGGCTCCTGTGGGGAAGGGAGTGACCTGAGGTGTGGCGGTGGAGGCCCGCCGTGCGGCAATGTCGGCCCGGGGGGTGCATCTCTTATATTCATTCAGGTTTCGCAAGTATTCACTTGTTGACCACAGGTGAATAGTTGTGAAACTTGCATAATTACAGAACATCCCTTACCCCTCAAAAGAGACTTGTGCGTCCTCCTTACTTGTCAAAACAACAACTAAAAGTGTCGGCCCGCGTTAATTCTGTTGTTTTCGTTTCTAAAAAAGCGGCCGAATTTTAGCCAATAAAGGAGGGTCTCCTACCTTTGTCCACATGAAGAAGTCAACTATTTGGTTTATTGCCGCTGTCATGGGCGTTTCGTTCCTGGCTTTGCTTTTCCTGCAGGCCAAGTACTTCGAGGAAGTACTCCACATGCGCAAGGAGCAGTTCGACGAGTCCGTCTCGCGCTGCCTCTACCAGACGGCGCGCAACCTTGAGCTCAACGAGACGAAGCAGGGTCTTGAGGCGGCGTTTCGCACCGCTCCGGCCGATTCGGCTGCGGAGAGGTCCGCGCACACCACGAGCGGACGTGCTGCACGCAGCAACCGGCACAACAGTATTCCGGTCAAGGTGTCGAAGGGCCTCTTCTGGGACAATCTGAACCAGCAGCCCGCCGACAGCCTGCTGCGCGACTCCGTGCGCAACCGCTATCTCTACCAGCGTGAGCTGCTGGGCGAGGTGGTCTGCTCCATTCTCGACGAGGCCAGCGAGAAGCCCCTGGCAGAGCGCATCGACTTCCAGACACTCGATGCGAACCTGCGCTCCGAACTGCAGGCTGGGGGCATCAACCTCGACTACCACTTCTATGTGACCACGTCGGACGGACGCGAGATGTACCGCTGTGCTGACTTCGTGCCCGACGGCAACAAATACACCTACCGGCAGGTATTGTTCCGCAACGGGCCTTCAGCCCAGATGGGACTGCTCTACATCCACTTTCCGGACCTGCACCGCTACATCTTTGCCAGCGTGCGCTTCATCATCCCTGCCATCATCTTTACCCTGATTCTGCTCGTCACCTTCATCTTCACCATCTACACCATCTTCCGGCAGAAGCGGCTCACGGAAATCAAGAACGACTTCATCAACAACATGACCCATGAGTTCAAGACGCCGATCTCGACCATCTCGCTGGCCGCGCAGATGCTCCATGACCCCACGGTGACGAAGAGCGAGGCAATGTTCAACCACATTTCGGGCATCATCATCGATGAGACCAAGCGGCTGCGCTTCCAGGTGGAGAAGGTGCTGCAAATGTCCATGTTCGACCGCAAGGCGGCTACCTTCAAGCGCAAGGAACTCGATGCCAACCTGGTGGCGCAGGACACAGTCAATACGTTCCGGCTCAAGGTGGAGGCTGCGGGCGGTTCCATC
>JAQXRG010000179.1 GCA_029218405.1 Bacteroidales bacterium
GTTCACATCGTGGTTGAAGTCCAGGTCGGCCACGGTGCTGGCGTCGTTCAGCAGGAACCATCCTGTCTTGGTAAGCAGGAAGCGGTCCTCCTTCACAATCACGGTGCCTATGGACAGCGAGGCCTCCAGCAGCACCTTGGCCGCATAGGGGGACAGAGCGCAGTGCTCCGCAATCTCCTCCATGGTGACTCCGTCCGGGTTTTCCTCCAGGTATTTCAGCACACCTGACTTGAGCATAACCCTGGATACCTGGAAAATCACAGGGGCGAATGCAATCTCCTGTGCCTTTCTCTGTGCTTCACCCGCCTTTACATTGTCCCGGGTGTATCTGGCCTCGAGGGCCTTGGTCATATTCATAGCTTGTCGAATTAGTCTTCCCAAAAATCGTAGAAATTGAACCACTGCATAGGGTAGCGCTTCACCTTGTCTGCGAGTGAGTCCAGATAGGCGTCGATGAGCCCGTCAGGCCCCTTGAAGCTGCCAAGCGGCATTTCCTCGAAAATGAAACGGTATCTGCGTCCCTTCTCGCGCATTGCGTAGAAGAAAATGACCGGTACCCGGCATTTGGACGCTATCCTGTAGGGCCCTTCCGGTATCATCACCTTCCCTCCCAGGAACTCCCGCGGCACGGCCGAATTCCTGTCCACATAGCGGTCCCCGTCAAAGCAGACATAGCCGCCCGAGTTGAGCGAGGCCTTGATTTCGAGCATCGCTCCCAGAGGGTCCACATTGATGGCAATGGGCTTGAACGGCAGGGTGCCGTACATTTCCTCGAGCAGTTTCTTTATGTCCCTGTCCTCGTTCTGGTACATCACTACGCTGATGTCCTTCCCGTATTCTCCGAAGAAGTGGCTTGCCACCTCCCAGTTTCCGATGTGCGCGCCTATGAATATGGCCCCTTCGTGCCTTCCCACGATTTCGAGTGCCTTGTCGTAGTTGTCGTACTCGAAGGAGAAGCTGCCGGCGGCACCGGCGGTCATTGCCATCTTGTCTATGAGGGCCTGGCCGAAGTTGAAGTAGTGGCTGTAGAGCCCGACCAGGCTGCGCAGCACTCCGCGGTGCAGCCTGCGGCGCTGGTAATGCCAGGAAGCAGAGGTCTGGGACGGTGCAAATATGATGAAATAGGGCACCACGAAAGCGAGGAGACAATAGGCGAAACCCACTCCGAGATGCTTCAGTATAAATGCAAATATGAGGTAGCCTGTACGGCCACCTCTGGATTTACCGTCCCACTTTTTCTGCTTTTCAGCCATTTATCTTCTTCTCAAGCATGGTGTAGAAGTCGTCGAAGCTGACTACTCCCACGAAATCCGGCCCCGTGAGGGTCACACCGAAATTCTGTTCGATGAGAACCACTACGTCCACCAGGTCCAGGCTGTCGAGACCGAGGGTCTCCTTGAGTGGGGATTCAGGGGTGATGAGATTTTCGTCCACTTCAAATTCACTTGCGAGAAACTCTTTTGATTTCGCAATGATTTCTTCTCTTGTCATAAGTTCAGTACGGGTTTTTAGGTATTATTCTTTGAATTTTCTGATTACCAGTGATGAGTTGGTGCCTCCGAAGCCGAAGGAGTTGCTCAGGAAGGTGTCGAAATGCTTGCTCACGCGGGTAGCGGGGATAAGCAGTTTGGCACTGTCTTCGTCGGGGTTCTCGAAGTTGAGGTTGGCGGCGATGAAGTCGTTCTTCATCATCAGCATAGAGTAGATGATCTCGCTCGCGCCAGCCATCCACATCTCGTGTCCGGTCTGCGACTTGGTGCTGGTAACCTCCGTGCGTTGGTCGCCGAACACGTTGTAGATAGCCTTTGCCTCGTTGGTGTCGCCCACGTGGGTGGAAGTAGCGTGTGCGTTGATATAGCCTATCTCGCGGATGTCAATGCCTGCGCGCTCTATCGCCATACGCAGCGACTTGCTCGGACCATCCACATTCGGCGAGGATATATGGTCGCCGTTGGCGGAGAATCCGTAGCCCAAGACCTCTGCGAGGATGGGTGCACCGCGCTTCACGGCGTGCTCATACTCCTCGATGATGACCGTAGCCGCCCCGCCGCCGGGAACAAGACCATCGCGGTCGCGGTCGAAAGGACGGGAGGCTTTCTCGGGGGCATCCTCGCGGATGGAGAAGGCACTGATACCGTCAAACGAACCGATGCTGAAGGGATTGACCTCCTGTGCGCCGCCGCAAACGACCATGTCTTGCAAGCCCGTCTGAATGAGCAACGCGCCTAAGCCGATGGCGTGAGCACCGCTGGCGCAAGCCGCTGACACCGTCATGTTGATACCGCGCAACTTGAAGATACAGCCGAGGTTCATCGTAACGGTGGAGTTCATCGACTGGAAGATAGCGCCCGAGCCGCAGAGCGTGGTGTCGTGCTTCTCGCGCATGGTGTCCACGGCGCGGACGGTGGGGTCTGCCGAACTATCGTTGCCGTAGAGAAGTCCCACCTCGTGGGTGTTCAGATAGTCTTGGTCGATACCCGCGTTGCGCAAGGCTTCTACCGTGGCGCAATAGGCGTACTTCGCCTGCTCGGGCATATAGACGCGCTGAGCACGGCTTAACTCTTTCTTCAAATCGGGCATGTCCACCTTGGCGGTCAACGCCGAGCGGAAGCCCATCTCTTTGCGAACCGGGTCGAAGATAATGCCCGATTTGCCATTGTACAAGGCATCGCGTACTTCATCAAGGTTATGCCCTAAGCACGACCAAATGCCCATTCCGGTTATTACTACTCGTTTCATGTGAGGACTCTCCCCGACCCTCCCTACAAGGGAGGGGGTAGGAAAATTAGTTTTAGTTTGACAAAAGTAATTTTATTTACTCCCTCCCTTTGTAGGGAGGGCTGGGGTGGGTCATATCATTTTCCACTCTTGTACAGTGCGTTGCAGGTGCTTCCAGCCGTACCAAGCTATGTCCACCGTGAGGGGATAAAGCAAAATCCATGCCAAGGCTTGCCACCACCATCCGAAGCCAAATCCGGCTACAAACAGCGTCAGCAGTAGGAAAAATGGAACACCTACCACCACAGCAAGGATAAGTCTCCACGTGTTTGTGAACATTTTATCCGTCTTTAGGAACATTAAAGGCAGGGTGTAGAGCAACAGATTCGGCCATAGCGAGACTATCCATATGGGCAGTATCAGCAGGCTCAGCAGAGTATATCCGAGGGCGCGCCACACGCTGCCTTTATGCAGGTTGCGATAGTCCAAATGGCGTTTCTTGCACTCGGCGAGGATGTTCCTCACTTCCTTGCAGCGTGCTTCAAACACCTCCGGCTGCTCGGCTTTCTCCTTTGCCAACGCCGCCACCACT
>JAQXRG010000180.1 GCA_029218405.1 Bacteroidales bacterium
ACCGGCAGATTGTAGGCGATGAGGTCCCCCTCACCCTCTAACAGGCAGCGTACCATCTCCTGAGGATTGTTCACCACCTTCAACTGCAGGCGCAGGCCGAGAAACCGGGCGAACTGTTGGGCCAGCTCGTACTGGAAGCCCATCGGCTCACCCCGGTAGTCAAAATACGAGGTGGAGCTGTTGGCAGTCAGCACCACCAGTTCCCCCCGCTCGCGGATTTCCGGCAGATCCACGCCAATCGCCTGCCCTCCGTCTCCTTGATGACTGTTGCCGCACGCCGCCAGCAGGAGCAGGAACAGTCCTACCCAGCAGGCTCTACCGTATTTTTGTACGTTTTCCTTTGTTTTCATGGTTGCAAGTTAAAATAAACACGTATCTTTGTCCCACAAAAATACAACAATTCATAATAACTGCAACTATGGTCAAGCACATTGTTTTATTCAAATTGAAAGAAAATCTGTCCGTCACTGAAAAACAGGACATCATGCAGCGCTTCAAGGCTGCCATCGAGGCCTTGCCGCAAACCATCAGCAGCATCCGCCAGATACACGTGGGATGCAACATGAACCCCACCGAGCAATGGGACCTCTGCCTGGACAGCACGTTCGATTCGCTGGAAGACGTACAGGCTTACGCTGCCCATCCTGCCCATCTGGCCGCCGCGGCCATCCTGAAGGACGCCAAGGAAGGACGCGCCTGCACGGACTACCTCATCGGATAAGCGGGCCGTACGCCGTACGGCAGTGTCTTATACACGCGTCCGCCCCCTCCTGCCCTGTACAGGCGAAGGGGGCGGACGTTCGTTTTTGTCACCGGTCAGTTAAAGAACACGTCGTCCAGACGGGTAGAGTTCTCTTCCTCCATCTCCATCAGCTTGTCCTTGCAAGGATCAAAGTCTTCCGGAATGACAAAGCTCTCGTCCTGAGTGTAGCCCAAGGACTTGTCGGCATATACCTTCTGCATGTAGAGGCCCCAGATAGGCAAAGCCATCGAGGCACCCTGACCTTCTTGCATACGGTCGAAGTGAATGTCGCGCTCATCGCCGCCCACCCAGCAGCCCGAGACTAACGAAGGCGTGAAGCCCATGAACCATCCGTCTGAATTGCGGTTGGTCGTTCCTGTCTTTCCTCCCATGTCAGCCGTGATGTGATAGAGTCGGCGGATACGGCCACCGGTTCCTTCGTTGATGACCGCCCGCAGCATGACCAGCATCTTGTAAGCACTTGATTCGCTGATGACTTCCTCCACCTGAGGGGTGAAGGTGGCCACCACATTGCCCTCGTTGTCCTCGATATGGGTGACAAAGAGGGGCGCGGTGCGGATACCGCGATTGGCGAAGGCCGTATAAGCACTGACCATCTCGCCCACGGAAATCTCACACGGACCCAGACAGAGGGAAACGGTAGGCTGGATTTCCTTGTTCATGACACCGAAGGCATGAATGAGGCGTACGAGCGAATACGGGCTCAGCTTGCTCATCAAGTAGGCAGAAATCCAGTTGTTGGAGTTGGCTAACCCCCACTTGAGGGTCACCACCTCGCCATAATGGGCCTTCGAGGAGTTGCGGGGCGACCACGCCTTCCCGTTCTCGTCGAACAGTGTCTGCTCGACATTCCGCACTGGGTCGCAGGGAGAGAATCCGTTCTCCATGGCCAGCGAGTAGAGATAGGGCTTGATGGTGGACCCTACCTGTCGGCGGCCCTTCATCGCCATGTCATACTGGAAATAGTTGTAGTTGGGACCGCCCACATACGCCTTCACGTATCCGGTGACAGGGTCCATCGACATGAAACCGGTGCGGAGGAAATGCTTGTAATACTTGATGGAGTCCATCGGCGACATCAGGGTGTCCTTGTCGCCCGTATAGGAGAACACGGTCATCGGCACCTTGGTGTCGAACGACTTGCGGATTTCCGCCTCCGAGCATCCGTCCGCCTTCATCGTGCGGTAACGGTCGGTCTGCTTCATGGCGCGGTCCAGGATTTGGGCCACCTCTTCCGACGTGAGCACATTCGTGTAGGGAGCGGTCTTGCGCCCCTTCTTCTCCTGGAAGAAGCGAGGCTGCAGGTAGCCCGCCACATGTTCGGCCACCGCCTCCTCAGCATAGCGTTGCATCCTGGAATTCAGGGTCGTGTAAATCTTCAGGCCATCCGTATAGATATTGTAATTGCTGCCATCCTTTTTCTTGTTCTTCAGGCACCAGCCGAAGAGCGGATTGTTCTTCCAGTTGATGGAATCCTCGTAGTACTGCTGCATCTGCCACCCCCGGTAATGGGCGCGCTGCGGCTCCTTGGCGGTCATCATCCAGCGCAGGTACTCGCGGAAATAAGTGGCCAGTCCATCCTTGTGGTCCACGGGCTGGTACTTGAGCGTCAGCGGCAGTGCCTGCAGCGAGTCACACTGCGCGTCCGTGAGGTAACCGGCCTTCCGCATCTGGTCGAGCACCGTGTTGCGCCGTCCCCGGCACCGTTCGTTGAAGCGGCGGGGGTTGAAGAACGAAGGATTCTTGCACATGCCCACCAGGGTGGCGGCCTCCTCTATCTTCAAGTCTTTCGGCTGCGTGGCGAAATAGGTCTTCGACGCGGTCTGGATACCCACGGCGTTGTTCAGGAAGTCAAACTTGTTGAGGTACATCGTCAGGATTTCCTCCTTCGTATAGTAACGTTCCAGCTTGACGGCGATGACCCACTCAATCGGCTTCTGGAGCAACCGTTCCATCACGTTGTCAGCCGTCGGCGAATAGAACTGCTTGGCCAGCTGCTGCGTGATGGTACTGCCGCCACCGGCGTTCTTCTGCTTCAGCACTCCCCGCTTGATAAGAGCACGGAACAAAGCCCGCATGTCAATGCCCGAGTGCTCGCTGAAGCGGACATCCTCCGTGGCGATGAGCGCGTTCACCAGATGGGGCGACAGGTCCTGGTAGCCCACATACAGACGGTTCTCCTTGCTGAGCGACCAAGTGCCCAGCAGCTGGCCGTCATCAGAAAGAATCTGGGTGGCGAACTTCAGGTTCGGATTCTCCAACTCTTCCACGGGCGGCACATAGCCGACACGCCCCTGGGCGATGGCGGTGAACACAGCCGCAACGGCTCCCAGCGCCAGCACCACAAAGACCCATAAGCAAATAATCAGTTTCTTTCTCATATAATAATAATGTTTTATCGGCCCGGTACAGGCCAAGGCCACGTACTTCCACCACCGCTTTCCGGCAGCTTCTTCCAACAGCCTGCAAAATTAGGGAAAAAGTTTGAATCCACCATCAATTTAGAAAAACTTCGATGAATTTTCCCAAAAACGTAGGTCATTCCGTTTTTTTTGAATACCTTTGAACTCCGATAGTGAACATCCTCTAACCAAGACAAGCAACTTATCAACCAAGAATATGGAAAATAGAAGTTTAGTAACGATCGCGAACCATTCCAAGGAACGGATCATGTATCTGCTGGAAATGGCAAAAGAATTTGAGAAGAAACCCAATCGGCACCTTCTGGACGAGAAGGTAGTGGCTACCCTTTTCTTTGAACCTTCCACGCGTACCCGACTGAGCTTTGAGACGGCGGCCAACCGGCTCGGAGCCAGAGTCATCGGATTTACCGACCCCAAGGTGACCAGCTCATCCAAGGGGGAGACACTGAAAGATACCATCCTGATGGTCAGTAACTATGCGGACATCATCGTGATGAGGCATTTCCTCGAAGGTGCCGCCCGCTACGCCAGCGAAGTGGCGCCTGTACCCATCGTCAACGCGGGAGACGGCGCCAACCAGCATCCCTCGCAGACCATGCTCGACCTCTACTCCATCTACAAGACGCAAGGGACACTGGAGAACCTGAACATCTACTTAGTGGGCGACCTGAAATACGGACGCACCGTCCACTCCCTCCTCATGGCCATGCGGCATTTCAACCCCACCTTCCACTTCATCGCTCCCGAAGAGCTGAAGATGCCCGAGGAATACAAGCTGTACTGCAAGGAACAGGGCATCCGCTACTACGAGCACACGGAGTTCGACGAAGACGTGATCGCCGATGCGGACATCCTGTATATGACGCGCGTGCAGCGGGAGCGCTTTACGGACCTGATGGAGTATGAGCGGGTGAAGGACGTGTACATCCTGCACAACAAGATGCTGGAGAAGACACGGCCGAACCTCCGTATCCTGCACCCCCTCCCCCGCGTGAACGAAATCGCCTACGACGTGGACGGGAACGAGAAGGCGTACTACTTCCAGCAGGCGCAGAACGGACTCTACGCCCGTGAGGCCATCCTCTGCGACGTGCTGGGCATTACCCTCGAAGAAGTGAAAGCCGACACACTGGGCAAGTAATAACCTATAAAACGAACTGACATGAGTACAAAGAAAGAACTTCAGGTAGCCGCCCTGCAGAACGGGACGGTCATCGACCATATTCCTTCGGACAAGCTGTTCACGGTAGTGGCGCTGCTCGACTTGCAGCACATGGAGTCGAACATCACCATCGGCAACAACTTCGAGAGCAAGAAACTGGGCAAGAAAGGAATCATCAAGATTGCCGACCGCTTCTTCACCGAAGAGGAAATCAGCCGCCTCTCCGTAGTGGCACCGAACATCAAGCTGAACATCATCCGCAACTATGAGGTCGTGGAGAAGAAGGACGTAGTGATGCCCAGCGAACTGAAGGGCATCGTAAAGTGCAACAACCCCAAGTGCATCACCAACAACGAACCGATGCAGACGCATTTCCATGTCATCGACAAGGAGAAAGGGCTGCTGAAATGCCACTACTGCGAGAAAGAACAGAGTGTGGAGAACATCAAACTGTTGTAAGCCGATGAAACAGGACTGGAAACCTGGCACCATGATTTATCCGGTACCGGCCGCTCTGGTCAGTTGCGGCAGCACGCCCGATGACTACAACCTGCTCACGGTGGCGTGGGTGGGCACCGTGTGCACCAACCCGCCCATGTGCTCCATCTCCGTGCGGCCGGAACGGCACTCCTACGCGCTCATCAAGCAGAACATGGAGTTTGTCATCAACCTCACGACCAAGGACATGGCCCACGCCACCGACTGGTGCGGCGTGCGCTCGGGCAGGGACTACCGCAAGTTCCAGGAGACCGGCCTGACGCCGGGCAAGGCCACGTGTGTCAGCGCTCCCATCATCGAGGAGTCACCGCTGTGCATCGAGTGCCGGGTGAAGGACATCATCGCTCTGGGCTCCCACCACCTGTTCCTGGCCGATGTCGTGAACGTGAAAGCCGACGATCGCTACCTGAACACCGAGACCGGCAAGTTTGAGCTGGCGCAGGCCGGACTGCTGGCCTATGTCCACGGCGGTTATTATGAACTGGGCGCCAAGGTGGGCAAGTTCGGATGGTCGGTCGAGAAGAAATCTATAAACCAATAAACCATATCGAAGAATGAAAAGAGACAACGTAATTTTCGACATTATCGAAAGAGAGCACCAACGCCAGTTGAAGGGCATTGAGCTGATTGCTTCGGAAAACTTCGTCAGCGACGAGGTGATGCAGGCCATGGGGTCCTGCCTGACGAACAAGTACGCCGAAGGCTATCCGGGCAAACGCTACTATGGCGGTTGCGAAGTGGTGGACGAGAGCGAACGCATCGCCATCGACCGGCTGAAGCAGATTTTCGGAGCGGAATGGGCCAACGTACAGCCCCACTCTGGCGCACAGGCCAACGCTGCTGTATTCCTGGCCGTACTGAACCCGGGCGACAAGTTCATGGGACTGAACCTGGCACACGGCGGACACCTTTCACACGGCTCTTTGGTCAACACCTCGGGCATCATCTACACCCCCTGCGAGTACAACCTCAACAAGGAGACCGGACGGGTGGACTATGACCAGATGGAGGAAGTGGCCCTGCGTGAACGGCCGAAACTGATTATCGGCGGTGGTTCGGCGTATTCCCGCGAATGGGACTACCGGCGCATGCGCGACATCGCCGACAAGGTAGGTGCCCTGCTGATGATTGACATGGCGCACCCGGCCGGACTGATTGCCGCCGGACTGCTGGACAACCCGGTCAAGTACGCCCACATCGTTACCTCCACGACCCACAAGACGCTGCGCGGCCCCCGTGGCGGTGTCATCATGATGGGCAAGGACTTCCCCAATCCGTGGGGCAAGAAGACCCCGAAGGGCGAAATCAAGATGATGTCGCAGCTGCTCGACTCGGCCGTCTTCCCGGGCATCCAGGGTGGACCGCTCGAACATGTCATCGCCGCCAAGGCCGTTGCGTTCGGCGAAATCCTGCAGCCCGAATGGAAGGAATATGCCGCACAAGTCCAGAAGAACGCCAAGGCACTGGCCGAAGCGTTGATGGCCCGTGGCTTCACCATCGTATCGGGCGGCACCGACAACCACTCCATGCTCGTTGACCTGCGCAGCAAGTATCCCGAACTGACCGGTAAGGTGGCCGAGAAGGCACTCGTATCCGCCGACATCACGGTCAACAAGAACATGGTGCCGTTCGACAGCCGTTCGGCCTTCCAGACCTCGGGCATCCGCCTGGGCACACCGGCCATCACGACACGCGGCGCCAAGGAACCGTTCATGGCCGAAATCGCCGAGATGATCGAGACGGTACTCTCGAACGTGGAGAACGAGGAAATCATCGCCAGCGTCCGCCAGCGCGTGAACGAGACGATGAAGAACTATCCGTTGTTCGCTTATTAATCCATTCACATAAAAACTAACGTATCAGACTTAGACGTATGAGAAAGACAAATTGTATGGCTGTGTTGCTGAGCGGTTGCTTGGTACTCAGCAGTTGTGGTAGCATGAACAATGCGACCAAAGGCGGCCTTATCGGCGGAGGCGGAGGCGCGGCGTTGGGAGCCATCATCGGTGGCATTGCCGGACACGGCAAGGGTGCCGCCATTGGCGCGGCGGTAGGCGCGGCAGTGGGCACAGGCGCCGGTGTGCTCATCGGCAAGAAGATGGACAAGGCCGCCCAGCAGGCCGCCCAGATTGAAGGAGCGCAGGTGGAACAAGTGACCGACACGAACGGCTTGCAGGCCGTCAAGGTGACGTTCGACTCGGGTATCCTCTACAACACCGGCAGCGCCGAGCTGAGCAGTGCCGCCAAGGCTTCGCTGAGCAAGTTCGCCAACAATGTGCTGAAGCAGAACCCCGACATGGACGTGGACATCTATGGTTACACCGACAATCAGGGTTGGCGGAACAGCACCGCTGAACAGAGCCGCCAGAAGAACCTCAACCTCTCGCAGGAGCGCGCCCAGAGCGTGTCTTCGTACCTGCTGCAGTGCGGAGCCGCCAGCAGCCAGGTCAAGACGGTACTGGGCAAGGGAGAGGCCGACCCCGTTGCCGACAACGCCACGGAAGCAGGACGGAAGGAAAACCGTCGGGTGGAAGTGTACATGTATGCCAGCCAGTCCATGATACAGCAGGCCGAGGCAGGCACCCTGCAATAACCCCCGCTGTGTAGCGACGGGAAAAGCCAGCGGAGCCGGTGACTGTCCGAACGACAGTGGCCGGCTCCGCTGTTCCATTGATTCCGTTGTTCAACCGACTCCGTTGTTCAATTGATGAGGTGGTGCTCCTCCCCGCTCTCGTCACCCTTCAGGATGGGCAGGGTGACATGGTACTTCACCGCCAGGATACGGACCACGAAGACCGTACTGCCCCCGATGATTTGCGAGCCATAGCTCTCCATCCCCGATTTCAGGCAAATCCAATAGACGAGGCCGCCTACCACACACGCCATCGCGTAAATCTCCTTGCGGAAAATCAGCGGAATCTCATTGATGAAGACATCGCGCAGCACACCCCCAGCCGCACCGGTGATGCTGCCCATGATGATGGCCACCCAGAAAGGATAGCCCAATGCCATACTCTTGTCGAAGCCCACCACCGTGAACAAGGCCAGACCGATGCTGTCGAACAGGAAGAACGTGTTGTTCAGGTGAATCAGGTACTTGCCGAACACGATGACAAACAACAGCGAGAACCCCGTACACAGCAGATAGAACGAGTCGGTCATCCACACGGGAGTCACATCAAGCAGCACATCACGGATGGTACCGCCGCCAATGGCGGTGGCCAGCCCCACGATGTAGGCACCAAACCAGTCGAACCGCTTGGCCGAAGCCAGGCGGATACCACTGATTGCAAACGCGAAAGTTCCAATAAAGTCCAGCACTTGGACAAAAGTAGGCATTTCCATAGTCAATAGTTATAAGTTAGCGGGTGATAGATTTGATTACCATTTATACGTCAGGCCCAGGCTCAACTGCTCCTGCAGCTGGAAGTAGCTGTCCTCCGGCTTGCGGTTCACACTGTCGTCGAAACGGCCGTGCACGAAGAGCTTGGTCGAGAAGTAGCGGTTGAACGAGAAGGTGAACGTGTTCTCCCATTCCGACAGCACCTTCTTGTAGTCCGTGATGTACGACAGGCGCGACTCCCACATCAGGTTCGGCTGCAGCTTCCACTTCAAGGTCGATTCCACGCGCGAGCCGATCTGGTTCTTCGACTTCTTGCCTTCCTCAATGTTGAAGCGCGTCGGGTCCACCTTGTCGCTGGCCACGCTGTAACGGGTGTAGTTGATGGGGTTCATCAGCACGGAGAGGTTGCACACCCCGTTCTTCACGTACTTGAAGTCCATACCAAGACCCAGGTTGAGCTCGGCAGGCGAGAAGAACGTCGTCACCAGCTTGTCCGAGTTGGTGGCATAGTTGGGGAAGAGCTGGGTCTTGAACTCACCGGACAGCGTATAGTACCAGTTCTTGAACGCCTTGATACCCAGCTTCGAGCTGAGTCGGAACAGGTCATTGTTGGGCTTGTAGCTGTGCACCGTGTCCGAAGGAGTCGTGATGAAGCCGAGCTTCCACTCCAGTTTGTTCTCGAACTGCACGTTCTGCTTGTCATCGTAGTTGAACTGCCAGACCAGTTGCGCGAAGAGCGACTTGGTGCTCTCACCGCCCTTGTACCAGTTGTCCGAGATATGGTTCTGCGAGAACTGCAGGTCTCCCTGTCCCACCACCGTCCAGAAGTTCGGCTTCACCACGAGCAGGTCCTTGTCACCCGCCATGCCGCTGTTGCCCGTCGTGACCACGGTCACCAGGTCCATCATGCGTTCGGGCTTGCGTTCCCTCACCGTATAGCGGTCCGAGAGCGGCTCCAGCCCTTTCAGCTCCAGCTCGTTCTTCTTGACCAGTTGAGGATACGACACGTAGAAGCTCAGCAACTGCTGGTTGATGTGGCGGTCAATCTGCTTGGAACGTTCCACGTCGGGCACCTGGAAGACCATCTGCCGGACCGTATCCTCCTTGACAAACGGGATGCAGGGCCGCCATCCGTCAATGCCCGTCGCCTCCTCAATGGGGGCGGCGTAATACGTGGCCGGCATCGACAGCTTGTAGTAGTCGGGGTCCGACCGCACGCCCGCCGGAGCCGGCAGATAGATGTCATCCCAACGGTCCAGACACGCGTCGTACCACGTGCGGAAAGCCTCCAGGCGGGCCAGGAACTGGTCCACCGACGAGACCACCGGCACCTCTGCCTTCACCTGCCGCTGCTGGGGAGCAGGAACCGTATCGCTCAACAACTCTTCCAGAATGCTCACCCCGTCGATGGTCGTGAACGTATCCACGGCTACCACCTTATATTCTTCCCCTTGTCCCTCACGTTTCTCCGTCTGCTGCAGGACACCTTGCGTGACCTGCGCCATCGCTCCCCCGTACATCAGGAACAGGAGCGCCAAAATAGTCAATCTTTTCATGTCAATTAATGTGTTATCATCTTTTTCGGATGCAAAAATACGATATTTTTCGGATGCAACGATAGAATATCCCCATTTTTGATTAATTTTGCGGCTGGAAAAGAACAATGGATTGAACACTATTAAACTATATTTATTGTGGCAGAGACAAAATACATTTTCGTGACGGGTGGTGTGGCCTCTTCTTTGGGAAAAGGCATCATCTCATCATCCATTGGGAAGTTACTGCAAGCGAGAGGCTACAGTGTGACTATCCAAAAGTTTGACCCGTACATCAACATTGACCCGGGAACCTTGAATCCCTACGAGCATGGCGAATGCTACGTGACCGTGGACGGACACGAGGCCGACCTCGACTTGGGGCACTACGAGCGTTTCCTCGGCATTCAGACGACGAAGGCAAACAACATTACAACTGGACGAATTTACAAGAGTGTTATTGACAAGGAGCGCCGGGGCGACTACCTCGGGAAGACCATCCAGGTCATCCCCCACATCACGGACGAGATCAAGCGCAATGTGAAGCAGCTGGGCAATAAGTACAAGTTCGACTTCGTGATTACCGAAATCGGAGGCACGGTAGGCGACATCGAGTCGCTCCCCTACCTGGAGAGCATCCGCCAATTGAAATGGGAACTGGGCAAGAACGCCTTGTGCGTCCACCTGACCTATGTGCCCTATCTGGCCGCCGCAGGCGAGCTGAAGACCAAGCCCACCCAGCACTCCGTCAAGGAGCTGCAGTCGCTGGGCATCCAGCCGGACATCCTGGTGCTGCGCACCGAGCACGAGCTGAGCCTGGGCCTCCGCAAGAAAGTGGCCCTGTTCTGCAACGTCGATGAGAACGCGGTCATCCAGTCGCAGGACATGCCGACCATCTACGAAGTGCCGCTCCGCATGCAGGAGCAGGGACTCGACGCGACCATCCTCCGCAAGATGGGACTGCCCGTGGGCGAGACACCGGCACTGGGTCCCTGGCGGGCGTTCCTGGAGCGCCGCCATCACGCCACCGAAGAGGTGCGGATCGCCCTCGTGGGCAAGTACGACCTGCAGGACGCCTACAAGTCCATCCTGGAGGCCCTGTCGCAGGCGGCGACCTACAACGACCACAAGGCCCGCATCACCTTCGTCAACAGCGAGAAGCTCACCGACGCCAACGTCGAGGAGCAGCTCTCCCCCATGGACGGTGTCATCATCTGTCCGGGATTCGGGCAGCGGGGCATCGAAGGCAAGTTCGTGGCCATCAAGTACTGCCGCACGCACAATGTGCCCACCTTCGGCATCTGCCTCGGCATGCAGTGCATGGCCATCGAGTTCGCCCGCAACGTGTTGGGCTATGCCGACGCCAACAGCCGCGAGATGGACGAGAAGACCCCGCACAATGTCATCGACATCATGGAGGAGCAGAAGTCCGTCACCAACATGGGCGGCACCATGCGCCTGGGTGCCTACGAGTGCGTACTGAAACAAGGCTCCCGCGTGTTCGAGGCCTACGGCCAGGAACACATCCAGGAGCGCCACCGCCACCGCTACGAGTTCAACAACCACTTCAAGGCGGAATTTGAGAAGGCGGGCATGAACTGTGTGGGTTTCAACCCCGAGTCAGACCTGGTGGAAATCATCGAAATCCCCACCCTGAAATGGTTCATCGGCACACAGTTCCATCCCGAGTACAGCAGCACGGTGCTGAAACCGCATCCGCTGTTCCTGTCCTTCATCAAGGCGGCCATCGAGAAATAGAACTACATTATTAATATTAACAACCAAGTTTAACGAACAGAAATGGATAAAAACACCTTAGTGGGATTCGCCCTGATGGGGGCGGTCATCATTGGCTTCGGCATCTACAACCGGCCCAGCCAGGAAGAAATGGCCCGTGCCCAGCATTACCGCGACTCCTTACAGGCAGTGGCCGCACAGCAGGAAGCATTGGAACGGGCGCAAGAGGCACAGGCAGAAATGCCTGTGGCCCTCGACTCCACGTCCTCGTTCTTTCAGGCGTCTTCGGGAACCGAACAGACCGTCACACTCGAGAATGAGCACATCAAGTTGACAATCAGCAACAAGGGAGGACGCATCAGCCAGGCGGTGCTGAAGGACTACAACGACCAGCAGCGCCAGCCATTGGTGCTGTTCGACGGCGAAGACGGCAGCATCAACTTCGGCTTCGAAGGAAAGAACGAGAACATCCTGACACGGCAGTTGTATTTCCAGACCGCCCAGGTGACCGACAGCACGGTCACCCTTCGTCTGCCGGCCACCGGCGGCGGACAGCTGGACTTCACCTACCGGCTGCTGCCCCACTCCTACCTCATCGACCTCACCGTCGAGGCCAAGGGCATGCAGAACTTCTTCTCGCCCACGGTCAAGCGGATGAGCATCGACTGGAAGCAGCGGGCCCGCCAGATGGAGAAGGGCTACACCTTCGAGCAACGGTACACCAGCCTCACCTACAAGCCGGTGGATGACAGCTTCGACTACCTGAGCGAGACGAAGGACGACAAGAAGTCCCTTCCGGAGGCCCTGCAGTGGATCGCCTTCAAGAACCAGTACTTCTCGTGCGTGTTCCTGGCCGAACAGAATTTCGAGAACTGCTCCTTGGAGTCGAGAATGGAGGAGCAAGGCAGTGGCTACATGAAACGCTACGCGGCCGACATGACCGCCGCCTTCGATCCCACCGGTGCGCAACCTTCCCGTTTCCAGTTCTACCTGGGTCCGAACCACTACAAGACCCTGCTGGCCACCAACGACCTGAGCTTCACCGACAAGGACCAGGAGCTGGAGGACCTCGTCTATTTGGGCTGGCCCATCATCCGCTGGATCAACCGGTGGTTCACCATCAACCTCTTCGACTGGCTGCGGGGCTGGGGGCTCAGCATGGGCATGGTCATCCTGCTCATGACCATCATCGTGAAGATACTGGTGCTCCCCACCACGTGGAAGTCGTTCCTCTCCTCGGCCAAGATGCGGGCCCTGAAACCCTACATCGACCAGATCAGCGCCAAGTATCCCAATAAGGAAGACGCCCTGAAGAAGCAGCAGGAGACCATGGCCCTCTACAGCCAGTACGGCGTCAGCCCCATGGGCGGCTGCCTGCCCATGCTCATCCAGACCCCCGTCTTCATGGCGCTGTTCTTCTTCGTGCCGAACGCCATCGAGCTGCGCCAGCAGAGCTTCCTGTGGGCGGACGACCTCTCGGCCTACGACGACCTCATCAGCTGGAGCATGAACATCCCCTTGCTGGGCAACCACCTGAGCCTGTTCTGCCTGCTGTTCAGCGCCGCCACCATCGCCAACCAGGCCATCATGATGAAGCAGCAGAGCGCCACCATGGGCGACAACCAGCAGATGGCGGCCATGAAGTGGATGATGTACCTCATGCCCGTGATGTTCTTCTTCATCTTCAATGAGTACGCCTCCGGACTGAGCTACTACTACTTCATCTCCAGCCTCATCAGCATTCTCATCATGTGGGGCATGCGCCGCATGACCGACGAGAAAAAGCTGCTGGCCCAGCTGGAAGCCAACAAGAAAGCGCCTTCCCAGCAACGGCAGAGCGGGCTCATGGCCAAGCTGGAAGCCCTGCAGAAGGAGCAGGAACGCCTGCAGCGCGAACGGATGAACCGAGGTAAATAACCCTATTAATAGATACACCATGAATTACATGTCCATTACAGCCGCCATGATGCTGGCCGCCGCCGCCACCTCCTGCACGGAGCCGCAGCAGCAAGGCCCCGTCATCGGCAAGCAAGAGATCACCGTCAAGGACGGTCGTCTCACCCCCGAGGCACTGTGGGCGATGGGCCGCATCGGCAGTTCCTGCCCCTCCCCTGACGGGACCCGCATCGCGTACACCGTGACCTACTACAGTGTGAAAGAGAACAAGAGCCACCAGGTCATCTATGTGATGAACGCCGACGGCTCCGCCAACACCCTGCTCACCACAACCGCCGCCAGCGAAGGCCAGCCGGTCTGGCTCAAGGGAGGCGCCAAGCTCGCCTTCCTCACC
>JAQXRG010000181.1 GCA_029218405.1 Bacteroidales bacterium
TGACTTCCGCCATCAAAGACGGAAAAGACACTGCTGCATTCATCAACGACGCACTTGCCGCCAACAATCGTGGATTCATCCACTATATGATGAAATATGATGATTTTTTAAACGCAAACAACTCGCAACATCATTTTGCGATAAAGGGAGATATAAATGACGTTGACTGGATTGCGTTGGGGTCATACAGTTCCAATCCGGGTACAGCATACCATACGGATCCGTTGGCTGCTGTCGTTGAAAAAATGCTTGTCAAAGACCATCCGCATATCCAATTGTCATTATATAAGCAATATTCAGGTAAATGCCCATTGTCAATCGTGAAAGACAAAGTACATTGGGAGCCCGTATTCAGTGTTATCAGCCGAAAAGACGGCTGGCACATCATTAAAGGCAGTGAACTCTTGACAGAAGATGACAAGGCCAGTTTCAAGATCATCGAACAGCCGGAGAATAATTTTGTTGTTGTTCCTGACGAAAAACATGATATGATTGAGGCATGCAAGGCTATTATGACACATATATCGGATAGATTGGCTTCAAGGGCAGTCGCAGCCATGAGGCATTCCAAGTCCTGATCTCGCATATAGCAAGACATTGTCGTTTATGCCAATGCTGCACGGAAGCGTTTCAGGAACTCCTGTGCTTCCTCCTTACTCAGGCAGAGAGGCGGCAACAAGCGGATGACATTCGTTCCACTCACGCCCGTAAAGACATGCTGCTCCTTCAATAGCTTCAGGCGGAGCTCCTTAATGGGAGCATCAAATTCCAGTCCGATCATCAGACCGCGTCCACGCACCTCCTTGATCTGCGGGAACTTCTTCAGTTCCTCCAGCAAGTAGGCACCGACCTCAGCTGCATTCTCCACCAAGTGGTCCTGTTCGATGACATCCAATACCGCCAGTGCTGCCGCACATGCCAAATGGTTGCCGCCAAACGTCGTACCCAACTGGCCATATACCGGTGTAAACATCGGACTGATCAAGACGGCTCCCATCGGGAAACCGTTACCGATGCCCTTTGCACAGGTGATCATATCAGCCTGGATGCCATTGTACTGATGGGCGAAGAACTTGCCGCTCCGTCCGTAACCGCTCTGGATTTCATCAAGAATGAGCACCGTGTTCGTCTCGGTACAGGCTGTCCGCAAGGCCTGCATGAACTCGTCGGTCGGCAGCTGGATGCCTCCCACCCCCTGTATGCCTTCGATGATGACCGCGCAGACATCGCCCTTGGCCAGTTCCTGCCGCAGGGCCTCCACATCGTTCAGGGGAAGGTACGTCACGTGGCGGTTGGCATTGATGGGCGCGATGATTTTCGGGTTGTCGGTCGCTTCCACCGCCAAGGAGGTACGGCCATGGAAGGCTTTCTGGATGGACACTACGCGGGTGCGTCCGTTGTAGAACGAGGCCAGTTTCAAGGCATTCTCGTTCGCCTCCGCGCCGCTGTTGATGAGAAACAGCGCATAGTCATCGTAACCGCATGCCTTGCCCAGACGTTCCGCCAACTGCTGCTGCAACGGGTTGATGACCGAGTTGGAATAGAAGCCCAGCGTGGCCACTTGCCGGCTGATGGCCTCTACATAATGGGGATGGGCATGGCCGATGGAAATCACGGCATGGCCTCCGTACAGGTCGAGGTATTCCTGACCCTTGTCATCCCACACGTGACAACCTTTTCCTTGGACGATGGTCACGTCGAATAATGGATATACGTCGAATAGTTTCATGACTACAATCTTGGTTTTAGAAGGCGCTCGGTTTCAGGCGCAGGCCGACCGTCTCCTCCAAATTAAACATCAGGTTCATGTTGTGCACGGCCTGGCCGCTGGCTCCCTTCAGCAGGTTGTCAATGCACGAGGTGACGAGCAGCTTGTCGCCGAACTTCTCCAGGTGGATGAGGCACTTGTTGGTGTTGACCACCTGCTTCAGGTCCAGGTTCTTGTCCACGATGTGCGTGAACGAGTCCTCGGCATAATACTCCTCGTACATCTTCACCAGTTCCGGCAGCTCCACCTTGGTCTTCACCACGAGGGTGGCGAAGATGCCACGGGGGAAGTCGCCCCGGTACGGGATGAAGTCAATCTCGCTGTGAAAGCTGTGCTGCAGCTGCTGCAGCGACTGCTTGATTTCGGGCACGTGCTGGTGCGTGAACGGCTTGTAGATGCTCAGGTTGTTGTTGCGCCAGCTGAAATGGCTCGTGGCCCCCGGCTTCACGCCCGCCCCGGTACTGCCCGTGATGGCGTTCACCATCACATCATCGTTCAGCAGCAGGTGCTTGGCCAACGGCAGCAGGCCCAGCTGGATGCAGGTGGCGAAACAGCCCGGATTGGCTACGTGCTTGCTGTGGCAGATGGCCCGGCGGTTGAGCTCGGGCAGTCCGTACACGAAGTCATGGTCGTCGCGCTTCAGGCGGTAGTCCATGCTCAGGTCGATAATCTTCAAGTCCTCGGGCACGTTGTGGCTCTCCATGAACTTGCGCGTGTCGCCGTGCGCCGTGCAGAAGAACAGCACGTCGATGGTGTCGAGCGGCAGCTCGTCGGTGAAGACCAGGTCGGTCTCGCCGTACAGGCCCTCGTGCACGTCCGTCACCTTGTTGCCGGCGTTGCTGGAGCTGTTCACAAACTTGATGTCCACGTCCGGATGGTTCAACAGCAGGCGGATGAGTTCTCCTGCTGTGTATCCGGCTCCTCCGATGATGCCGACCTTAATCATACGTTCTCCTCGTCTTTGTGAACGGAATAATAGGCACGCAACGGTGTGGAGAGCACCTTGATGAAGCCCTTGGCGTCATCGGCGGTCCAGCCCTTCTGCATCTCACCGTATTCGCCCAGCTTGTTCTTCACCAGGTCGTCCTTCGACTCGACACCCACTGTCGAGAAGCAGCGCGGACGGAGCTCCAGGATGGCCGTTCCGTTGACATTGCGCTGCGACTCCTGCAGCATGGCCTCGATGTCGCGCATCACCGGCTCCAGGTATTCGCTCTCGTGGAGGAACATGCCGTACCAGTTGGCCACCTGGTCCTTCCAGTACTGCTGCCACTTGCTCAGTGTATATTTCTCCAAGAACTTGTGCGCGCCGATGATGAGCATCGGAGCGGCGGCCTCGAAGCCCACACGGCCCTTGATGCCGATGATGGTGTCGCCCACGTGCATGTCGCGGCCGATGCCGTAGGCCGCACCGATTTCCTCCACCTTTTGGATAGCCTGGATACGGTCGTCGAAGCGCTCGCCGTTGACGGCCACCAGCTCTCCCTTCTCGAAGGTCAGCTTCAGCTGCTCGCTGCCTTCCTTCGTCACCTGCTTCAGGTAGGCGCTCTCGGGCAGGCCCTGCGCGGAATCCAGGATTTCGCCGCCACAGATGGACGTGCCCCAGATGCCCACGTTGTACGAATACTTCAGCTTGGTGAAGTCGGCCTCGAAGCCGTTCTCCTTCAGGTAGTTGATTTCGAAGTCACGGCTCAGGGCCATGTCGCGGGTCAGGGTGATGATTTCCACGCCCGGTGCCATCACGAGGAAAGTCATGTCGAAACGCACCTGGTCGTTGCCGGCGCCTGTCGAGCCATGAGCGATGGCATGTGCCCCGATCTCATTGGCATAGCGGGCGATGGCCAACGCCTGGAAGATACGTTCGGAGCTGACCGAGATGGGGTACGTACCGTTGCGCAGCACGTTGCCGAACACCATGAACTTCAGGCTCTTCTCATAATACTCCTGCGTCACGTCGAGTGTGACATATTTTACGGCACCCAACTTGTAGGCGTTCTCCTCGTTTTTCTTCAACTGTTCGGGGCTGAACCCGCCGGTGTTGGCGCACGCCGCATACACTTCATACCCTTTCTCCTTCGCGAGGTACATCACCGTGAAGGAGGTATCCAATCCGCCGCTGAAAGCAACGACCACTTTTTTCTTTTCTTCCATATCGCAATTAGAAATTGTTTACTTTATCATCTTTGTGCAAGGCCGGATCGTACAGCATGGCCGTACAGATGCAGAACTTGCGGTTTTTCTCTTTCAGGATTCCGTGGTTGATGCAGCCCTCACATCCTTTCCAGAACGCCTCGTCGTCGGTCAGCTCGTTGAACGTGACGGGCACGTAGCCCAGCTCCGTGTTCATCTTCATCACGGCGGCTCCCGAGGTCAGACTGAAAATCTTCGCGTTCGGCCACCGCAGGCGGGCCAAGGTAAACGAAGCGTGCTTGATGCGCCGTGCCAGTCCCACGCCACGGTACTTGGGATGGACAATCAAGCCCGAGGTCGCCACATACTGGCGGTTGCCCCACGACTCGATGTACGTGAAGCCGGCGAAATCGTCGCCACAGAGGGCGATGATGGCCTTTCCTTCCCGCATCTTGGTAGCAACATATTCATGCGTGCGCTCTGCAATACCCGTTCCGCGCACCTTTGCAGCCTCTTTAATCGTATTCAAGATTGTGTCAACATAAACCTCGTGAGAGGCGTCGGCTACCATCACATCAATTTGTTTTGAAGTCTCCATTTCGTTCTTTCTTACTTATATTACATGGTTGATATTCGGAATCAGTTGTGTCAAGTGCTGGCGGACCGTGGTACGCGAGCACCCTTCACGAAGAATCAGCATAATGGTATCGTCGCCGGCAATGGTGCCGATAATCTCATTAATATTGTTGTTGTCGATGTCATACGCCAACCGACTGGCATACCCCGGACGGGTCTTGATGACTGCGATGTTGTCGGAGAACTCGATGGACAGGAAGCCGTTGTCGCGCAACAGCTCGCCCGCGCTGAGCGGGTCCACCATCCGCTTGTACATGGTGTTGTTGGGCAGCACATACACATAATTCCCGTTCATACTGGCAGCTTTCGCCACTTTCAGTTGCTTCAAGTCGCGCGAGAGCGTGGCCTGTGTCAACGTAAATCCCTCTTTCGCCAGTTCCTTCAGCAGTTCGTCCTGACTGCCTATCTCCTGGCTGGAAATGATCATCTTGATTGAATCCAATCGGTTGCTCTTGTTTTTCATCTGCATAATTATTCTTATTCCGCCGCAAAATTACAGAATAAATCGGAAATTCATGCATGTTTCCCCCAAAAAAATGCAGCGGCGGACTCATTTTTTTGCATTTCCTGCATAAAAGAAACCGCAGACTGTGGGATTCGTCTCCCTACAGACTGCGGCTTCCGGAACAGCCATATCCTGTCTTGGTACAGAATTACTTCTTGATGCGGTTGTAACGGCTCATGAACTTGTCCACACGACCTGCTGTGTCCACCAGCTTCGACTTACCCGTATAGAAGGGGTGAGAGCTGGAAGAGATTTCCAACTTGACACAAGGATAGGTCTCGCCTTCGAATTCTACAGTGTCTTTGGTTGCGCAAGTAGAACGAGACAGGAACATGTCACCGTTTGACATGTCTTTAAATACTACCGGACGGTAGTTCTCAGGATGAATGCCTTTTTTCATTTCAGTATATACTTTTATTGTTATTATTCAATTAATGTGGTTGGTAACACCAAAAAAACGTGTAATGGTCTTTTTCGGGGTGCAAAGATACGGCTTTTATTTGAAATAGAAAAAGTTTTCCTGCTTTTTTTGGTTACCGACGATAAATAATGCGGCAATTAGGGGCTCTCCTCTTGCACGTTCGCGAAATATCCGTTACTTTTGCCCGCAAAATATCGTCTGAGCATGAACCGATGGCTGTTTATCTACCTGCTGTGTGCCGCGCTGCCGCAAGCCGTTTTCGGCAACATTGACCTCCGGCCCCTGACCTTCCCCGTAGGGACGGCAGTGGGAGCGGCCCTGCTGGCCGTCCTGTTCGTTCTGGAAAGGGAACAGGGGAACAGCCGGTGGATGCGGGCGTTCCGCTCGCCGCGGATGGCCTGCCGGCTCCTGACGCTCCTGACCGTGGGATGCCTCATCGGCGGCTGCCTGCCCGCCGGGAAAAGCGTGTCCACGTCGTGGCCGTTCGTGGCCTTGCTGTTCGCCCTGCTCGCCCACCTGTACCTCCTGCTGCTGCACCGCCTGTTCCGCTTCGCGTGGAAAAGGGACCTCACCTTCCTGTTCGTGCACGGAGGGCTGTGGTTGGCCTTGCTCAGCGGGACCCTCGGCGCGGCGGACACCCAAGAGCTCCACATCCTGGCGCCACTCGCCACTCCCACCCGGATGGCGGCCGACGCCTACGGACGGATGACACCCCTCCCCCATGAGCTGGAGCTGCAGGACTTCGCCGTCGAGACGCACCCTGCCGACGGATCTCCCGTGCAATACTCGGCAAGTCTCCTGCTGGACAAGGAACCGGTGACCCTGCGCGTGAACCATCCTTACTCCCTGGGCTGGGACAAGGACCTCTACCTGATGAGCTTCGGCCGGCAGGGGGAAACCGCCGACACGACTTACTGCGTGCTGCAGTTGGTCTGCCAGCCTTGGAAATACCCGCTCTTAGCGGGCCTGCTCCTGCTGCTGGCCGGCATGGTCGGCCTGTTGGCACGGCTGAAATGACCAACGACCGGACAGCGACAAGAGAAAAGGACGAACCGAAAAGAAGGAACCCCAAAAAGGAATAATGAAAGGAAATAACAGAAAGGAACGAACCGTATGATTACCTGGAACGAATTTTTTCCCTTTGCCACCCTGACCCTCCTGCTGGGCTTCGGAGGCGCGGCAGGAGCCCTCCGCCGGCACGAGGGCCGCTGCCAGTGGGCCATCGGGGCCGGACTGGCCGGCATCGGGCTGTTCGCCTGCTTCATCGCCGGACTCTGGCTCAGCCTCGGGCGGCCGCCGCTCCGCACGCTGGGCGAGACCCGCCTGTGGTATTCGTTGTTCATGATGGTGTCGGGATGGGCCGTTTACGCCCGGTGGCGCTACCGGTGGATTCCGCTGTTCTCGCTCGTCGTGGCAGCCGTGTTCATGGTCATCAACCTGGCCCGCCCCGAACTTCACGACCGCTCCCTCATGCCGGCCCTGCAGAGCCTGTGGTTCATTCCGCACGTCACGGTCTATATGTTCTCCTACAGCCTCTTCGGATGCGCCTTCCTGCTGGCCGTAGCCGGCTGGTGGAAGCACACTCCCGCCTACCTGCCCTCCACCGACCGTTTGGTGACCATCGGCATGGCCTTCCTGACCTTCGGCATGCTGTCGGGCTGCATCTGGGCCAAGCAAGCGTGGGGCAACTACTGGAGCTGGGACCCGAAAGAGACGTGGGCGGCCGCTACCTGGTGCGCCTACTTAGTCTATCTCCACCGGCGGCTGCGGTCCGGCTCACCGGCGGGAGCCACCGGTTCCTACGCCTGGGTCATCATCGGCTTTGCCTTGCTGCAGATGTGCTGGTACGGGGTCAACCTCCTGCCGTCCGCGGCGGCCAGCCTGCACAGTTACAATTGACACCTTAATTTATCAACAATCACTGTATTCATCAACAATCACCGTATGAAAACATCCAGTAAATTCATCGTCGGCGCAGCCGTTCTCGTCGCAGGTCTGGGCATTGCCTACCATGCGTCGAACCCAGCTCCCGACTCGTCATTGCCCATAGACGAGCAAATGACACAGATTCTGAACGAAGGCGGTTGCGCGTCGTGCCACACCGCCAGTCCCGAACTGCCTTTCTACGCCCAGCTTCCAGTGGCCCAGTCGCTCATCGCCGGCCACGTGGCCGAGGGCTACAAGGCCTTCGACATCGCCCCCATGATGGAGGCAATTGCCCATGACCAGGCCGTCAACGAGGTGGACCTGGCCAAAGTGGAGAAATGCGTGATGGACGGCACCATGCCCCTCGCTTCGTACTCCGTGGCCCACTGGGGGTCAGCGCTCACCGGTGCCAAGACCAGCATCGCCCTGGACTGGGTGAAGCAGCACCGCGCGCAGTTCTATCCCAACGAGCTGGCGGCCGAAGCCTTCAAGAACGAGCCCATCCGTCCCATTCCCGACAGTGTGCCCGTGAATGCCGACAAGGTACAGCTGGGCAAGGAGCTCTACCACGACACCCGCCTGTCGGGCGACGGTACCATCTCCTGTGCCTCCTGCCACGCCATTGAGACCGCCGGTGTGGACAACCACCAGTACTCCGACGGCATCGGCGGACAGTTCGGCGGCATCAACGCGCCGACTTCCTACAACGCCGTGTTCAACTTCGTCCAGTTCTGGGACGGCCGCGCCGCCACCCTGGCCGACCAGGCCGCTGGTCCTCCCCTCAATCCGGTCGAGATGGGCTCCGCCTCGTTCGAGGAAATCGCCGCCCGCCTTGCGGAAGACGCCGCCTTCACGAAGCGCTTCTATGAGGTCTATCCCGAAGGCCTGAACCAGCAGACCATCACGGACGCCATCGCCGAATACGAGAAGACCTTGCTCACGCCCAACTCCGCCTTCGACCGTTACCTCAAGGGAGACGAGCAGGCCCTCACCGCCGAGCAGGTGGAAGGCTACGCCCTGTTCAAGGACTACAAGTGCGCCACCTGTCACGCCGGCGTGAACATGGGCGGACTCTCCTACGAGATGATGGGCCAGCGTGCCGATTACTTCAAGGACCGCGAGATGAACGCGAAGTCCGGCCTGACCGACGCCGACAACGGACGCTGGGCACAGACCGGCATGGAGCGCGACCGCTACCGCTTCAAGACCCCGAGCCTGCGCAACATCGCCCTGACCTGGCCGTACTACCACGACGGCAGTGTGGCCACCTTGGAGAAAGCCATTGAGATGATGGCCCAGTACCAGGTGGGCCGCTCCATGTCCGCCGCCGAAATAGCGAAGGTGAAGGTCTTCCTCGATGCCCAGACCGGCGAATACCAGGGCCAGCGGCTGACCAACGCCAACCCGCGGTAAGTCCTGCGCAAAGATTGCCACATCCACTTTGCAGCTGTCGGCAGGCAGGGGGAAAAACACGGAATCTTGTTCCCATTCCCCCTGCCTGCCCTATTTTTTTGGGCGCTGATGAGGATGTGTATTGATATTTTTGCTACTTTTGCCTGTGGAATTTAATCACTAACATTATAAATATTACAGAAATGGTTAATTACAAAGATTTAGGCTTGGTGAACACCAAAGAAATGTTTGCCAAAGCAATCAAAGGCGGCTATGCTATCCCGGCTTTCAACTTCAACAACATGGAACAAATGCAGGCCATCATCAAAGCCGCAGTAGAGACTAAATCACCGGTTATCCTGCAGGTATCGAAGGGCGCACGCCAGTACGCTAACGCTACGCTGCTGCGCTATATGTCTCAGGGTGCCGTTGAATACGCAAAGGAACTGGGCTGCGCTCATCCTGAAATCGTTCTGCACCTCGACCACGGAGACACTTTCGAGACTTGCAAGAGCTGCATCGACTCTGGTTTCTCTTCAGTGATGATTGACGGTTCTCACCTGCCGTACGAAGAAAACGTAGCCCTGACCAAGAAGGTGGTTGACTACGCTCATCAGTTCGACGTAACCGTAGAAGGCGAGCTCGGTGTATTGGCCGGCGTTGAAGACGAAGTTTCTTCCGACCACCACACCTACACTGACCCCGAAGAGGTGATCGACTTCGCTACCCGCACCGGCTGCGACTCACTGGCTATCTCTATCGGTACTTCTCACGGCGCATACAAGTTCACTCCGGAACAGTGCACCATCGACCCGGCTACCGGCCGCATGGTTCCTCCTCCCTTGGCATTCAACGTACTGGACGCCGTAATGGAGAAACTCCCGGGCTTCCCCATCGTACTGCACGGTTCTTCTTCTGTTCCTCAGGACGAAGTGGAGACCATCAACAAGTTCGGCGGTGCCCTGAAGGCTGCCATCGGTATCCCCGAAGAAGAACTGCGCAAGGCTGCCAAGTCGGCTGTCTGCAAGATTAACATCGACTCTGACTCTCGTCTGGCCATGACCGCTGCCATCCGCAAGGTCTTCGCCGAGAAGCCGGCTGAGTTTGACCCGCGCAAGTACCTGGGCCCGGCTCGCGACAACATGGAGAAGCTGTACAAGCACAAGATCATCAACGTACTGGGTTCCGACGGCAAGCTGGCTGAATAATCCATCCGTTGAGCGGTCCGCCGCTTTCTACGACTGAAAAAAAGAGTGTGTCTTACGCAACGTAGGACACACTCTTCTTTTTTCAGCCTTTCTCTTCTCACTCAGCCCTGAACAGCGAGGCTGCGCCGGTCGCGGTACGGGCCATGGCCACTCCCTCCTCGTTCGGGGCGATGGTCAGCGGCGTACCGTCCTGCTGACGGAACGTGATGGTGCCGTCCTCGTTGAGGGTGAACAGCTCGCAGGTCTCGGTTGCTGTGACCGCATTCCAGCTGCGGGTGGTCACGTCGTACACCAACTGCAGCGGCTTGTCTTCCTCGCCCACCTTCGTGATGGTGTAGCCGTCGGCGTTCGTCCGTACCACAAAGTCACCGTTCTCTCCCTTCACCCGTTGGATGGCTCCCACCTGGGCGGTCGGGTTGCTGCCCGACCAGAACTCGATGGAGTTCAGCACCAGCAGGTCGGCCAGGTAGCACACTTCGTAGATAGGTATGATGTGGAAAGCACAAAACACCACTTCGTTGACGAACTTGTCTCCCACTCCCTGATTCCAGTCTCTCAATCCCGTCCACAACCCGAACGATCCGATGCACGACGAGCACAACAGGCTGCCACCTACCAAGGTAGCGAATGCTTTCATTCTAAAGTCTCTCATTTTCTCTTTCTGATTGATAAAAATTACATCACGGTGGCAAAGTTAGAAGTATTTTTCTACAAGGAAAGGAGTTTCGTCCGAAAATACGTATCTTTGTCGTGTTTTTTAAGGAATCAATGAAAACAAGAAGCATATTACAATGAAAGAACAAGTTCAAAAACGACTGAATGACTCCTTCGCCATGCGCTGGGGAGCCTTGGCGATTGTCGCCTTCACCATGATGGCCGCTTATTATGTCAACGATGTGGTGGCCCCGTTGAAAAGTATGTTGGAAGCCTCCACGCTGGCATGGAACAGCAGCGAGTTCGGTGTCTATACCGGTGCCTACAGCTTCCTTAACGTGTTCCTGCTGATGCTCATCTGGGGCGGACTCATCCTCGACAAGTTCGGCATCCGTTTCACCGGCAAGCTAGCCACCATCCTGATGGTGGTCGGGACGTGGCTGGAGTACTATGCCATGACCGCCCTGGCCGGTGACACCTCGACGATACTGGGCTACAAGTCGAGCGTCTTCATCGCCTCCGCCGGCTATTCGGTCTTCGGCGTGGGTGCCGAGGTGGCGGGCATCACGGTCACCAAGATGATTGCCAAGTGGTTCCGCGGAAAGGAAATGGCCACCGCCATGGGCGTGCAGGTCGCCTTGGCGCGTGTCGGCTCACAGGGAGCCTATGCCGTCGCCATCCCCCTGGCCCGTGCCTACGAGCTGACGACCCCCGTCCTGGTCGGACTGGTCTGCTTGGTGGGCGGCATGATTGCCTTCTTCTCCTTCTCGGTGCTCGACAAGAAGCTTGACCGGCAGATTGCCGCTTCCGCCACGGAGGAGAACGACGAGAAGTTCTCGTTCAGCGACGTGAAGAACATTGTCACCAATCCCGGCTTCTGGCTCATCGCCCTGCTGTGCGTACTGTTCTATTCCTGCGTCTTCCCCTTCCAGAAGTTCGCCTCCGAGCTGATGATTACCAAGTACGGCATCGACGAGAACGTGGCAGGCACCATTGCCGGTCTTCCCGCCCTGGGAGCCCTGTTCCTGACGCCGGTCTTCGGCGGCATGATTGACAAACGCGGAAAAGCGGCCTCCATCATGATGTTGGGTGCCGCCATGCTGATTGGTGTCCACTGCATCTACGCCCTGCCGTTCATCACCGCCTCGTGGGTGGCCATCGTTCTGATGATCGTGCTGGGTATCGCCTTCTCCTTGGTGCCGTCGGCCATGTGGCCCTCTGTTGCCAAGATATTCCCCGCCCAGCAGTTGGGCACGGCCTATGCCTTGATTTTCTTCATCCAGAACATCGGCCTGTGGGGCATCCCCACCCTCATCGGCGCTGTCCTCGACAGTTTCTGTGTGGTGGGCACCACCGAGTCGGGCAGCAAGCTGTACGACTACACCCTGCCCATGTGCATCTTCACGGGCATTGCCGTCCTCTCCATGCTGATTGCCCTCGCCCTGAAAGTGGCCGACAAGAAATACGGTTACAAGCTGGAGGAAGCGAACATCCGATGACAGACCGGCGGCGGCCTGTCGGACGGCCTTGACAATCCTTGAAAAACAACGGAGCCAACGCCCGGACAACTACATCGTCCGGGCGTTGGCTCCACTGGCATAGGCACCGTCGGCCTCAGTCCTCCGTTCTGGTCCCTCCTGCGTCAGTCCTTGTCAATCTTCAGCACGGCTCCTGTGGACGGATGGAACACCACCCGGGTATTGACGCGCGCGTCAAAGAGCTTCGTCACCAAGGTCTCGGTCGTGCCGAACTGTGTCACGGGCAACTCCCCTTCGTACAGCTTCTTTCCCTCGTACACCACCTTCACCTTTCCTTTTCCCGGCAGGTTGTACTGCACCCCGTCGGGCCGCTTCTTCTTGCTCGGCTCTTCCGGGAGGACAGGCAGCGGCGCCACGCTGCTTACATTAATATATAAGGGAGCACCCGCGAGGTCGTCCTCGGGCAGTACGCCCAGACGGGTGGAGAAACGCGCCACCACCTTATCCACCAGCTTGTCCTCGGGCGCTATCCGGAAGGTGAAGACCTGGTCCTCACGGTCGGTCGAGCCCGTGAACAATTCCATCATGGCCTTCTCCTGCCGGTTCAGGTTGTCGATGACCAACTGCAGCGAGGCACCGTCCTTCGGCATCGTGTCAGCCTGACCACGCAGAATCAGGTTCCGGCTCTCACGGATATTATAAATGTCCTTGGCCGTCAGCTCCGCCATCTTCGCCGTCGAGCCGGCCATCAGGATTTCCTCCGTCAGGTAGTCACGTGGGTTCACCCGCGCCGCCGGCTTCTCCAGCTTATACGCCGGCTGGTCCAGCAGGTCCTGTCCGGTGGTGTTGATGGCGCGCAGGATGCCGTCCTCAGTCAGGTCCACCTTGGAGAGCACCTCCCGGTCCTTCAGTTTCACGATGTACGCCTTCGTCGAGTCGGGCACTCCCACCGACCCGACCTCCACACACTTGATTTCCCAGTGCGTTTCCGGCTCCGCCTTCACGTTGTTGATGCGGAGATAACGGTTGGCATACTGGCACAACTCCCCCGGCTGGTAGGTCACCTTCGTGGCCACCACCCGCACCTCCAGCGCCGTCTTGGGCAAAAAGAAAGCGACACCTTCCCCCTCACCGGGCACATAACTGTTGATTTCCTGCGCCGGAAGTCCCGTGCACGCCAGCCCTGCTAAGGCCGCAATAAACATCTTTCTCATACTAAACCGTTTATTTAGTTCCCATCAGTAATTTCCACGCCTCGGGCAGCGCATACGAGATGTCGCTGGCCGTCATGCTGATCTCGCCCATGCGATGGGCCGCCACGTCACCGGCCAGCCCGTGCACATATACGCCCAGCCGGCAGGCCTCCTCGGGCGTGTATCCCTGCGCCAGCAGTCCCAGCAGGATACCCGTCAGCACGTCCCCGCTGCCGCCGGTCGCCATGCCCGGGTTGCCCGTCGGATTGAAGAAGCACTTGCCGTCGGGCGTGATGACCGCCGTCCAAGCCCCCTTCAGCACGATGTAGCACTGCAGGTAGTCCGCCAGGTCCTTGGCCTTCGACAACCGTTCGAAGCTGTTGCTGCACCGGCCCACGATGCGCTCCAACTCCTTCACATGCGGTGTCAGGATGACGTTTTTCGGCAGGTCGTTCAGGTGGTTGCGGTGCGTGCTGAACACGTTCAGCGCATCGGCATCCAGCACAACAGGCACCGCGCATTCTTTCAGCTGCTCGATGGTGGCCAACGCCGTGTCCTCCTCCTGTCCCAGACCCGGACCGATGGCCACCGCCTGGTAGCTGTCCAGGTCCACCGGCTCGGCGAAGTAGCGTTCCTGCACGTCATCCTGCACCAGTGCCTCGGGCACCGATGTCTGCACGATGGTGTGGTTGCACACCGGGACGTGCACCGTCAGCAGCCCGATGCCGGAACGCAGTGCCGCCTTGGCGGCCAGCACCGATGCGCCCGCCATGCCGTACGAGCCGGCAATCAACAGTCCGTGCCCGAACATCCCCTTGTGGGCGAAGCGGTTGCGCGGCTTTATCATGGCCCGCACCTCCTCGGCCTCCGTAATCTCATAGTCAGCCTGCACCTTACTGAGGAACTCCTTGCTGATGCCGATGTCCAGCAGTTTCCACTCGCCGATGAGCTCCTGATTCTCGGCGAAGAAGAACGAGAGCTTGGGCAGCTGGATGCTCAAGGTCACATCCGCCTTGATGATGTTGTTGCGGATGTTGTACGAATTGTCCTCTCCCATCAGTCCGGAAGGCAGGTCAATGGACACCACCTTCGACTGCGAGGCATTGATGTACTTCACCACCGAAGCGAAGCCCCCGCTCAACGGCTTGTTGAGTCCCGACCCGAACAGGCCGTCGATGACCACATCGTTCGACCCCAGCTTGGGAGGGTCGAACTTCGAGCTGATTTCATGGTAAGCCATGAAACCCATCTGCTGCAGGCGGCGTATGTTGGTCAGGCAGTTGTCGGACAGCACGCCCGTGACATTGAACAGGTACACCTCCACCGGATAGTCCCGCTGGTGCAGCATCCGGGCCACCGCCACAGCATCGCCGCCGTTGTTGCCCGCTCCGGCAAAGACCACCATACGGTGCGACTTGTCAAAGCGCTTGCAGATTTCCTCCGTGAGCAGCGTAGCCGCCTTTTCCATCAGGTTAATGGACAATATCGATTCGTGAGCGACGGTATATGCGTCCGCCTCTTTTTGTTGCAAACAACTTAAAATCTTCATGGTTCTTCAGTTCATATTCAATTTGAGCCGTAAAAGTACGAAAAAACCGCTTATCCTCTCCCTTTTTCTCCCGAAAATATCTTAAATACCTCCGTAAGAATAGGGAAATATTGGCAAATAATTTGTAGATTTGCATGATTTTTAAATATACAGCAGCAATTATGAACAGCATTCGTATCAAAGACAAGCAATTTGTCACCTTTCTTCCGGAAGAGAAAATCCTTCAGGCAGTCCGACGGGTGGCCGATGACATCAACCGGGACCTGGCGGACACCCAGCCCGTGTTCGTCAGCATCCTCAACGGCGCGTTCATGTTCACCGCCGACCTGATGAAGCTCATCACCCTCCCCTGCGAAGTGTCGTTCACCAAGGTCGCTTCCTACGAAGGGACATCCTCCACCGGCCGGGTCAAGGAGCTCATCGGCTTGAACACCGACATCGAAGGCCGCACCGTGGTGATTGTGGAAGACATCATTGATACGGGCCACACCATGAAGGCCCTGCTCGAAACCCTCCGCGCCCGCCGTCCCAAGGACATCCGCATCGCCACCCTGCTGCTCAAGCCCGGCAAGCTGCAGGTGGACCTGCAGGTCGATTACGTAGCCATGAGCATCCCCAACGAATTCATTGTGGGCTACGGGCTCGACTACGACGGACTGGGGCGCAACTACCGGGACATCTACGTCGTGCAGGAAGAGACAGAAGAGAACGCAAGCAATTGATTGTTAATTATAAATTTAAATTTGAGTAATATGTTGAACATTGTAATTTTCGGTGCGCCCGGTTCCGGCAAAGGGACACAGAGCGCACGCATCGTAGAAAAGTATGGACTGAACCATATCTCCACCGGCGACGTACTCCGCGCCGAAATCAAGAACGGTACCGAACTGGGCAAGACCGCCAAGAGCTACATCGACAACGGCCAGCTCATCCCCGACGCGCTGATGATTGACATCCTGGCCAGCGTGTTCGACAGCTTCAAGGACAGCAAGGGCGTCATCTTCGACGGCTTCCCCCGCACCATCGCACAGGCCGAAGCCCTGAAGGAAATGCTCAAGGCACGCGGACAGGAAGTGTCGGTGATGCTCGACCTCGAAGTGCCCGAAGACGAACTGATGACCCGCCTCATCAAGCGTGGACAGGAGTCCGGACGCGCCGACGACAACGAGGAGACCATCAAGAAGCGCCTCGTGGTCTATCACTCGCAGACCGCCCCGCTCATCGACTGGTACAAGAAGGACGGCAAGTACTGCCACATCCAGGGCCTCGGCACCATGGAAGGCATCTTCGCCGACATCTGCGCCGCTATTGACAAGCTCTAACCCCTATCATCGTCTATGGCTGAATCGAATTTTGTTGATTACGTAAAAATCTACTGCCGCTCCGGCAAAGGCGGACGCGGATCGGTACACTTGCGCCGCGAGAAGTATATCCCCAATGGCGGTCCCGACGGAGGTGACGGAGGCAGAGGAGGCCATGTCATCCTGCGGGGCAACCGCAACTACTGGACCCTGCTGCACCTGAAGTACGACCGCCACGTGTTCGCCGAACACGGCGGAAACGGCTCCAAGAACAAGAGCTTCGGCAAGGACGGCGCCGACAAGGTCATCGAGGTGCCCTGCGGCACCGTGGCCTACAACGCCGAGACCGGCGAGTACGTGTGCGACATCACCGAGGACGGACAGGAGGTCGTCCTGCTGAAAGGCGGACGCGGCGGACTGGGCAACTGGCACTTCCGCACCGCCACCCGCCAGGCGCCGCGCTTCGCGCAGCCGGGCGAGCCGATGCAGGAGATGATGGTCATCCTCGAACTGAAGCTGCTGGCCGACGTGGGTCTGGTGGGATTCCCCAACGCGGGAAAATCTACGCTGCTCTCCACCCTCTCGGCGGCACGCCCCAAGATTGCCAACTACCCCTTCACCACCCTTGAGCCGAACCTCGGCATCGTGTCCTACCGCGACGGGAAATCCTTCGTCATGGCGGACATTCCGGGCATCATCGAAGGGGCCAGCGAAGGCAAGGGACTGGGCCTGCGCTTCCTGCGCCACATCGAGCGCAACTCCCTGCTGCTCTTCATGGTGCCGGGCGATACGGACGACATCCGCCGCGAGTACGAAATCCTGCTCAACGAGGTGGCCACCTTCAACCCCGAGATGCTGGACAAGCAGCGCGTGCTGGCCATCACCAAGTGCGACATGCTTGACGACGAGCTTATCGAGCTGCTCACTCCCACCCTGCCCGCCGACGTGCCCCACGTGTTTATCTCGTCCGTGGCACAGACCGGACTGCAGGAACTGAAAGACCTGCTCTGGACCGAGCTGAACAAGGAAAGCAACCGGTTGGAGGACGTACGCCACGAGGCCATCGTCCACCGCGCCAAGGACCTCTCGAAGCTCCAGCAGGAGCTGAAGGACATGGGCGAGGACGAGGACTTCAGCTACGAGTACGAAGAGGTGGACGACGAAGACGACTTCGAGTACGAATACGAGGAAGAGGACTGGGACGAGACGGAGGATGAAACGCCCCAAAACAACCGGCCATGAGCGTATTCACCCAGGATCAAGGAATGTTGGAATACGGTGTCAACCGCACGTATTCCGACATTTTCTGCTTTTCCACCACCCGCCACGGCGGCTGTGGCACGGGCACGTACGCCTCGTTCAACTGCACCCACTACTGCGGTGACGCCCCGGAGCACGTCCGCCTCAACCGCGAGCGGCTGCTCCGCCTGCTGCCTTCCGGAGAAACGTGCCGCCTCATCGTTCCTCACCAGACCCACGGCGACACCGTGCGGAGGATTGACGAAGCGTTCCTGCGCCTCAGCGAGGAAGAACAGGCGGCTGCCCTCGAAGGAGTGGATGCGCTGATGGGACACGTGCCCGGCACCTGCCTCTGTGTCTCTACCGCCGACTGCATCCCTGTGCTCTGTTACGACCCCCGCCTGCGGGTGGCCGCCGTCATCCATGCCGGCTGGCGAGGTACGGTGGCAGGCATCGTGCGGAAGACCGTCCGGCAGCTGCAGGCCGTCTATGGCTCGCGCGGCGAAGACCTTGTGGCATGCATCGGTCCCGGCATCTCGCTGGCGGCTTTCGAGGTGGGCGACGAAGTGTATGAAGCCTTCCGCTCCGCCGGCTTCCCGATGGAGCGCATCGCCCGCCGCACCGGCAAGTGGCACCTCGACCTGTGGGAGGCCAACCGCCTCCAGCTCATCGGGGAAGGTGTCCCTGCCGGCCGCATCGAGACCGCCGGCATCTGCACCTACCGGCAGTCCGGCGACTTCTTCTCCGCCCGCCGCCTGGGCATCCGCTCCGGACGGATACTGACCGGTATCCTGCTGAAGCCCGTCCCCCTGCCACCGGCTCACACCCCCATTACTCACCCCAACCGCTAACTACCCCGAAGGATATGGACACACCGTTACTCACCCTTACCGTCAGCGACGAGCTGCACCGCGCCTGGCCCGGCTTCTATGGAGCCGCCGTCTTCGCCACCGTCACCAATACCCCCTACAACGCCGACCTGTGGCGGCAGATTGACGAATATACTGCCCTCTACCGGGCGAAGTACACCACCGAATCGATCAAGGACATGCCTGCCATCCAGGCCACCCGCCAAGCGTACAAGCAGTGCGGCAAAGACCCCAGCCGCTACCGTCCCTCGTCCGAAGCCCTCTGCCGACGACTGCTGCGCGGCATCCCTCTCTACCAGATAGACACGCTGGTGGACCTCATCAACCTCGCCTCCATCTACAGCGGCCACTCCATCGGCGGCTTCGACCGTGACAAGATTCAGGGCGACACCCTTACGCTGGGCATCGGACGGGCGGGAGAACCCTACGAAGGCATCGGGCGGGGTCCGCTCAACATCGAAGGCATGCCTGTTTACCGCGATGCGCTGGGAGGCATCGGCACGCCCACCAGCGACCACGAGCGCACCAAGCTGACCCTCGGCACCACCCGCCTGCTCGCCATCATGAACGGCTACAGCGGCCGCGAGGGACTGGCGGAGAACATGGATTACCTGGTCGGACTGCTGCAGGACTATGCAGCCGCCACCGACCTTCACATTGTATATTTTAACTGAAAAACCCTACAGACTTATGGATATAGAGAAAATCATCACCGAAGGCATCGTGTTCAAAGGATGCCGCAGCTCGAACGGCAAGAAAGAGAACGGCATAAAGACCAAGGCCAAGAAGAAAAGCTTCATCACCGGCTCCCACGGCTCGGGCTCCGCCAAGATGAAGGCAGAATACCGCCAGCGCCGTGCCAACCGGCACAAGAACGGATAAGCGCCGCAAGAACGGGATGGCTCCATCTGCCGGAGGCCATCCCACCGAGGTGCAAGGAATACAAGATGAACAAGAGAAAGCTATACGGATTGAGGGTATAACCTATTCCATATCCTCATACAAGTCTTCATTAATTATTTAGTGAACTCCTGGCTATAGGGAATATGAAATAAGTGTCGGGGAAGGGCTCGTTGGCGAGGGTGAAGTGCCACCACTCACAATCATAGGGCTTGAAACCGTGAGCCGTCATCGCCTGCTGCAATATCATGCGGTTGGCATACTGCCGCTGGTTGATGGGAGGATAGGCACCGATGGGCTGGCCAGGCTGGGCATCGGGGTGGGAGGCAAGACCGAAATAGTCGTAGGTACAACCCATATCCACCTCTTTCTCCAATTTCATGTCGAAGAGGGTGAGGTCGATGGTACTGCCTCGGGTGTGTCCCGACTTCTCGGCGATATATTCTTGCGGAACGAGTACTGACTTGTCGAGCTCGGGATAGAAATAGGGCTTCATCAGCGTGTCGTTGACATCCTGGGCCCATGCCATGAAATAATCCACAGCCTTCTGGGGGCGATAGCCGTCGAATATCTTCAGGCGATAGCCCTGCTGGAGGAGGTCGTCGCTCACCTTCTTGAGTGAGTCGGCAGCCTGACGGGTGAGCATGGCAATCGGTTCGTCGTAGCCGGGAATGCGGCGTCCGATGAAGTTGTAGGTACTGTAGTAGCGGATTTCGAGGAGGACATCCGGCACTACATCCGTGAGCACAACAAACTGAGAGGCATCCTCCTCGGGAGCCTTTGCCTGCATATCGTCAGTGTGAGAGCAACCCGTAAGGAGGGCACCCAGCAGGCAACCAACCAATGCTTGTGTTTTTAAGCTAATTCTTAATGTAATCATATCGTTACGTGTCAATAAGTTGTGGCAAAATTAAGGGAAAAAGGGAAACAAGCAAAGAATTCTTTCCTAAAAAACCATCTTACTCCTACTTTTAATTGTATTCTGATGCTTCTTGCTACTCAACGCTATGCATGGCACTTCACGAATACAGTCATGACGTTGCAAGAATGGCTGTTGTTAGGGTACAAGGATGGCTGTTGTTACCTCACAAGAATGGCTGTTGTTAGGGGGCAAGGATGGCTGTTGTTAAGGGGCAAGAATGCCCATTGTCAGACCACAAGAACCGGCATCCCCGGACCAGCGTGTCGGATTCCGTGAAAACATGGGAGAGCGAGCCAATTTAGATTAGAAGGGAGATGTATCTCCACATTCGGTTTAAGCCGAGCCTGAGCCATATTATAACGACTCTGCATATTGATGAGCAACTCCGGATTGATGCCGAGAGCCGCCTCCACCACTAATGCAATGTGGCTGGTGACAGGCCGTTTGGCATTCAGCACCTCGTTCAGTAAGTCATAAGGAATTCCTGTATATTCAGAGAAGCGTTTCTGTGTAATGCCTCTGACTTCCAGTTCCTCTTTCTGTACATCTCCCGGATGCGTGGGAAGTCTATAAGTATTCGTATCCATTTCATATATCGCAAATGTAGATAAAGTCCGCGAGATTCATCACACCGGCAGAATAAAGAAAATTTTTTTCTTTAGAAGAAAGATAACAATTGATTTTCATAATATATGATACGGCAGACTGTCGAAGATACAGCAAATCGGCTGGCAAGCCTGGTATTTGCTCCAGGAATTGCCAGCCGATTATCATTCATCTACAAGAATTTACTTTAGTTTTTCTTCATTGTAGCGGTTTTTGCGTCCGGATTCAGGACAATAGTATATGTACCCGCAGAAACGGCAATATTCGCGCCACCCTGTTCCAAACTGCCAAGACTTCCTCCATAATTGATGTCCCATGCTCCATCCCAACGGAACTTGATTTCCCCGTCAGTAAGAGTAACGGTAATCGTCCAGGTCTTGTCTTCGGGGACATACGTCATCAGTACACCCTTATCCCAACCATGAGGAGCGGCACTGCCTATCACCTCCCAGCCAGTCTTCGTAATGGTGGCAGTCATCTTCTTGGTATTGACAGCAAACCGATAATAGCCCGCATCCGTGACAATAATATTATCGCCATCTCCAATGCTGAAGCTAACACTGTTGTTTTCTTCATCCACCGTCGGATCACCTTTCATCCCCATCCATGTACCGCCATCATAGAACTTGAATTCTGTATCGGCTGGCAAATAGAATGTGCCCGTATATTTGAAATCGCGAGCTTCAGAAATGACATGATAAGCATTATCCGCTTCAGGAGACCAACCTTGGTAGCTGCCCGGCATAGACAGGAAGGCACTGGACTGCTCAATATCCGTTTCTTCCAACGAATAGGTGTACAGACCGGCATTTGTCAAATCGAGCGTAATGATGTAAGCATGGTCTTTTTCTATCTTGATGTTGGATCCGCCAGCCACCAAGATATTACCGTCAGCCTCAACACCATAATTGTAGTCCCAATTGCCATTGGCACGGAACTTCATTTCCTTTGCCAACAAGGGAGTAATAAGCGTCCACTTGCGAGTGTCGGCATCATACTCCATCTTGGTGGCTTCATTCCATCCTCCGGAAGTGGCATCACCGATGATTTCCCATGATAGAGGTTCGGTCTGTCTGACATCACCATTGGCATTCACTGTAATCTGATAAAAGCCCTTCGAATCGACCGACTGTCCTTGTGCCAAGACTTTTGTCACATCAGCACCATCCAGAACAGCATACGATGCGGCATCGTCAAAATTGGCATAACCATCAAAAACACCGTCACCGTCAGGATCTCCAATCACATAAGCCGTTGTATAATCCCAATTAGGATAACCTACCGCCACATACGCATACTTCCAGGTGATATCCGCCACATTGGGGTCAAATGTCGTAGCCTTGAAAGACAGCGTATTTCCAGACGCATCAGCGAAGGCATCATAGGACTTCGATACGAGAGAGACCGTAAAGTCATACGTCTGACCCGGACATGCTCCCGTCTTTGCCATCAAGGTATTCATTTCTCCGTTCGTAAAAGCCAGCTGGTCGGAACCAGTTTCTGCCATCACCACACTCTTGTTGGTAGTTGTATTGGTAAGCGTCACTTCGTAATTAACAACGGCAGATACCCCATAATCCGCCTTTGTCCAAGAGATAACCGGGAAAGCAGCATCTTTATTGTCATTGGTGAGGACAATGCTGTTTTGCGACAAGGCATTGAATGAAGCTGCATTCTGCAGCTCCATTACGGGTTCCTTGTCATCTTCGCAGGAGGCCAATGTGAGAAAGCCTGCCAGCAGAAAGTACATATAGTTTGATTTCATATTCTTAAAGTTTAAAGTAATTAATAACCCTCATTCTGCTTCAAGTTCTCGTTCGAACCTATATCGTCCGAAGGAATGGGGAACACATTATAGATGTTGCTGACTGCCTTACCTTCGGCCACGCCACCCTTCCAAGGCCATACATAATCGCCGGAAGTGAGTTTGCCGAAACGAACCAAGTCTGTACGACGATGAGCCTCAAAGAAGAGTTCACGTCCACGCTCATCCATCATGAAATCCAGTGTAAAATCACTTAACGTGATATCAGCAGAAACTTTATCGGTATAGGCGCGCCGACGCAATTCATTCACATAGTCCAAAGCTTCCGACTGACTGGAACCGTTACCACCCCGCAACACAGCTTCTGCGAGATTCAAATAGATTTCACCCAAACGGAACAACGGGAAGTCAGTCCATGCTTCGGACGAAGGAGGCAATGAACCATCTTTATTGACATTGTAGAACTTGGTAACAGGGATACCCTGCTTGAATTCACTCTCATCCGTAATATCGATGCTGGTAGCAGCATCCGCTCTCAACATCGCATAACGGCTGTCCTTGTCGTATGCCGGCTCACGCTGGAACAAATGGTAGAAGGAAGACTTGACACGAATGCCGTTCCAGCCACCCTTTGCATTGACCTCAGTCTGGAATTCGGAAGAGCCCCAGCACAGCAAGGCTGTCATACCACCCCAAGTCATGGTGTCTTCTCCGTCATAACGGACAGGAAGAATCATCTCCTTGGACTGGTCATTGTCGGCCTTGAAAGCATCCCCATAGACGGGTTCCAGTTGATAGCCTGCAGCAATCACCTTCTTGCAGTAGGTGATGCATTCTGTATATTTGGCTGTACCAATATAGGTTTCCGCATTCAGATACAGACGGGACAAGGCCGCCCAGACAGCCGCCTGATTGGCATGACCGTAATTGTCATTGAAGCCGGGAGTGGCAGGCAGCATCTCTGACTCACACGCCAACAGCTCGCTCTCTACATACTTGAACAAGTCATCCTTCATAATCTGCTGAGGACGTTCGCTACCGATGGGGCTGTTTTCGTCCACAAAAGGAACATTCCGGTAGAAGTCCAGCAGATACTGGTACATCAAGGCCCGCATGAAACGCGCCTCAGCCCGATAACCACTTACCTTTGCCATCACATCGCTGGAACAGCCTCTGCCAGCCAACTTGTCTTCTGAAGCCTCACGGAGGAAAGCGTTGCACAGGTTGATCTGATAATACAGACGATAATACGAGCCCTTAATCCACGGACTGGACGAAGACCAGGTAAGATGGTTGAAATCGGGAATACCGGGGTCCGACCAACAGCAATGTGCAATGTCAGAAGTCAGCTCCTGCATGTTCCACGTCACGCGTAAGAACGAAGACTGTGAACCGCCATCGATACCTACCACATCCTGGTCAGAGTCACCACCGGCGTTACCGCCGATAGCCAACCCTGCATAAATCTTCGCCAACGCACGTTGGTAAGCATCTATATCACTTCCGAACACCACCTCGGACACCAACTCATCCTTATCCAAGGGAACCGTGTCTAAATCGTTGACACAAGAAGTTGTACCCAGCATCGTACTGAGCAATGCTGCCGAACAAATATATTTGAATTTGAATAGTTTCATGATTATCATGTTTTAAAAATTAAGATTCAGTCCTAACATAAATACACGGGGACGAGGATAGATGTTATTGTCCACGCCACTGCCACTGATTTCCGGATCCAGTCCGTCATACTTGGTAATGACAAACGGATTCTGTACCGTAAAGTAAACCCGTGCATTCTGATGGTCGTTGAACAACTTGTTGAAAGTGTATCCCAGCGTAATATTGTCCATACGAACAAACGAAGCGTTCTGCACGTAGTAGCTGGAACGGGGCTGCTTGTTCTGGAAATCGGTCTTCGCAGCTGAAGTCACCCGGTTCTTCAAGAAACCGGACGGGTCGTACATTTCCGAACCACCCCAGCTTTCGCGGTTGGACTGAACATTGTTATAGGCATAATTGCCGAAGCTGCCACGCAACGAGAAGCCCAAATCCCAGTTCTTGTAGGAAAGCTGTGACGTCAATCCCATGAAGACATCGGGAGCAGAGGACTTGTAGGCTATCAAATCATCCTCGTCGATCTTGTTGTCTCCGTTCTGATCGACGTATGCATTCTCGATGGGGTTGCCCGCCTTGTCATACATCTGCTCGAATACATAGAATGAATTGTAAGGATGGTTCACAGAGTTAATCATAATGGTATAACCGGTAGCTCCATCGATTCCTGTATGAAGAACTCCCTTGTATGACGGGTCGTCATTGAAGGTCATCTTCGTGATTTCATTCTTGTTATAGGAGATGTTATAGCTCAATGTCCAGTTCCAGTCCTTGGTCGTGATGGGATGAGCGGTCAACGTAAATTCCACACCCTTGTTCTCCAATGTTCCCACATTGGTCAGCAACTGGTTGCTGAAGTTCGTTCCGGCAGGTGCCGTCACTGTGTTCAACAGGTCCTTTGTCTTGCGGTAATACACATCCAAATTACCGGTAATGACATTGTTCAATACTCCGAAATCGATACCTACATTGTACGTGGTGGTTTCCTCCCATTTCAGATTATAATCATACGCCTGGGGCGCAATCAATGTCAACTTGTTGTTGCCAAAGAAATAGTTGGCACCAGCCTTCGAATACATATAACGGGCCATATAGGGATAGTCACCGTTCTGAAGGTTCTGCTGACCCGTAATACCATAACCCAAACGAAGTTTCAAGTCAGAAAGTGCGTTGATGTCCTTCAGGAAGCTTTCCTCCTTCATCCTCCAGGCGAAAGCCACGGAGGGGAACAAGCCCCAACGGTTATCCTTATTGAAGCGGGAAGAACCGTCGTCACGCAATGTGAAGGTCAGCATATAACGGTCGAGCAACGTATAATTCAAACGTCCGAAGAAAGAAACCAGATAGCTCTCCGTCTTGTAATCCTCCATATCCTTATAGAACTCCTTGCCGTATTCCTGCGCCTTGGCTGCCGAATACGGATACTTCGTCCAAGTAGAGTTGTAGAAATGCTGCCATGAATAGCCGGCCATCGCATCTATGTGATGGGCACCGAAGGTCTTGTTGTAGTTCATGTAGAAATCCAACAGCAGGTTGCGCTTCAACTGCCAGTAACTGCTATTTTCACCAAAACCAATCTTATAATTGCCTTGTGCCCATGTCATCGGTGAATTGTCCGTGATAATGACATCACCGTCACTCTTGGAGACATCATAACCTAAATTCAAATTGGCACGCAAGTCAGGCAGGAAATGGAAACGATAGTCAATCTGGGCATTACCTATGCTACGATAGACCGTCGATTTGTCGCTCTTGGAATCAAGTATAGAAACCGGGTTGGTCAACGCAATGTCATTCGGAGTTCCATCGGCCTTGACGTTCATATAGTAACCGTTTCCATACTTGCTGCCGTCCATATAGACAGGCTGGGTGGGATCGAACTGAGTCGCCATTCCCAAAGCACCGGTATCGGCAAAACGGTTTTTGTTATAAATACCTTTTACATTCAGCTGAATGTTCAACTTGTCATCAAAGAATTTGGGGTTCAAGTTGATAGCACCGGTCAAACGATCCATGCTGGATGTTTTCAGAATACCATTCTCACTCGTATAGGCCACGGATACACGATAGGGCATATGAGGCAGCGCGCCCGATACATTCACGTTATGGTCGGTGCTGACTGCAGTCTTCAGAATCTCATCCTGCCAGTTGGTGCTGGCAGAACCGAGCGCTTTGTATTGGTCGCTGGAGGTACCGTACTTTTCTGTCACAAAACCGCGGAACTCATCGGCAGACATCACATCCACCTTCTTGGGTACCGTATTGACGGAAACAGTACCATTGTAACCTACCTTGACGCGGCCGGACTGGCCTTTCTTCGTTGTGATAATGATGACACCATTGGAGGCACGGGAGCCGTAGATGGCGGTGGCTGACGCATCCTTCAGAATCGTGAATGTCTCGATATCGTTAGGATGCACGGTCGAGAGCGGGTTGGCCATACCATTGATACCACCATCATCAACGGGCACACCATCAATAACGATCAACGGGTTGTTGGAGGCAGACATAGAAGAACCACCACGCACACGAATGGTCGCACCTGCTCCTGGCGCTCCACCATCGGTGACGACACTCACACCGGCGGCCTTACCTACCAACATATCCGAGGCGGATGAAGCCACACCTTTGACCATCTTGTCTGCACTGATGGCTGTCACCGAACCGGTCAGGTCGTTCTTCTTGGCGGCACCGTAACCGATGACCACGACTTCCTCCAAGGTCTCACTGTCTTCCTTCAGGATGACGTTCATCTCGGCGGCGGCAGGGAGTTCCTGCGGCAGGTAGCCGATGAAAGAGATGACAATGATGTCACCCTGGTTGGCCTGCAACTGGAAGTTACCGTCGAAGTCGGTAATCGTTCCGTTGGTCGTACCTTTCACGATGACGTTGGCACCGATGACGGACTCACCCGTGACATCTTTCACAACGCCCTTCACTGTCAGCCCTTGCGCGAAGGACTGGACAGCGAACAGTAATCCTACTGCCAACAGCAGCAGAAATCGACTGATTGTTTTCTCTGTTTTCATATTACTTGACTGTTAGTTAAAAATAAAAATTACTCATATTTTTCTCTCTTGTTGTGAAGATTTCGTTGGCTGGCAACTGCTTCTTCGGTTTACTTGATTTCCTTGATAGAGATGGCATAGCCGCCACCCACCGCTGCCTTCAGGTTGAGCTTGGTCTTCGAGGTGACCACCTTACGGGTGATGGTGTAGCTCTGCGGGTTCTGGTCCCAGCTGGCGTCCTTGCCGTCGGCATAGATGACCGCCTCGTACTTCTTGCCCGGAGTAAGGAAGTCGAGGGTGAGGCGCGACTCGTGGCCGTTGAAGCCGGCGGTGCAGCCTACGTACCAGTCGTCCGTTCCCTTGGCACGACGCGCGATGGTGATGTAGTCGCCCGGCTCAGCTTCGAGGTAACGGCTCTCGTCCCAGTCGATGGCCACGTCCTTGATGAACTGGAAGGCATCCATGAAACGCTCGTAGTTTTCCGGGATGTCGGCCGCCATCTGCAAGGGGCTGTACATCGTGACATAGAGGGCCAGCTGGCGGACCAACGTGGAGCGGACGCGCGACGTGTTGTCGGGGCTCATCTTGCTGCAGTCGGTCTCGAAGATACCCGGCGTGTAGTCCATCGGGCCGCCGATGAGGCGGGTGAACGGAAGCACGGTGGTATGGTTCACCGGATTGCCGCCGAAGGACTCGTACTCGGTGCCACGGGCGGACTCATTGCCGATGAGGTTGGGGTACGTGCGGCACAGGCCGGTGGGACGGACGGCCTCATGGCCGTTGACCATAATCTTATACTCGGCAGCCTTTGTCACGGCATAGAGGTAATGGTTGACCAGCCACTGGCCGTAATGGTGCTCGCCACGCGGGATGATGTTGCCCACGTAACCGCTCTTCACGGAGTTGTAGCCGTTGTCCACCATGAACTGGTAGGCCTTGTCCATGTGACGCTCGTAGTTGCGCACAGAAGCGGAGGTCTCGTGGTGCATCATCAGCTTCACGCCCTTGGCGGCAGCGTAGCGGTGCAGTTCCTTCACATCGAAGTCGGGATAAGGAGTCACGAAGTCGAAGACATAGTCCTTGGTCTTGCCGAACCAGTCTTCCCATCCCTCGTTCCAGCCTTCCACCAGCACCTGGCTGAAGCCGTGTTCGGCGGCGAAGTCGATGTAGCGCTTCACGTTGGCCGTATTGGCGGAGTGCTTGCCGTTGGGGCGGGTCTTCGTGTAGTCGGTCTCACCCAAGCGCACGCTCGGCAGCTCGTCGGTATAGGCCCAGCTGCCCTTGCCGGTAATCATGTCCCACCATACACCGATGTACTTCACGGGATGGATCCAGGAGGTGTCGGCGTACTTGCAGGGCTCGTTCAGGTTGAGGGTGATGCGCGAGGCAAGGATGTCGCGGGCCTCATCGCCTACAATGACGGTACGCCACGGAGAGGTGCAGGGAGTCTGCAGGTAGCCCTTGTCGCCCTTGGCATCAGGAGTCAGCCACGACTCGAACACGAGGTTCTTGTCGTCCAAGTTCAGGTGCATGCACGAGTAGTCGATGAGGGCGGCCTCGTGGAGGTTGATGTACAGGCCGTCATCGCTCTTCATCATGAGCGAGGTCTGCACGCCGGTGGGCGAGAAGACCGTCTGCGAGGAGTTGGGCGTGATGGCTTTCTGCATCAGGCCACGGATCTCCGTCAGGCGTGACTGGGTGTATTCGTACTCCTGGGTATCGTAGTCGCCGGGAATCCACCAGGCGGTGTGGTCGCCGGCCATGGCGAACTGGGAATGCTCTTCCTTTACGACAAAGTAGTTGAGGTTCTTCTGCTGCGGAAACTCGTAGCGGAAGCCCAGACCATCGTCAAACAGACGGAAGCGGATGCGCAGCTGGCGGTCGTTGGCCGCCTGGTGAAGGGTCACGGCCAGCTCGTTGTAGTGGTTGCGGATGGCGCTCTCCTCGCCCCATACGGGATGCCAAGTCTCATCGAAGGTGGCTGTCTCCGTGGAGGCGACGGTGAAGCCGGTCATGAGGTTGGTCTTCTTGTCCAACTGCGCGTCATCCTGCCGTGCGTCGTTCCACTCGAAGCTGGTCTGCTGGTCAGCGTCTTCCTTTTTCAGCTCCAGTCCCAAGGTACTGGGCTTGATGACGGCTTTACCACCGAAGGTGAGCTCGTAAACGGGCGCTCCTTGGGCATTCAGACTGAAGTTCATCACCAGATTGCCATCGGGCGATGTCAACTGCTGTGCCTGGATTCCCCATGCGGTCAGGAGGAAAGCCGAAAGTGCGATTGTCTTTTTGATGTTCATACGTTCTTCAGGTATTATGAATAATAATGTTGATATGTTCAGGTTGTCTCAGGTTAGAAAGAAAAAACAGACCTTTCAATAGTTCCGTTTGTCACAAATTTAGCTACTTACTCGGTCTGTTGCCCACTTGAATGTTCTTTTTATAAATCAAAAAACACCTAATTGAAAACTTACTACTTAATAATTAACCTATTATATAATCCTAACCTAATACAAAATTATAAACTCATTAGAAGCTGAGGAGCAGGGTTTGGCGGGGTTGCAGCACCACGTTCTGCTCCAATTGTACCGTCTTCCCGGTGAAGAAGTCCACCGCCTCGCGACGGGGCAGCACTTCCTGGAAGGGGGTGAGGTCGAGCGTCTGCTCGGCATCGGTACCGTTCATCATCACCACGACCGAACGGCCTTGGTAGCTGCGTTCGTACACGTAAGTGCCGCTGAAGATGGAGAAGTGCTTGAGGTTGCCCTTGGCGATGACCTCATTGCCCTTGCGCCACTGCAGGAGGCGACGGGTGAAGTCGAACGCCTCGTTCTGCAACGCCGTGCGTCCTTGTGCGGTGAAGCAATTGGCCGTGTCGCCCGCCCATCCGCCGGGGAAGTCGCGGCGCAGCATGCCGTCGCCCTCGCTCTTGTCGGCCGCCATCAGGATTTCCGTGCCGTAGTAAATCTGCGGAATGCCACGGGTGGTCAGCAGGAAGGTCAACGCCTGCTTGTAGCGGTTCAGGTTCCGGGTATCCTCGTCCTTCTTGTAGAAACGGGCGGTATCGTGGTTGTCAAGGAACGTCAGCAGGTTCATGGGGTCGGCATAGACAAAATCCTGCGTGAGGTAGTCGTACAGGCGGTAGAGGCCTCCTGCCCATTCGGTCGTCTCCTCGTCGAAAGCCATGTTCATCAGCGCGTTCAACGGAAAGTCCATCACGGTGGGCAGGTGCGAGTTGCGCGGAGCGGCCAGCTTGCTGTCCTTCTGCCAGAAGGAGACCAGCACGTTGCTGTTGAGCCAGGTCTCGCCCACGATGTTGAAGTTGGGGTATTCGTTGAGCACTTCCTGACACCACTGCGACATGAAGTCGAAGTCGGCGTAAGGATGCGTGTCCTGACGGATGCCGTTGATGCCGGCGTACTCCACCCACCAGAGACTGCTCTGGATGAGGTAACGGGCCACGTGGCGGTTGCGCTGGTTGAAGTCGGGCATGGATTCAGTGAACCAGCCGTCGGTAGCGATGCGGCGCTCATAGTCGGCGGCATGCGTGTCCTGCACGCTGGCGGTCTTGTACGATGTCTGAACGTAACTGGAACGGAAGTTGAACCAATCCAGCGACGGCTTGTCCTTGAAAAGATAGTTCTCGCTGCCGCAGTGGTTGAAGATCATGTCCATCACCATCTTCAGTCCCTTGGCGTGCGCCTGCTCGGTCAGCTGGCGGAACTCCTCGTTCGAGCCCAATCGACGGTCAATCTGATAATAGTCCGTGATGGCATAACCGTGATAAGAGCCTTCCTTCATATCGTTCTCCTGCGCCGGATTCAGCCAGATGGCCGTGATGCCGAGGTCCTGCAGATAGTCCAGGTGGTCGGCGATACCCTTGATGTCGCCTCCATGGCGGGCGTACTGCTCGCTGCGGTCCACCTTGCTTTCGAGCATGCCGGGCACCACATCGTTCGACGGGTCTCCGTTGGCGAAACGGTCGGGCATAATCAGGTAAAGCACGTCGGATGCCGTGAAGCCTTGCACCTCCTCGCCCTTGCGGGTGCGCTGCTTCAGCTCATAGGCGACAGAAGTGGTCTTCTTGCCTTCTTTTAATAAGATATGGAACGTCTGAGGCCGTGCCTGGCTCAGGTCCAAATACAGAATCACATAATTGGGGTTTTCCTGCAACACGACCTCCTTCAGGATGACATCCTCGCTGTCGATGCTCACCTGAGACGAGGCGATGTTGTTGCCGTGCAAGAGAATCTGCAGCTCGGGGTTCTTCATCCCTGCCCACCAGAAGGTAGGCGCTACCTTATCTACTTTCGCGGTCGGCGCGGCTTGGCTGTGTCCGGTAAGGAGCCCTACAGCGGCCATCAAAATCATCAGTGCTCGTTTCATATATTATTAATTACGGTTAGTACTCTTCGGTGATTGTCTTTTTTCGAAAGCAAAGGTAGAACAATCAATGACACAAACCGACGGCTAAAATGAAAATAGAAATGGATAGCAGAGCTATCTCATTGTTTATCAATTGATATATATCAAGGAAACAGGCTGATTATATAAACGATTTGAAAAAATAAACAGGTCAAAATTAGGTACCTATCTAAAAAAGTCTTATATTTGCCGCAACCTAAGACATGATTATTATGAAGAATACCTTGCCTTATCTGCTCTATTTCATGGTTCTCTTCCTGCCCCTGAACGGGACAGGCATGGAACTGTCTGACTCCACCCAGCACGTGCTGGAAGAAGTGGATGCGGCCATAGTTTCGAAAACTGTCTATCAGGAACAACGGGAACGCGACATCCTCCAGCTACGGAAACAGCTGAGCGCGACGCAGAACCCCGAGGAACAGTACCGCCTGTGCGGCGACCTGTTCGGAAAGTACCTCCATTACCAGGCCGACTCGGCCTTCAGCTACGTGCAGCAACGGGAGCGACTGCTGCCGGAACTGAACCGGGCCCCACTCCAAGCGGAGGTGTACATCAACATGGCGGAAGTGATGGGAGTGATGGGCATGTACACCGAGTCCATGCTGGACTTGGAGAAGGTGGACAGCCGGCAGTTAGACAAGAAGTTGCTGGCCTACTACTACCATACCAGCCGGGCGTTCTACGGCTGGGCCGCCGACTACACCGCCCATCCAAAAGCCAAACAGCTGCTGTTGGAACGGACCGACGCCTTCCGCGACTCCATCCTCTCCCTCGACAATCCCCCAACCCCCGACCGGGAAATCGTGCTCGCGGAAAAGGAACTGCTGAAGCACCGCACGGACGAGGCCATCGCTTTGTTGGAGAGTTACCGATGCGGTGAAAAGGATTTGAAGCACAAGGCGTTCCTTCACTACACCTTCGCGGAAGCCTACAGCCAGAAAGGAGACATCGACAAGCAGACCTACCACCTGGCCAAGTCGGCCCTGTGCGACCTGTACCAAGCCGTGCGCGAATATGCCTCGCTGCAGAAGCTGGCGAAACTGATGTACGACGAAGGCGACTACGAACGAGCGTACCAGTACCTGAACTGCTCGATGGAGGATGCCGTGGCCTGCAACGCCCGCCTCCGTTTCCTCGAAGTGACCGAGTTCTACCCCATCATCGACCGGGCCTACCAAGACCAGCTGCGGGACAAACACGTGCTGACCCGCAACATGTTCATCAGTGTGAGTGTGCTGGCGTTCCTGCTCATCATCGCCACCGGCTACCTGTACTACTGGATGAAGAAACTGCAGCAGATGCGCCGCCACCTGTACGAGACCAACCAGCAACTGGTGTCTGCCAACGAACGGCTGGAAGATGCGGGAAGAATCAAGGAAGTGTATATCGCCCGCTACTTGGACAAGTGTGTGGGTTACCTGGAAAAACAGGAACAATACCGCCGCTCGTTGGAGAAGCTGGCCATGGCCTCGAAAATCGACGAGCTCTTCAAGACCATCCGGTCGGAAGAGTTCCTGCGCGACGAGCGGAAAGCCTTCTACTACGAGTTTGACAAGTCGTTCCTCGACCTGTTCCCCCACTTCATCGAGGACTTTAACGAACTTCTTTCAGAGGAAGGGAAAATTTTTCTGCGAAAAAATGAATTACTTAACACAGAACTTCGTATCTTTGCACTGATTCGATTGGGAGTGACAGACTCCAACCGTATTGCCCACTTTTTAGGATATTCCTTAGCCACTGTGTACAATTACCGAAGCAAGCTCCGCAACAAGGCTGTTGGGGACAAGGACAGCTTCGAGCAGCGGGTCATGAGGTTATGAAAGGGGCAAATACATTAATTACATATCATGAAAATACCAGATTTAAGCTTTTGGAAACTGTGGAACATCAGTTTCGGATTTTTCGGCGTGCAGATTGCCTACGCCTTGCAGAGTGCTAACATCAGCCGCATCTTCGCGACCTTGGGGGCCGACCCTCACAGCCTGAGTTATTTCTGGATCCTGCCTCCGTTGGCGGGCATCCTGATTCAACCTATCATCGGCGCCTTGAGCGACAAGACGTGGTGCCGGTTCGGGCGACGTATCCCTTACCTGTTTGTGGGGGCCATCATCGCTGTGCTGGTGATGTGCCTGCTGCCCAACGCCGGCAGCTTCGGCATGTCGGTAGCGGCGGCCATGGTCTTCGGCCTGTTCTCGCTCATGTTTCTCGACACCTCTATCAATATCGCCATGCAGCCGTTCAAGATGATGGTGGGCGACATGGTGAACGAGAAGCAGAAGGGACTGGCCTACTCCATCCAGAGCTTCCTGTGCAATGCGGGCAGCCTGGCAGGCTATCTGTTCCCCTTCATTTTCGCTGCCGTGGGCATCAGCAACGTGGCACCGAAAGGTGTCGTGCCCGACTCGGTCATCTACTCGTTCTACATCGGCGCCATCATCCTGATTCTTTGTGTCATCTACACGACGGTGAAGGTGAAGGAATACCCGCCGGAGCTGTATGCGCAGTACCATGGCATCACGGAAGCGGCCAAGGAGGAGAAGACCAACGTGTTCAAGCTGCTGGCCAAAGCGCCTACGGCCTTCTGGACAGTAGGCCTGGTACAGTTCTTCTGCTGGGCGGCGTTCATGTTCATGTGGACCTATACCATCGGCACCATTGCCGCCAATGTGTTCGACGCGCCGTCGGTCATCTCAGAATCGACGGGTGGAATGGTGCTCGACACCAAGTCGCAGGAATATCAGAACGCAGGCGACTGGGTAGGCATCCTGTTCGCCGTACAGGCCATCGGTTCGGTCATTTGGGCCACCATCATCCCCATGTTCCGTAGCCGCAAGCTCATCTATGCGCTCAGCCTTATACTGGGTGGCGTCGGCTTCATCTCCATCCTGTTCATCCACGACCAGTACCTGTTGTTCGGCTCCTTCCTGCTCATCGGTTGCGCGTGGGCAGCCATGCTGGCCCTCCCGTTCACCATCCTGACGAACTCACTGACGGGCGGTCACATGGGTACCTACTTGGGACTGTTCAACGGCACCATCTGTGTACCACAGATTGTGGCAGCCGTCCTGGGAGGACTGGTATTGAAAGCCTTCACGGTGGAAGGCAGCGTTCCTCCTGAAGTCAACATGATGGTACTGGCCGGTGTGTTGCTCATCGTGGGTGCCGGCTGTGTGGGCATCATCAAAGAGAAACACTAAAGCGTCCGGAAACCGGGAAATTACATTATTAAAGGAGTTAAGGCCGAATGCCTGCACGGACAGTTTCCGTAGCCAGACATTCGGCCTTAATTCTTTTAGTATTCGGCTGCCGTTCTCGCAGCCAAGCGGGCTATTTACCGTCCGCTACCGTCAATCATGACACGAACCTTGTCGTTGAAAGCGGTCTGCCCCATCAACTGCTCCAGGGTGAGGTGCATGCGCCAGCGCCAGTAGTGCTTCGGATTGGCAGGTACGTTGATGCGCTCGATGTCCACATCCGGATTACGCAACTGTTCGTCCATGCCCAACCAGTCTTGCCACGTCAGGATACAGAGCATGGAAGGACTGTTGAGGTGATGACGGACAATCTCTTCGCACAACCATCCGGGTGCCTTCTCGGGGAAATTGCCCCAATGACCCAACTCGTTGTAATAGAAGCGTTCGGACAACTTCCGGTCTTCTTCCCACCAGCCACGGAACGTGGACATGTCGTGCGTGCCGATGGTGCAGACGGACAGGAACGGGTAGTGATAGACTTTTCCGAATTCCACTTTCGGGTCCTTCGGCATCCGCTGGATTTCGAGCGACAGAATCTGCAACTGACTCATCACCCAAGGCACGCAGTCGGGTACCATACCCAAGTCCTCCCCACACACCAGCATATCCGTGGACTGGGTCAGGATGGGCAGCTTCTTCATGGCTTCCTTGTACCAGAAGTTATTGTGCCGCTGGTAATAATAGTGGTTGTACAGACGGTTGAAGGCATCCTTCTCCGGCTGTGTCAGCTGCTGGTACACATAATCGTTCTGGACGGCGATGCGGGGATGATACTGTTCCGGATTGTCACGGTCGGGAATGAACAGCACATCGCTAATGAGCGCGTAAATCTTCTCCTTCAGCTCTATGCTTTGTGCGTCGGTCTTTCCGGCAAAATAGGCTTCGACTTTCCGCTGCGTGTCAAATTCCGGCCGCATCTGATAGAGGTCGCTGTGCAAGGGCAACAGGAAGGTCTCCCGCACCTCATCCGCCTTGTCCTCGAACTGGCTGTTGAGAATATAGTCACTGATGAAGGGACGGGTCATGAAATCCTTGCGGAACGTCAGTCCATAGCTCTGGATCTCGTCCTGACTCATCGGCATGGAGGGAGAGAACTGTCCCAGCAAGCCATGTACGGAATGGTAGGGAATCTCCCAGATACGGAAAAAGCCCAGGATATGGTCGATGCGGTACGCCGTGAAGTACTCGGCCATCTTGCGGAAGCGGCGCTGCCACCACTGGTAGTTGTCCTCGGCCATGACGTTCCAGTTGTAGGTCGGCATTCCCCAGTTCTGTCCGTTCACGGAGAACGCGTCAGGGGGTGCGCCCGCCTGGCCGTTCATGTTGAAGTAGAAGGGCTCCATCCAAGCCTCCACACTGGTACGGCTGATGCCGATAGGAATGTCTCCTTTCACCAGCACGCCTTGATTGCGCCCGTACGTAGTGGCGGCGAGCAGCTGGACGTGCAGCAGGTACTGGGTGTAATAATAGACAGCGATGTCCGCATAGTGCTTGCTCTTCGGCGAGCAGAGCTCCTCGATGGCCTCCAGGGAATAGGTGCTGTACGCTTCCCACTGGTGGAAGTCCGCCGTATGGTATTTCTCCGTCAGGTAACGGAAAGCGGCGTAAGGCTGGAGCCATTCCCTGTTAGTATCCAGGAACTCCTGGAAACGCTTGTCCGCCAGGATGGTTTTCTGCTCCTGCTGGAAGACCGTCCGGATATACGCCCGCTTACAGCGGTTCACTTCCTCGTAATCGACCTGTGGCAGTGTGTTCAGCAACAGGCGTTTGCGTTCGAAGTTCATGGCCGCGTTCTTGTCCTTCAAGGCAGGCAGCTGGCGCAGGTCCACATACATGGGGTGGAACGCGTAAATGGAAATGCTGCTGTACGGATAAGAGTCGGTCCACGTGCCGCTCATGGTCGTGTCATTGATGGGAAGAATCTGTACGGCCCGCTGGTGCGTAGCCACCGCCCATTCGATAAAGGTCTTCAGGTCGCCGAAGTCACCGACTCCGAAACTGCCTTCCGAACGAAGCGAGAAGACGGGAATGGCCGTACCGGCAATCTTCTGTTCAGGCTGGTCGAAATGGATTTCGGTCTCCGCCGGCAAATACGTCTCTCCCTTCTGTAACGGCTGAATCTGGAAGACACGGTTGGCACCAAACTCCCAATCCTCAATCGCGCCGGTCACCGTGTTGATGGTCACAAACTTGTACTCAAAGGGCGACTGCGCCATCAGTCGGGAAGCATCGACCGTGAGGTGCCACACGTTGGGCTGCACCTCGTGCATCCGCAAGGCACGCTTCGAATCCCAGGCACCCAGCACGCTGCAACTACCGATGATGCCCAACGCCTGCTTCTTGAGCCGGAGTCCCGGACACAAGGCACGGAACGTGACGCAGCACTCCACGTTCTCGGCCAGCCACCGGGGCATCTCCCGCTGGTAAAGGCCGTTGAACGCCGAACTGTACTTGTAGGCCTTCAAGGGCAGGTCGCGCCAAGCATCGTTGAGGATATAATGGGTCTGCAACGAATTGCCCGGATAGAAAGAATGTGGGATGCTGCCCAACTCTTTCCGCACACAAGAACCATTGCTGTAGATGGCATAACGATAGCTGACCGCCGAAGTCGTGTCTTCGGGTGTGTACTCACAATCGCCTTGCCAGATCTGTCCGTCGAGGGTGTAGAGGTCTACCCAAATCTCATCAGCGAGGATAACGCTGACATTTTCGCCCCAGGCGGTGTGGTAAGGAATACGAAATGTTAGTTTCATGGGTATTTGAATTTGTTAGGTTGTTATTGTTTTTCCAAAAGTACTGAAAATTTCGACTACTTGCCCATCTGAGGGGAAAAATATAAAGAAAAAAAGTGCGAAAACGCCGCCACGAGCCTTTTGGAGGCGATTGGAGGCATCAAAAATAGAAAGAGTGAGGGAAGTTGGAACAGGTAAATTCATCTGTGGAAGGACTTAAAAAAAGTCCCGGAAACGGTAGCCTCCGGGACTGTCCTCGGTGTAAGATGCGAGGTTGGTTTTAAAAATGAAAAAAAAACAGCTTATGCGTCGATATTGGCATAAGTGGCATTCTGCTCAATGAACTCACGGCGGGGGCCCACATCATCCCCCATCAACATGGAGAAGATATAGTCGGCATCGGCCGCGTTTTCAATGCTGACTTGCTTCAGGATACGTGTCTCCGGATTCATGGTCGTCTCCCACAGCTGTTCGGGATTCATCTCACCCAAACCTTTGTATCGCTGCGTGTGGATGCCGTTCTCCGTACCATCACCGTACTGCTGCATGAAGGCCAGGCGTTCCTCGTCATTGTAACAGTATTTGCTGACCTTCCCCTTGCTGCACTTGTACAACGGCGGGTTGGCAATGTACAGATGGCCGCCCTGAATGATCTCGGGCATATAACGGTAGAAGAGCGTCATGATAAGGGTGTCGATGTGAGAGCCATCGACATCGGCATCGGTCATGATAATCACCTTGTAGTACCGGAGCTTCTCGATATTGGCCTTCTTGCTGTCATCATCTCCGTCCACGCCGAAGCGGACCCCCAAAGCCTGGATGATGTTGTTCACCTCGTCACTCTCGAACGCCTTGTGCCACATAGCCTTCTCCACATTGAGAATCTTGCCTCGCAACGGCAGGATGGCCTGGAACTGGCGGCTGCGGCCTTGCTTGGCGGAACCGCCGGCCGAGTCTCCCTCGACAAGGAACAATTCGCATTCCTCCGGCTGACGGCTGGAACAGTCGGCCAACTTGCCCGGCAGTCCGCCGCCCCCCATCGGGCTCTTGCGCTGCACGGACTCCCGTGCCTTCCGGGCCGCGATACGGGCCGTGGCGGCCAGCACCACCTTATCGACAATCGTCTTGGCTTCCTTGGGATGCTCTTCCAGGTAGTACGTCAACGCCTCTCCCACCGCCTGGTTCACCGCGCCGCTGACCTCGCTGTTTCCCAGCTTGGTCTTGGTCTGGCCTTCAAACTGCGGCTCGGACACCTTGACAGAAATGACCGCAATCAACCCTTCCCGGAAGTCCTCGCCCGAGATTTCCACCTTCGCCTTTTCCAGTGCCTTGCTGTCTTCGGCATACTTCTTCAACACACGGGTCAGCGCCGTACGGAAACCCGTCTCGTGCGTGCCCCCTTCAATGGTGTTGATGTTGTTGACATACGAATGAAGGTTCTCCCGGAATCCGGTATTGTACATGATGGCACACTCGATGGGAATGCCCTGTTTCTCCGTATTCAGATAAATGACATCGTCAATCAGCGGCGTGTTGTTCGAGTTCAGGAAACGTACGAACTCTTTCACCCCCTCTTCCGAGTGGAAGACCTCCTGCCTGCAGGAGCCATCCTCTTCCTGGACCCGCTTGTCGGTCAGGGTAATGGTGATGCCCTTGTTCAAATAGGCCAGCTCACGCATACGGGCCTGGAGGATACCGTATTTATATTCCGTCACCGTGAAGATGGTATCATCGGGCCAGAACGTCTGCCGCGTGCCCGTAATGTCCGTTTCCCCTACCACCTTGACGCTGTATAAAGGCTTTCCGAACGCGTATTCCTGCTGGTAAATCTTTCCGTCACGGAACACGTTGGTCGTCATGTGTTTCGACAAGGCATTGACGCACGAGACGCCCACGCCATGCAGACCTCCGGAAACCTTGTAAGAGCCTTTGTCGAACTTGCCGCCGGCGTGCAGTACAGTCATGACCACTTCCAAGGCCGACTTCTTCTCCTTGTCGTGCATATCCACCGGGATACCGCGGCCGTTATCTTGCACGGAGATAGAGTTGTCTTCGTTGATAGTGACCTCAATATGGGTACAATAACCGGCGAGCGCTTCGTCAATGGAGTTGTCCACCACCTCATAGACCAGGTGATGAAGTCCCTTCTCACTGATATCGCCGATATACATGGCAGGACGCTTACGGACAGCTTCCAGTCCTTCCAGGACCTGAATGCTGCTCGCCGAATAATTGCTCCCGCCTTTGGGTGTCAGTTCTTCACTCATTTTGCTATAAATCTGTTCAGTTCAAATCGTTTTCAAAGTTACAAAAAAACGATGAAACGGAACGTCTGTTTTGGATTAAAAAATGTAATCGGGTCTCCCGTCTGCAGACAGACAAAAGGCTGAACAGGTGTCCCCCATCCAGCCTTATATCTTTTTGCGAACAACTACTTACGCCAGCTTGGCGATGTGAGCCGCCAGCTTAGACTTCAAGTTCGCAGCCTTGTTCTTATGGATAATGTTACGCTTGGCCAACTTATCCAATGTCTTCTGTACAGCCGGGAACAAAGCTACAGCCTCGTTCTTGTCAGTAGTTGCACGGAGCTTCTTCACTGCATTACGCATGGTCTTTGCATAATATCTGTTGTGAAGTCTTCTCTTCTCTTCCTGTCTAATTCTCTTAATAGATGATTTGTGATTTGCCATCTCGACTAATCTTTAATATGTTCTTGATTTCTGTTTATTATGTAGCCCGTGGGAGAATCGAACTCCCCTTTCAAGAATGAAAATCTTGCGTCCTAACCGATAGACGAACGGGCCTTCCTTCTCTCAGGATTTCTCCTGAACCGCTCCCGAGAGGGTATCTCTCGTTTGCGGATGCAAAGGTAGGAAGTTTTTTTATTCTACCAAAACATTTGCCCGAAAATTTTTCTTTCCTTACCTGTTTTTTCTTCCCGGCGTTTGATGTACCTTTGCTCCCGCTATGTTACAGAAATATCAAGGCATCGTATTGTGTACCCTGAAATACAACGACAAGTCGAATATTGTCCGTATTTTCACACAACAGGGAGGGCAGCAGTCCTTCCTCGTTCCCGCCACGCGCTCCCGGAAGGCAGCGGTCAGCGCCGTATTGTTCCAACCGTTGTCGTTAGTGGAGTTCGAGGCGGACTATCGTCCGAAATCGGGCCTGCATCCCATCCGGGAGGCCCGTGCCTGGTACCCGCTGCTCTCGCTGCCTTTCCACCCTTACAAGTCGGGCATCGCCCTGTTCCTGGCAGAGTTCCTCTACCGGGCCCTGAACGAAGAGACGGAAAATACGCCCCTCTTTTACTTCCTGACCCACTCGGTACGGTGGCTGGACGCGAGCGAAGGCTCCTGCGCCAATTTCCATCTGGTCTTCCTCATGCGACTGTCCCGTTTCCTGGGACTGTATCCGAACACGGAGCACTACCAGGAGGGAGCGCTGTTTGACCTGCTGAACGCCACTTTCACCACCGCCACGCCCACGCATGGCTGCTTCCTGCCTCCCGACGAGTCCGCACGTGTCCGCTCACTGCTCCGGATGAGGTACGAGACCATGCATCTCTTCGCCATGAACCGGACGGAGCGCAACCGGTGCTTAGACATCATCTGCCGCTACTACCGGCTGCACCTGCCCGATTTCCCGGAATTGAAATCCATCGACGTGCTCAAGGAGCTGTTCACTTGATACGCTCCACGTTCCACCCCGACAGCACATCACCGTACTGGTAGAAGGTGACCTTGAAAAGAGCACCACTGTTCGCATCGGCCACCTCGTAGCTGCGGGTGGCGTCGTAAGCGTCCGTCGGACGATAGTCGCCCAGTTTCAGCTGGACAGCCTGACTGTCGGCTCCCTCACCGGCTATCAGCTGGCACATCCGTCGTTCGATGAGCCGCATGACACCCTTGTGACAGAAAGGGTCGGGATCAGCGGCCGCCGGAAGTGCCCGGCAAGGAACAGTGCCGCCCATTTCCGCCCGCAAGGCACGCATACTGTCAGCATACGCCTTGAACTGCCGCTTCACCTCCGGCTGACGCAAGCCGTTCATGGTGAAGATGGCGATGCCCTGGGCTCCGTTGCCGAAGGCGGCACCCATCTGTTGGAACATCTCCGGACCGTCGGTCGCCATCATACCACAATACAAGGTGGTCATGGGCTGCTTGTCGCGCGCGTTCTCCACCGTACAGTCGGCTATGAAACTGACATCCTCGGTGTAGAAGTTGTGATAGACCATGGGGAACACGATGTCCAAGTTCCACCGGCTCCAGTCCTGACGCACCATGCGCGAGGCCATCTTCGGGGTGGGGAACGGCGATGCCGCCATCTTCTTGCCGTAGGAATGGACCGTCTCGGCGATCAGGTTCGCCACCTCGGTCACCTGGTCACAGCGGAACTGCCGCCACTTCTCGTCCAACGAGGGGTCTTCCTGCTTCCGGGGGTCATATCCGTACTGTTCCTCGAACTTACGCAGCATTTCAGGATGATACCCATAATCCCAGGCGGCATATTCGCGGTCCTGGACAATGCCGTAGGTCGGCCACAACGTAGTGGGCAACACCACATCCACCAACCGGTGGTAGTCGATCGCGATGCCATTCAGGCCGTCCACCTCACAATACGCCTTGATTTTCTCGTTGATGTATTCCCGCACTTCGGGCAACGTGGGACACAGGAACTTATAGTACCCCACATAAGCGGTCGTGTCGGCCAGGCTTTTCCCGTTACGGTTCACACTGAGCCACTCAGGATGCTCCTTCAGGATGCGGTCACGGTCGTGCTCCAGGTTCATGGTCCACAACCATGCATACACTTCGATTCCGTGGCGGTGAGCGACAGGGATAGCGACGCGGTAATCGTCCGGCGTGGGTGCGTTCAGCATCACTCCGTCAATGCCCATGTCGTTCATGACCTGACAGATGGAATCAAAATTCATACCGGCCCGGTAATCGAGCCATGTCCAGAACATCGGATACTCCTCCTTCGGCTGCTTGGCCGGCTGGCAGGACACCAGGCCTACAGCCACAAGCAATGCCATGATGGAGGCAACAAAAGGTAATTTCCTCATAAGATAGTAATGATAGTATTGTTTAAAATTAGTATGTGGGTGGAAAGTTATTAAGAAATCCCAATATACGCAAGGTTTTTCCGACATTACCGCACGTTTGTCAGTTATTTCCCGTATTTTTGCCGCAAAAACGCAACATAACCATCGTATGAAAGAGATAATCGACCTGGTGAACGAGATGTCACCTTATATATTAATAGGATTCCTGCTGGCAGGCGTACTGCACGCTTTCGTACCTCACGGCCTTTACCGGCGTTACCTGGGAGGCGGTTCGTTCCGCTCGGTCATCAACGCCACCCTGCTGGGCATCCCGCTGCCGCTCTGTTCGTGCGGAGTACTGCCCACGGCCATGTCTCTCCGGAAGGAAGGCGCCTCCCGCGGTGCCACGACGGCTTTCCTGATTGCCACACCCCAGACAGGGGTCGATTCCATCATGGCCACCTACTCCCTGATGGGACTGCCCTTCGCTCTGCTGCGTCCGGTCGCCGCACTGGTAACAGCTTTAGTGGGCGGGGCGTTCGTCAGCCGCCTGACGGATTCGGACACTTCCTCCCAACTCCCGCCGGTGTCCTCTCCGGCCCCAGAGGACCATACGGACCGGAAAAGTCTTGCCGCCAAAACTGCCGACGCACTGCACTATGCGTTCGTGGAAATGATGCAGGACATCGGCCGTTGGTTAGCGTTAGGGCTGGCCATCGCCGGACTTATCACAGTCTTCGTACCGGAATCGTTTTTCGCGCTCTTCGCCGACAGGCCCCTGCTGAGCATGCTGCTGGTCCTGGCCGTTGCCGTCCCCATGTACCTTTGCGCCACCGGCTCCATCCCCATTGCAGCGGCCCTGTTGCTGAAAGGGCTCTCTCCGGGCACGGCATTGGTGCTGCTCATGGCCGGTCCGGCGGTCAACGCCGCCTCCCTACTCGTCATCAGCAAGGTGCTGGGGAAAAAGACCATGGCACTCTACCTGATGTCCATCATCGGAGGTGCCATGGCGTTCGGATTAGGCATCGACTACCTGTTGCCGCGCGAATGGTTCGTGCTGCCCCTGCAACAACTGCACACGTGCTGCGACGCGTCTGTCTCCTACTTCCACATCGGATGCACACTGCTCCTCGCCGCATTGCTGGCGAACGCACTCCTCCACCGCTACCTGCCTTCCTCCACTTCCACCGGTTCCTGCAGTTGCGGGCACTGTCCTACCGACCAGCTGGTCGTGCAAGTGGAAGGGATGTCGTGCAACCACTGCAAGGCCAACGTCGAGAAAGCCCTGCGGCAGCTCGAAGGAGTGACCGACGTAGAGGTGGACCTGCAGACCGGGCGTTGTGTCCTTCACGGTCAAACAACCGCCGCGGAGGCCCGAAAGGCTGTCGAGGCCATCGGGTTCACCGTTCGTTAGTCGGCCAGTGGTATCTGTATCTCGGTCAGCCATTCCGACTCGTCCGACTTGTTCCACACACCGTCAATGTAACTGAACCGCGGACTACCGGCCATCTTCAGCCCGTGTTCCTCCAAGTAACGCACGGCCTGCAGCATCGATTCCGAGAACGTGGAATAGGGACCGTAATGAAGGAAGCACAATGCCTTCTCAATGGCCGGTGCCTGGTAGAAACGCAGGACAGGCGTATCCTCGTGCCACTCTCCTACCGCTTCGCAGTATTCCACGTCAATGTCCGTGTCCTTGTGTTCCGCATCGTGCTCAACGGTATAGCAATACTGCGGTTCAGGACATGTGCAACCCACCCGCATCATCTCTGGCCCGATGACCTTGACACAAGTCTCACCCAATTCATCATAACTCTTCATCACCTTGCGGTAACTGGCTACTATCCGCGAAGAGATAGTCTTGATGGTAATTCTTTCCATTTGATGTTCATTTGTGAAGTGTTCTTCCAGGCTCTGCAGCTCCTGCAGACGCAGTTGCAGCCGGTTGATTTCCGCACGGCAAGCCGCCATCTTCTGCTGCACCGTCTCCAGATCCGGGCGGTTGTCACCCCGTTGGAGCACATCAGCAATCTCCGCCAACGAAAGTCCCAATTGTTTCAGATGCAGGATAACCCCCATCTGTTGGAACTGTTCAATGGAATAATAGCGGTATCCCGTCCATTCATCCGTTTCGTGAGGGACCAGCAGCCCCATCTCCTCGTAGTGGCGCAAAGTCTTGACTGTCACCCTGCACAGCTTGGAAAACTCTCCGATTTTAAGTTTCTTGTTCATAATCACTTGTTCTTCGATACAATTGCGCAATGTTTCTGAATCACCTGACAAAGATAGGGGCTGCCCCTGGGTACGAGTCAAACAAATTCACGATTTTTTTTCATCCTCCTCCCCCCGCCCGGCAGAGGAACGGCCATGAACGGAAAGGTTCAACCGCTGTTCAGCCGGCGTTCAAACGGTATTCAACCAACGTTTGAACGCCGGCTGGTTTTTCCGGAACAGGGGGAAACTCCGGAACAGGGAAAGCTACGGAATGAAGGAAGTCCCGGAACAGGCTCGCAGGACGAAGGCCCCTGGGAAAGAGGAAAGAAACCTGAAAACGAGAAGGCTCCCTGAAACAAGGAAGCTCCCCAAAACAGAAAGCCCCGGAGAACCTTTCGGCTTCCGGGGCTTCCAAGACGGCGACTACCTACTCTCCCACTTGCGCAGTACCATCGGCGTGGCGAAGCTTAACTTCTCTGTTCGGAATGGGAAGAGGTGGAACCTTCGCGCCATAGT
>JAQXRG010000182.1 GCA_029218405.1 Bacteroidales bacterium
TGCTTGTAGACCGGCTGTATTCCGATGACCTATTTGTCCAAATTGATGGTGTTCGTATACTTGGTTTACAGACCCGTCAAGATCTCATCCGCATCGCCCGTTTCCACCATCATCATGCCGAAGTAGTTGCGTTCGAACATCTTGTCGTTCGCCTCCTGGAAGTTGGCACCCTGACGGGCCCGCTTGTCGGCCAGGATGTGGGCATAGCGTTCGCGGCGTTCCGCTTCGCGGTCGTGGCGCAGGTTCACGATTTCAATACCTTCCAGGCTCAGGTCCAGCTCCTTGGCCAGCTTCTCGATGCGCTCGTCGTTGCCCAGCAGGATGGGCTGGCAGATGCCTTCCGCCTTGGCCTCGACCGCCGCTTTCAGCATGTTGGGATGGATGCCTTCGGCGAAGACCACGCGCTGCGGGTTGCGGCGGGCGGTGGCGTAGAGCTGGCGGGTGAGCTTGTTCTCCTGTCCCATCAGCTCGCGCAGGTGATGCTTGTAGGCTTCCCAGTCGGTGATGTGCTTGCGGGCCACGCCCGATTCCATCGCCGCCTTGGCCACGGCCATGGAGACATCGGTGATGAGGCGCGGGTCCACCGGTTTCGGGATGAAGTAGTCGGGCCCGAAGGTCAGGTTGTTCACGTGGTAGGCGTTGTTCACCACGTCGGGCACCGGCTGTTTGGCCAGGGAGGCGATGGCCCGTACGGCGGCGAGCTTCATCTCTTCGTTGATGGCGGTGGCGCGGGTATCGAGGGCACCTCGGAAGATGTAGGGGAAACCGATGACGTTATTGATTTGGTTGGGATAGTCCGAACGGCCGGTGGACATCAGCACGTCGGGACGGGAGGCCATGGCGTCCTCGTAGGAGATTTCCGGAACGGGGTTGGCCAGGGCGAAGACGATGGGGTGGTCGGCCATGCTGCGGACCATGTCCTGGGTCAGGACGTTGCCCTTGGACAGGCCGAGGAACACGTCAGCGCCCCGTACGGCTTCTGCCAGGGTGTGGATGTCGCGGCGGTCGGTGGCGAAGTAGCGCTTGGTCTCGTTCAGCCCTTCGCGGTCGGTGGTGATGACCCCCTTCGAGTCGAGCATGACGATGTTCTCGTGGGTGGCGCCCAGCGCCTCGTACAACCGGGTGCAGGAGATGGCGGCGGCACCGGCCCCGTTGACCACAATCTTCACCTCTTCAATCTTCTTGCCGGCCACTTCCAGGGCGTTCAGCAGTCCGGCGCTGGAGATGATGGCGGTACCGTGCTGGTCGTCGTGCATCACGGGGATGTCGAGTTCAGCCTTCAGCCGGCGCTCTATCTCAAAGCACTCGGGGGCCTTGATGTCCTCCAGGTTGATGCCGCCAAAGGTGGGGGCGATGGCCTTCACGGCCTCGATGAACTTGTCCACATCCTTCTCGTTCACTTCGATGTCGAACACGTCAATGCCACCGTATATCTTGAACAGCAGTCCCTTGCCCTCCATGACCGGCTTTCCGGCCATGGCACCGATGTCTCCCAGACCCAGTACGGCGGTACCGTTGGAGATGACGGCCACCAGGTTGCCTTTGTCGGTGTAATCATAGGCTGTATTAGCATCTTTCTGGATTTCCAAGCAAGGTTCGGCCACGCCCGGTGAGTAGGCGAGTGACAGGTCACGTTGGGTGCGGTAGGGCTTGGTGGGCACGACCTCTATCTTGCCCGGTTTGCCTTGCGAGTGGTACTGCAGGGCTGCTTCTTTTGTAATCTTTACCATTGTAATATTAGTTGTTTATAGTTTGTATCCGTCTGTTTCGGGGCGCAAAGGTAGGCATTTTCTGGCATAGGTGGTACGCCGGGCCTTGCTTTTTTGGAGATTTGACGGAAGATGTGGCCGAATTGGTTAATTTTTCGGATTAATCGGACAATCTTTCATATCAAGGGATGATTTGGTTATTCTTCGTTAAACGATGGATTCCGTGTCCCCTTTTTTTGCTAATTTTGCAACGGAAAAACAGCGAAATGCGACTTGAGTCAGGAAACAATAAACCGATAATATGAATATGAACAGAAAGAACAGAAGCTTTGCTTCTTCCCGCATTGCCTGGGTGGTAGGATGCCTGGCAGTGCTGACCGCTTGCGGCGGAGGCCAGGGCGGCATGAAATTAGGTGATGACCAGTACGCTGTGGAGGCGGTGTCGGTGACGACGAGCCAGCAGGCGGAGCAGTATCCGGCCACCATCAAGGGTACGCAGGACATTGAGATCCGTCCGCAGGTGTCGGGTTTCATCGTGAAGTTGTGTGTGGACGAGGGAGCGGCGGTCCGCAAGGGACAGGCGTTGTTCCAGATTGACCCCACCCAGTACCAGGCCGCGTTCGACCAGGCGGCGGCCGGCGTGAAGTCGGCAGAGGCCAGCCTGAAGACGGTGAGCGAGACCGAAGCCAACAAGAAGATGCTGCACGAGCAGAAAATCATCAGTGACTTCGAGTACCAGACGGCCATCAACAACACGCTGTCGGCCAAGGCCGCACTGGCACAGGCCAAGGCTGCTTTCTCTGCCGCCCGGCAGAACCTGGGCTTCTGCACGGTGACCAGTCCTTCTGACGGTATCATCGGCACGTTCCCCTACCGTATCGGTGCCTTGGTAGGTCCGTCGGTGGCACAGCCCCTGACCACTGTGTCGCAAATCAGCCAGATGTTTGTTTATTTCTCCATGACCGAAAAGCAACTGCTGGCCATGACCAAGACGGGCGGCTCGCTGAAGGAGCAGTTGGAGAAGCTGCCGGCAGTGAAGCTGCAGCTGGCCGACGGTACCCTGTACGGTGA
>JAQXRG010000183.1 GCA_029218405.1 Bacteroidales bacterium
ATTTCCCGGCCATTTCCCGGCCATTTCCCGGCCATTTCCCGGCCTGTTCCGACAAGAATTTCCCGACCCTTCCCGACCTGTTCCCGACCTTTATTAACTATCTGTATATCAAATATATAATGATTTTTGCCCGACTTTTCCCGACCTCCAGAAGGTCGGGAAATAAACGGATTTTTTGTTGTGGGAGTCACGGTTTTCTGCTAATTTTGTAATGCCATCAGGACAGAAGGCCCGATGGAAGAAGCGTTCCTTGACAAGGCTGTAACACATACTATAATATAGAAGGAATCATCGGATGTGGTGCTGTAGCGGCGGCCACACAGCAGGCGGAGGGCAGACTGCTGTGTGGCCGGGCGGGGCGGGGGACGGATGGGGAGCCGGGCGGACTGCTGTGGGCCGGGCGGAGCCAGGGACGGATAAGGAACCGGGCGGCACAGGGGTTAGTGGAACGGCGGGGCCGGGGATGGGGTGACTTCCTGGTATTCCCCGTTTTACCAAAACCTACTCTTGGGGGAGGAATATTCCCACTCAGGAAGCCATGGGCAGGAAGGCGGCTCCCACGCCCGGAGGCCCGTGCCGTCCTCAACATCCATTAACGATTGGTGGAGCCCGCCCGGCTATCAGGGTTAATGAATTGCAAATTATCGCCGATTATTCGTCCACCTCACAATATAATGTTATCTTTGCACCACGCATAAAACCTTTTATACGATTATGACAAAAAAAATTCTTTTATTGGGTTCCGGCGAATTGGGCAAGGAGTTTGTGATTGCCGCCAAGCGCCTGGGACAGTATGTCATCGCTTGCGATGCGTATGAAGGTGCGCCTGCCATGCAGGTGGCCGATGAATGTGAAGTGTTCAGTATGCTTGATGCCGAAGCGCTCGACCGGGTGATCGAGAAGCACCGCCCCGACATCATCGTCCCTGAAATCGAGGCCATCCGCACGGAGGAGCTCTACCGCTTCGAGAAGGAAGGTATCCAGGTGGTGCCCAGCGCACGCGCGGTGAACTACACCATGAATCGGAAGGCCATCCGTGACCTGGCCGCCAAGGAACTGGGACTGAAGACGGCGAAGTATTTCTACGCCAAGACGTTCGAGGAACTGAAGGAGGCGGCGGAGAAGATCGGCTATCCGTGTGTCATCAAGCCGTTGATGTCATCGTCGGGCAAGGGCCAGTCCGTGGCCAAGGGACCCGAAGACCTGGAATACTCCTGGGCCTACGGATGCAGTGGCAGCCGGGGGGACATCAAGGAGCTCATCGTGGAGGAGTTCATCCACTTCGACAGCGAAATCACCCTGCTCACCGTGACGCAGAAGGAGGGGCCTACCTTGTTCTGCCCGCCCATCGGACATGTGCAGAAGGGGGGCGACTACCGGGAAAGCTTCCAGCCGGCCCGCATCGCCGCCGAGCACCTGGAGGAGGCGCAGCGGATGGCGGCCAAGGTGACGGAGGCACTGACGGGCTATGGCATCTGGGGCGTGGAGTTCTTCCTGAGCCATGAGAACGGCGTTTACTTCTCCGAACTGTCTCCCCGCCCGCACGACACGGGCATGGTGACACTGGCCAACACGCAGAACCTGAACGAGTTCGAACTGCATCTGTATGCGGTGCTCGGACTGCCCATCCCGGGCATCCAGCAGGAGCACGCCGGCGCAAGCGCGGTCATCCTGTCGCCCGTCGCCAGCAAGGAGCGGCCCCGCTACAGGGGCGAGGAGCTGGTGTGCAGCCAGCCGAACACGTACCTGCGTATTTTCGGCAAGCCTTATACGAAACTGAACCGACGCATGGGAGTGGTGGTCTGCTACGACCAGCCGGGAGCCGACCTGGACGCTCTCCGCGACAAGTGCAAGGCGCTGGCCGCGAAAGTGGAGGTGTATTGATACGCTGATTCCTGATGACCCAAGCCTGCTCATGCGCATGTGGCAGGCTTGGGTTGTGTATAGATGTGCCTTATTTGTGAACCTTGATGAAGATTTTTGCTCAAAACCGTGCGGAATGTGCGAAAAACACGTATCTTTGTCGCAAGAAGCAGCAAGAGCAGTATGATGAACTATGACCTGATAACGATTGTTGGTCCCACCGCCTCCGGAAAGACCCGGTTGGCGGCGGCGCTGGCGGCGCGCGCGGATGCGGAAATCATCAGCGGCGACAGCCGTCAGGTGTACAGGCGCATGGACCTGGGCACGGGCAAGGACCTGGCGGATTACGAGGTGGACGGACGAAAGGTGCCCTACCACCTGATTGACATCGCCGAGCCGGGCACGAAGTACAATGTCTTCGAGTTCCAGCGGGACTTCCTGCGGGCGTACGAGGACATCCGCAGCCGGGGAAGGCTGCCCTTGCTCTGCGGAGGCACGGGCCTCTATGTCGAGTCGGTCCTGAAGGGCTACCGGCTGGTCCCGGTCCCCGAGAACCCGGAGCTGCGCGAGCGGTTGGCGGACAAGTCGCTGCCGCAGCTGGCCGCCATCCTGGCGGGCTACAAGCAGCTGCACAACGTGACGGACGTGGACACGGTGAAGCGGGCGGTCCGGGCGATAGAAATCGAGGAGTACTACCTCCGGCATGCGGTGGACGAACGGCCCTTCCCGCACCTCAACAGCCTGGTGGTGGGGGTCGGCATCGACCGTGAGCTGCGCCGGCAGAGAATCTCGGACCGGCTCCGCCAACGGCTGGAGGACGGGATGGTGGACGAGGTGAGGGCACTGCTCGCCGAGGGGGTCGCCCCCGATGACCTCATCTACTATGGACTGGAGTACAAGTTCCTCACCCTCTACGTGGTGGGCGAACTGACGTACGATGAGATGTTCCGGCAGTTGGAGACAGCCATCCATCAGTTCGCCAAACGGCAGATGACATGGTTCCGGGGCATGGAACGCAGGGGATGCGTGATTCATTGGATTGACGGCGCCGCTCCCTTGGAGGAGAAAGTGGAGGCCGTCTGGCGGCTGATGCATCCGGAAGGAGACGAGAACAGGCAGAGCTTTTTACAAACAGAACAAAAGGAATAAGATGGCGGTAGAAGCAACACGTTGGGGCGTTATCTACAACCCCAAGGCAGGCAGTAAGAAAGCGCAGAAGCGCTGGGCGGACATCCGTGGGTATATGGAGAGCTGCGGGGTGCAGTTCGACTATGTGCAGTCGGAAGGCTTCGGCTCAGTGGAACGATTGGCAAAGACGATGGCGAAGAATGGGTACCGGACCATCGTGGTGGTGGGAGGCGACGGCGCGTTGAACGACGCGGTGAACGGCATCCTGCTCTCCGGCGCCGAGGACCCGGGCGGCATCGCGCTGGGCATCATACCGAACGGGGTGGGGAACGACTTCGCCAAGTTCTGGGGACTGGACTCTGACGACTACAAGGGGGCGGTCGATGCGCTGGTGGGACGGCGGCTGCGGCGTGTGGACGTGGGGAAGTTCTCGTATTATGACGGCGAGCGGCACGTGAACCGGTTCTTCCTCAATGCGGTCTATGTGGGCCTGGGGGCACGCATCGTGCGCATCACCAACGAGACGAAGCGTTTCTGGGGGATTCCGCTGGTGTCTTATCTCGCCTCGCTCTTCCTCGTGGCTTTCGAGCGCAAGCTCTACCGGATGCACGTCAAGCTGAACGGCGAGCATATCCGCGGACGCATCATGGCGGTGGCGGTGGGCAGTGCCAGGGGGTACGGACTGACGCCCAGCGCGGTGCCTTACAACGGCTGGCTGGATGTGTCGTTCATCTACCGCCCGGAGCTGCGCCAGTTGGTCTCCGGATTGTGGATGCTCCAGCAGGGACGGCTCTTGAACCATAAGACGGTGAGGCCGTACCGTACGCGGAAGGTGCAGCTGCTGCGGGCGCAGAACGCCGAAATCAGCCTCGACGGGCGGCTGCTGCTCGACCGGCATTTCCCGATCGAGATGACCATCGCTCCCGAGGCGCTGACACTTATCATTCCGAAATGACTTATAATAGCTGATTAGTATATGGCAACGCTGACAGATTTGCAGAAGGGCAAGAACTTCTTCTTGCTGGCAGGCCCCTGTGTGATAGAGGGGGAAGACATGGCGCTCCGCATCGCTGAGCGTGTAGTGAAAATCACGGACCGTCTGGACATCCCTTACGTGTTCAAGGGCTCGTACCGGAAGGCGAACCGTTCGCGGCTCGACTCGTTTACGGGCATTGGCGACGAGAAGGCGCTGAAGGTGCTGGCCAAGGTGGGCCGGGAGTTCGGGGTGCCGGTGGTGACGGACATCCACGCGGCGGACGAGGCGGCGATGGCGGCGGAGTATGTGGACGTGCTGCAGATTCCGGCTTTCCTGTGCCGGCAGACCGACCTGCTGGTGGCGGCGGCCCGGACGGGGAAGATCGTGAACATCAAGAAAGGGCAGTTCCTCTCGCCGGGTGCGATGCGCTTTGCGGCGGACAAGGTGGTGGAGGCGGGCAATCCGCAGGTGATGCTGACCGAGCGGGGCACCACGTTCGGCTACACGGACCTGATTGTGGATTACCGGGGCATCCCGCAGATGCAGTCGTTCGGCCATCCGGTCGTGCTGGATGTGACGCATTCGCTGCAGCAGCCCAACCAGACATCGGGTGTGACGGGCGGAATGCCGCAGCTGATCGAGACCGTGGCGAAGGCCGGGGTGGCCGTCGGGGTGGATGGCTTGTTCATGGAAACGCACGAGCATCCGGAGGAGGCCAAGAGCGACGGGGCGAACATGCTTCGCCTGGACCTGCTGGAAGGCCTGCTCGAACGGTTGGTACGTGTGCGGCAGAGCATCTTGTAAGCCGGCCGGGCCTTTCGAGAACGTTTTCGAGGAAACGGTTTCAGGACCGCCTTCGGAAAACAGGTTCTTCAGGTCGTCTTCGAGAAACAGGTCTTTCGGGACCCGTTTCCCGGAAAACAGGATAGGGAAGCGGTTTCAGGACCGCCTTCGGGAAACAGGTTTTTCGGGACCCGTTTCCCGGAAAACAGGATAGGGAAGCGGTTTCAGGACGGGGCAATGCCTCGTCCTTCTTCCTTCCGCTTCCTTCTTTTCCTTTTAACCTTTTCCCTTTTTTCCCTTTTTCTCTTTTTAACCTTTTCTCCTCCGCCTTTTCCCCCAAGCTCTATCCTTCGCTTTGGTACAGATACCGCTTGATGCTCTTCTTGGCGGTCTTCTCGAACTCTTCCGGATAGAGCTTGATGCGGGTGATTTGCGAATACACCGGCAGCGTGGCGTTCAGCTCGTTGCGGTTGTTCTCCATCACCTCTTCCAGCTGCTGGCTGCTCATGTTCTTGCTGTAGGTCTCCTCGTTGTCCGGATAGACCAGCGCGACGAGCTTGCTGCCGCTCAGGATGACCAGCGACTCGGCCACGCAGGGCATGTTGTTCAGCTTCGACTCAATCTCTTCAGGATAAATGTTCTGTCCCGAGGCCGTGAGCAGCATGTTCTTGCAGCGGCCTTTTATATAAAGGTAACCCTGCGCGTCCTTCACCGCCATGTCGCCCGTGTGGAGCCAGCCTTCGGCGTCGATGGTCTCGGCGGTGGCCTCCGGGTTCTTGTAGTAGCCCAGCATCAGGTTCGTGCCGCGGCACACCAGCTCGCCGGGGATGCGTTCCGGGTCGGGCGAGAGCACCTTGGTCTCCATGCCGGTCACGGTCTTTCCGCACGAGGTGTAGGGAATCTCGTCCCAGTTGCTCAGGCTGATGAAGGGGGCGCATTCGGTCATGCCGTAGCCAGAGGTGTAGGGGAAGCCGATCTTGCGGAGAAAGGCTTCCATTTCGGCGTTGAACGGGGCACCGCCGATGACAATCTGCTTGAAGTTGCCGCCGAACACGGCCATGGCCTGCTGCCGGATGGCGGCCTTGATGTGGTCGCTGATGATGGGCAGTTGCAGCAGCAGCTTGCCCATCGTGTTGTCCACCTTGGGCAGGACATCCTTCTTGATGATTTTCTCCACCACCAAGGGCACGCTGGCGATGACGCGCGGCCGGATGACGGCAAACGACTCGGCGATGATCTTGGGCGACGGCATGCGGGTGAGGAACCACAGGTGCGCGCCGGCCGTGATGCCGTAGAGGAAGTCGAACACCAGTCCGAAGATGTGCCCCAGCGGCAGCATGGACACCACGTTGTCGCCCGGCTCCAGGCCGGCGCAGCGGTGGATGTGGCGGACGTTGGAGAGGATGGCCCGGTAGGGCAGCATCACTCCCTTGGAGTAGCCCGTGGTGCCCGACGTGTAGTTGATGACGGCCAGCTCCTCCGGCTGCTCGCGGCGGTAGGCCACGTCCTCAGCCCTGAAGCGGCAGGGGTACTGCTTGCCGAACTCCTCGTTGAGGTGCTCCCGGAAGTAGGTCAGCTGTTCCGAACGGGACACCACCAGCTCGAAGTTCTTCAACTCGATGATTCCTTCCAGGTGCGGCATAGCCTGCTCGTTGAAGTTCTCCCAGACCTGGTCGCCGACGAACAGCAGGCGCGACTCGGAGTGGTTCACGATGTGGTGCACGTTGTCGGCCTTGAACTCGTGGAGGATGGGGACGGCCACCGCCCCGTAGGAGAGAATCCCCAGGAAGGTCGCTGTCCAGTTGGCGCTGTTGCGTCCGCACAGGGCGATACGGTCGCCCGGCCGGATGCCTGTCTGCCGGAACAGGATGTGCATCTTCTCTATCTTCCGTGCCACGTCCTTGTATTGCAGGGTGGCCCCCTTGTAGTCGGTCAAGGCAGCCAGATTCCAGTGCTGCCGGATGCTGTTTTCAATCAGCTGTATGAAACTGTCTTGTATTTCCATGTGTAAAATTGCACAATTAGTGTCGATTTGTGCGCAAAAGTACGAAAAGTTGGCCGAACTATGGCTATATTTGTGCGAAATTTTTCGATAAATCTCCAAAAAGGATTATCTTTGCAGTCCATTAGGGGATTCAACCGAGAGAAATGAACAGACTAAAGACAAGAGATATATGCTGATATATAATACGACTTATCATGTAGAGCTGGCCGATGCCCGCAACTTTGTGATATGGCTGAACGAGTGCTACCTGCCCGAGGCGGAGCAAGGAGGGCTGCTGCGGGGCGGACGCATCCTGCGCATCCTGAGCCACAAGGAGCAGGACAGTGAATGCTTTTCCGTGCAGTTCGAGGTGGAGGACAGCGCCGCGCTGCACCGCTGGCACACCGAGACCGGGGCACGCCTCAACGAGGAACTGATGAAGGTGTTCAAGGACAAGGTCATCGGATTTCCTACACTGATGGAGGTGGTCCGGTGAGACAGCCAGTCAAGGAAAAGATCATCCTCGGCATCGACCCGGGCACCAATATCATGGGCTACGGGGTGCTGAAGGTGAAGGACGGAAAGCCGGAGGTGATGACACTGGGTGTCATCGACCTGCGGAAACTGACGGACCCTTACCTGAAGCTGCGCGAGATATTCGAACGGGTGCAGCGGGTCATCGCCGCGTTCCTGCCCGACGAGCTGGCCATCGAGGCCCCTTTCTTCGGCAAGAACGTGCAGTCGATGCTCAAGCTGGGCCGGGCGCAGGGCGTGGCCATCGTGGCGGCCTTGTGCCGCGACATCCCCGTCCACGAATATGCGCCGATGAAGATCAAGATGGCCATCACGGGCAACGGACAGGCCAGCAAGGAACAGGTGGCGGACATGCTCCGCCGGATGCTCCACCTGCGGCAAGAGGACATGGGGGACTTCCTGGACGCGACCGACGCGCTGGGGGCCGCTTATTGCCACTACCTGCAGCTGGGACGGCCCGAACTGCCCAACGCCTACCGGGGATGGAAGGACTACATCGCCAAGCATCCTGAAAAAGTAAACTCCCACTTGAAATGAACAATAAACTCCCACTTGAAACGAACCATGGAAAGGAAGGGGACGGACCCGGACGGAACGCCCTCCTCCGCAACTGAGGACTTATTATTCATTATCAAACCAATAAAAGTAACGAACCATGAGAACAACTACCAGAAATCTGTTGCTGGTGTCCATGATGGCAGCGGCAATGAGTTGCAATTCCGTACAACAGAGGCAGGCGTTTGCCTCTTACGACGATTATCCTGTCTATCAGGGTGAGTGGGAGGAAATGGCCTATTCGCCGGCATCCACACGCTTCTTGCTGTGGGCGCCTACCGCCCAGGAAGTCCGTGTGATGCTGTACGAGGAGGGCCTCGGAGGCTCCGCCTACCGGATGGTGCCCATGGAGGCCGGCACGGCCGGCACATGGACCGCCAGCGTGGAGGGCGACCTGAAGGGGAAGTTCTATGCCTTCAATGTCAAGGTGAACGAAGTGTGGCAGGGGGACACCCCGGGCATCTGGGCCAAGGCGGTCGGCGTGAACGGCGACCGTGCGGCGGTCATCAGCCTCGATGACACCGACCCCGAGGGATGGGACCAGGACCGGCGCCCTGCCTTGAAGGGCTTCGCCGACATCGTGCTCTATGAGATGCACCACCGCGACTTCTCCATCGACAGCACGGCCCGCTTCCGCTATCCGGGCAAGTTCCTCGCCCTCACGGAGCAGGGTGTGAAGACACCGGCGGGCGACAAGCTGGGCATTGACCACCTGAAGGAGCTGGGGGTGACGCACGTCCATCTGCTGCCTTCGTTCGACTATTCGTCGGTCGATGAGACCCGGCTGGACGAGCCGCAGTACAACTGGGGCTATGACCCGAAGAACTACAACGTGCCGGATGGCTCTTACGCCACCGACCCTTACCGTCCCGACGTGCGCATCCGGGAGTTCAAGCAGATGGTGATGGCCCTTCACCAGGCCGGCATACGGGTGGTGATGGACGTGGTCTATAACCATACGTCGGTGGCCAAGGGCAGCAACTTCGAGCGCACCGTGCCGGGCTACTTCTACCGTCAGAACGAGAAGGGGGAATTTGCCGACGCTTCGGGATGCAGCAACGAGACGGCCAGCGAACGCGCCATGATGCGCCGGTTCATGGTCGAGTCGGTCTGCTACTGGGCCAAGGAATACCACGTGGACGGGTTCCGCTTTGACCTCATGGGCATTCATGACATCGAGACGATGAACGCCATCCGCAAGGCACTCGACGAGATTGACCCCACCATCTATATGTATGGCGAGGGTTGGGCCGCCGCCGCGCCGCAGTTGCCGGCCGAACGGCTGGCCATGAAGAACAACACGTACAAGATGCCGGGAGTGGCGGCGTTCAGCGACGAGTTCCGCGACAGCCTGCGCGGCCCCTTCGCCGATGACAAGGCGGGTGCCTTCATCATCGGCCGTCCCCGCCACGAGGCC
>JAQXRG010000184.1 GCA_029218405.1 Bacteroidales bacterium
TAGCTGGTACTGCCTATGAAGTGTAGTTTAACGCTTTTGGTTGACTACTTCAAGCCTTACTTTTAATGTTGGTTGACCTGGTTAAACATTACTTTTATATTTGGTTGATACGTTTGCGGCTTAGTCACGATTGTGGTTGACGCGGCCGCAGCGTTAGCAAAAACAAATTTTCAGGACAAGAGAGGGGTGAATTATCTCTGTGACTCACCCACTTTTTCTTCAACTCACTCGTGCAAAAGGCAGCTTCGGCAGGAGTCTTCCACTCAAGGCTCATGTGCGGACGCTCATTGTTGTAGAAATCTATGGCATCGGCTACTGCAGTCCTTACCTCTTCTATGCTGTGGAAAACTACATCCTTAAGCAGTTCATTCACGATTGTGTGATATTCCGGAACGCCATAATACGGAGTCCGTCCTTCGTGCGATGCATAATCGATCCTATTGGAAATCTGTGTATGCAACAAAGAATCATATATTCACGTTGTTCTATAAAGGTGAAACGAGTGAACAGATTTATTCGAACGAAGCCTTACCCGAATTACAGGTATGGGATTGGGATGGAAATATGAAAAGACGAATTGTATTTGATCAAAAGATTGACAGAATGGCTATTTCGGACTCAGGGATATTGTTTGCAATCAATACCAAATCTTTTGATAATAGCGTTTATTATTATGAATTATATTAAAGAATGGATCCCCTCTCGATAATAGTAAATTATGGTTTCTTTATAAACGGATCATCAAAGAACAGTCATAACAGGAACGATAACGAAGAGAGGAGAAAAGATTCTTCCAAACAGATTGATATAGATGCTGTCAGGGAATTGGGCTCTTAAAAATGTACTTTTACCTGTCTGTCGTGCGCCAAACAGAAATATGCTGTCATCTAAGTTATTGATAATATTAAGTTTCCGTTCTATCATATCTTGGTGGATTTGGTGTTCCTACTGCGGATTATCCTTGTAAATCCTCAATAGTACTACGGATTTACAAGGATAATCCGCAATAAATATACACGATTTCTCTGGATGAAGCAAGTAAATCTAATGCCTTTTTGCAGAAATTTATCATTGGTTACAGCCACCTCAAAGGGTTCGGAAAACGATTGGGATAGCCTTTTCCTATGCCTACGGAACTATCGTTTTCATGTGGAATTTCACAATGACAGGATTGTCATCCTCATGAATGCCTTGAGTCCGATGGCTGTTTTCACTGTCGTGTTCCAACAAGACAGAGGTAGGCATAACACTGTAAATGACATTCCCTTCGGAGGAGCGTGGTAAGAATGGCGCGATGCCGTCTATATCATTGATGACGGGTAGTCCTTTGGCTGTAGATCCCTCTTTGTACGTACCTGACAAAGGATAATAGAATCCATAGTAAAGATACGATTGCATCCTCATGAAAAAGACATCTACACCCTCACATTCAAAATAAGTGATGAGGTGAGGGAAACGGTCGTTCTGGAACGACTGGATAGCATCATCGGCGGTAAGAGGCTCTGTCTGACTCCTCTTGACGTATGATTCTTTCGCTTGTTTATACGTTGCTGCATAGTCCAAGACGTATTTCTTTTCAAAACCATCCTTTCGTACCTTATAGATAGTGTCATTCAGAGGAAGATATAGGTTCTGATGGCACAAGTTGTTCAGTGTCGCTTGGTAAGCAGCCGCCGAAGTCGAGACAGGGAAGGGGAGGGCCGTACGTGGCTTGCCGCCCCTTTCGATATCAACGAACAGCAGGCTGGGACAACTGCCCTTTTCAGTCAGTTCCCTGTTAGGGGTATAGTCGCAGCAAAAAGCCAACATCGTCGAAGTCAGGTTGCAAAGTGAATAGGCAGTGTATTCAAAGGGATAAGCACCCAGACATTCGTTATTCATCGAAAAAATAAGTATCTTTTTCAAGGAACTGTCCCAGACAAATAGTTGGCCATTGTAATAGCTGACATCTTCCAATAGGGCATATTCGCCCGGTCCCGTGCCAGCGTGGCCTATTGTATGCAGCAGCTTTCCTGTAGAATCGAAGAGGAAAATGGAACGGGCTGTTTCTTTGTCAACGACAATCAACTGTTGGTTTTCTGTGACTATCAGTTTATCCACGGAACCTATCAATGCGTGATCTACAGTCTCTAAGGGCAGGTACTCTATTGAATCTACAATTTCAGATAAATAAACCGGGTGCTCGTCCTGTGCTAACGGAAGATGTATTGAAATCAATTCATTGTCACTGTGGGAAGTGGATGGCTGATGGAAGCACGCTGATAGGAATAGCGAGAAAAATAGAATTGAATACGAGGGTTTCATAAGTAACTATTATTTTGCAGGAATTAAAGCCAACAGTTACTTTGTTGTTGAACTGAACAGCGATGAAAACTGTTGGCTTTAATTCTTTGTTTTTAGTGTCCAGAAGCAGGCTTTGACTCTTCATCCGCCCGAATCAGCTCCAGCAGTTTTTCCACTGCCTGCTCTTCGGGGATGTTCTTCTCCACACACACCTTCTGTCGGTAAAGGCTGATCTTGCCCCGGCCGGCACCTACGTAGCCATAGTCTGCGTCCGCCATCTCGCCCGGACCGTTCACGATGCAGCCCATGATGCCAATCTTCAGCCCTTTCAGGTGCGAGGTGGCCGCCTTGATGCGGGCGATGGTGGATTCAAGGTCGTAGAGCGTACGGCCGCAGCCAGGACAGGAGATGTATTCCGTCTTCGAGGTGCGCGCGCGTCCGGCCTGCAGGATGCCGAATGCCGTCTCGTCGGTCTTGAGGCAACTGATGGCGCTCCCGCTGTTGTAGAGCAGGAGGCCGTCGCAGAAACCGTCGATGAGAAGGGCTCCCATGTCGATGGCGGCTTTCAGCTGCAGGTCTTCCAGCTCCTTCTCCTCGTAGAATTGGAAGAACACGACCGGGTTCTCCAAGCCGGCGTTCATCAGCTGGTGCACGATGCCGCGCATCTCGCCCAGCCGGTTCGGGTGGCAGCTTTGGGCGATGATGACCACCTCGGGATGGAGCCGGAGGCAGGCCATGGCCTCCTCGTTCAGGCCCATGTAGGGCGTGAAGAGGAACTTGCGGTCGGCCGGGCAGTGATGCAGCTGCACTAACTGCTGGTAGTTGAAGGCGGGGTAGGTGCCTTCCGCCCCCTCCCAGTGGTTGGCGTCCACGATGTAGCCGATGTCCGCGCGGCGTTCCGCCGGCAGCTGCTGTCCGCAGTAGAAGTAGTCGGGACGGAACTGCTCGCTTACCTCGGCCTGTCCCTCTAACCGGGCGGAGATGACCACCGGCAGGTGTCCGCCACCGATGTCGCCCACCGCCTTCGTGGTGCGACGGACAGGATGGGTGTAGCTGAACGCCGGGGCGGCCGCTCCGGGAATGTAGGGATGGTCCTTGCGGCCCATCACGTAGTCCACCACCTTGCGGGCCACCGGTATCTCAGCCTCGGGTGCCTCGCTCAGGGAGACACGGATGGTGTCGCCCAGTCCGTCGCACAGCAGGGCGCCGATGCCCAGGGCCGACTTGATGCGACCGTCCTCGCCGTCGCCTGCCTCGGTCACGCCCAGGTGGAGCGGGAACGCCATGCCCTCCTTTTCCATCTGTTCGGCCAGCAGGCGGACCGTCGTCACCATGACCACCGTGTTCGAGGCCTTGATGGAGATGACCACATCGGTGAACGCCTCGTCCACGCAGATGCGGAGAAACTCCATGCACGACTCCACCATGCCCTCGGGCGTGTCGCCGTAGCGCGACAGGATGCGGTCGGACAGCGAGCCGTGGTTCACCCCGATGCGGATGGCGGTGTGGTGCTCCTTGCAGATGTTGAGGAAGGGCACGAGGCGGCGGCGTATCTTCTCGATTTCGGCGGCATACTCCTCATCGGTGTATTCCAGCTGCTTGAAGGTGCGGGCCGCGTCCACGTAGTTGCCCGGGTTGATGCGCACCCCCTCGGCATAGCGGGCGGCCACGTCGGCCACGTTCGGATTGAAGTGCACATCGGCGATGAGCGGGGTCATGTACCCCTGCGAGCGGAGCCCGATGTTGATGTTCTTCAGGTTCTCCGCCTCGCGCACCCCTTGGGTGGTGAGCCGTACGTATTCGCCGCCGGCATCAATGATGCGTTTGGCCTGTTCCACGCAGGCCTCCGTGTCCAGCGTCACGGTGTTCGTCATGCTCTGGATGCGGACAGGGCAGGCGCCCCCCATCGGAGTGGCGCCTACCTGTACGAGGGAAGCCTCGCGGCGTGAATAGTTGAAATAGTCCATCAGTTGGTCTTGTAGGTGTATTTGACTTCTTTCAATGCCTCGTTGGCTTTGACGATCTTGTTCTTCAGCCCTTCCTTGTAGGCGGCGAACTTGCCGGCCAGCTCCTTGTCCGCCAAGGCCAGCATCTGCACGGCCAGGATGGCAGCGTTCAGGGCTCCGTTGATGGCCACGGTGGCCACGGGGATGCCCGGGGGCATCTGAAGGATGGAGTAGAGCGCGTCCACCCCGTCGAGCACGGAACCTTTCACCGGCACGCCGATGACCGGCAGGGAGGTGTTGGCGGCGATGACGCCCGGCAGTGCGGCGGCCATGCCGGCGGCGGCGATGATGACCTTGATGCCACGGCCTTCCGCCCCACGGGCGAACTGTTCCACTTCGGCAGGTGTACGATGGGCCGAAAGGGCGTTCATCTCAAACGGCACCTGCATGTCGTCGAGCAGCTGCGCGGCCTTCTCCATGACAGGAAGGTCGGAGGTGCTGCCCATGATGATGCTTACTGTTGGATTCATGGTCGCGTCCTTTCTCACTCGTTAATGGTCTGCTTGTAGGCTTCGGCGTCCAGCAGGTCCTCCATCTCGCTGAGGTCGGTCGGCTGAATCTTGATGAGCCAGCCTTCACCGTACGGGTCCTGGTTCACCAGTTCGGGGTTTTCTTCCAGCGCGGGGTTGATCTCCAGCACCTTGCCGCCTATGGGCAGGAACAGGTCGGACACGGTCTTCACCACCTCGATGGTGCCGAAGGTCTCGCCCTTTTCCAGGGTCTCGCCCTCCGTGGGAATATCTACGAATACAATGTCGCCCAGTTGGTCCTGTGCATAGTCAGTGATGCCTACATAGGCGATGTCTCCTTCTAAGCGAATCCATTCATGTTCGCTGGTGTACTTTACGTTGGTAGGAAAATTCATACTCTGTTGTTTTTAAAGGTTACTGATATTGATTGAAGGTTCAAATAAACAAAATTCCTGTGACTCCACAAAACAATCCGGCCAGAAATCCGCCTCCCACCTCGCACAAAGTGTGCTGGCGCAGGATGATGCGGGCGGAGCCCAGCAGGCCGGCCAGCAGGATGAAGCCGGAGAGCCAGCCCACGGGGTTGAACTGGAAGAGGAAGCTGTACGACAGCAGTCCGCCCACCATCAGTCCGCAGCTGGCCATGTGGGTACTGATTTTCCACCGCAGGTTCGCCACGGTGCAGACCAGCATGCACAGCAGGGCGGCGGCGATGATGCCGCACATGTACCGGGGCAGGTGGATGCGGTGCATGGTGATGAGGCAGCCCACGTAGCAGAGGATGGTCAGCGCGTAGGGGAAGAACCGCTTCTCGCGGTCACCCAGCTCCTTCACGCCCCAGCCGTTGATGCGCTGGAACAGCCAGATGGACACCATGGGCAGCACGATGGTGAAGCTGCCCGTCAGGCCCAACACCGTCAGCTTGTAACCGGTGGGCAGGATGCGCAGGTAGGTGAGCGACAGCAGCAGGCAGAAGGCCAGGAAGGGGGTCAGGAAAGGGGTGAAGACGGCCGACACCACTCTTGCCGTCAGGTAGAGTCCGTCCCGTGGGGTTGAGGGGTGGGAAGTGGCCGGCGGTTCGGCAGCGGGCCGTCCGCAGGCGAGGGGAGAAGTATCCATATCGTGTTCCATATACCTTATTATATATAGTGCGTTTATACGGTCTCATCGTCTCATCCGCGCCACCGGAATGCCCAACTGCTGCCGGTACTTAGCCACGGTGCGTCGGGCGATAGGGTAGCCCTTCTCCTTCAGCAGGTCGGCCAGCTCGTCGTCGGTGTACGGCTGCTCCTTGTTCTCATGGTCCACAAACTCCTTCAGGATGCGCTTAATCTCGCGCACCGACAGCTCCTCGCCGCTCTCGGTGGTATAGCCGTCGCTGAAGAAGAACTTCAGCGGAAAGACTCCGAAGTCGGTCTGCACGTACTTGCTGTTGCTCACGCGCGAGACCGTCGAGATGTCTAACCGGGCCCGTTCCGCCACGTCCTTCAGAATCATCGGCCGCAGCAGCGACTCGTCGCCCTCCTCAAAGAAAGGACGCTGGAGGTCGATGATGGCCTGCATGGTGGACATCAGTGTCTGTTGCCGTTGCTTCACGGCATTGATGAATCCCTGTGCGGCGTCCACCTTCTGCTTGAGGAAGAGCAAAGCGTCGCGCGACTCCCGGCTCTGGTTCGCCCGGTTGCGGGTATGCTCGTCCAGCAGTTCCGTGAATGTCCGGCTCAGCCGCAGCTCGGGCACGTTGCGGCTGTTCAGGCTCAGCGAGAGGGTTCCGTCATCGTCCGTCTCCACCGTAAAGTCGGGCACAATTTGCTGCAGGTTCTTCCCGATGGCTTCTCCCAGCGAGCTGCCCGGGCGCGGGTTGAGCTTCGTCAGTTCCGCCACCGCCTGCTGGTACTCCTCGTCGGTGATGCCCAGCTTCTGCAGAATCTTGTCCTTGTTCTTGCGGGTGAAGTCGTCGCAGCACTTACCGATGATGTCCAGCTCCGTCTGCTTCAGCGGCGAGTCCTCCTTGCGGCCGATCTGCAGCAGCAGGCATTCCTGCAGGCTGCGCGCGCCGATGCCCGCCGGGTCGAACTCCTGGATGACGGACAGTACCCGCTCCAGTTCGTCGGGCGTGGTACTGATGCCCTGATAGATGGCCAGTTCGTCCGTCAGGGTGTCGAGACTCTTGCGCAGCAGACCGTCATCGTCCAGCGAGCCGATGAGGTATTCGCCCAGCTGCTTCTCCTTCGGCGTGAGGTCCTGCATGTCGAGCTGCTCCTTCAAGGTCTCGTAGAAGGATACCGTGTCTGAGAACGGAATCTCCTCCGCCCGCTCGTCCGCCGAGCGGTTGTTCTCGCGCAGCTTGTAGTCGGGGATGTCATCCTCCGTGCGGTAGTCGCCCAGCGCGAGGTCGTCGGCCGAATCGGTGATGGGTTCGCCGTCCTCGTCGGTGTTATAGTCCGTCTCGCCGTCCGGCTCCTCGGCCGGTTCCTTGCCCTCTTCCAGTGCCGGATTGTCAAGCAGCTCGGCGTGTACCCGTTCCTCTAACTCCACGGTAGGCAGTTCCAGCAGCTTGACGGCCAGTATCTGCTGGGGCGACAGGGTCAGCGTCTGTTGCTGCGCCTGGTTCTGTATTTGACGTGAATTGATTGCCATGTATGGTGTACTTGTTCTGGTTACAGCTGCAAAGGTAGTAAAAATCTCAATACCTGAAGCTGCTTCCCCCGAGGAACTCGCGCAGCAGGGAGGTCGGCGGCAGGTCCTTGTCGCGCACCGAGGTGAAGCAGTCCAAGAAGCGGAGCAGGCGGTGGGCCTCCGCGTACTCCGGGCACCGGTTGGGCACCTTGCGCAGCACTGGCTCCAGGCTGTCCTTCAGCACGGCCAGCTCGAAGAGCAGGGCCGAGTTGAACATCGCGTCCGCATTCTCCTGGAAGGGGAATATCCACTTGTCCTCGCCCGCCCGCACGCTCGGCCAGCGGGCGATGGTCTCCTGTGCCGAGTAGTTGCGGTACTTGTAGTCGCGGATGATGCGGCGCAGCAGCCGGTTGTCGGTGGTGGGGATGTAGTTATGGTTGTCCAGCAGGATGGTAGTCAGTGCCGACACGTAAATCTTGTACTTGCTGGTGTCGGGGATGTTCGGAATCAGCTCCGGGTTCAGGGCGTGGATGCCTTCGAGCACCAGCACCATGTCTTCTTCCAAGCGCAGGCGCTTGCCGCTCGCCTCACGCTGGCCGGTCGTGAAGTTGTAGCGGGGCAGTTCCACCTCGCCGCCCGCCAGCAGCTCCTGCAGCTGCGCCTCGAAGAAGGGTAGGTCGAGCGCGTGCAGCGACTCGAAGTCATAGTCCCCGTTGGAGTCGCGTGGCGTGTCCTCCCGGTTCACGAAGTAGTCGTCCAGCGACACCGGGTAGGGCTTCAGCCCGTTCGTCATGAGCTGGATGCTGAGCCGCTTGCTGAAGGTGGTCTTGCCCGATGACGAGGGTCCCGAGATGAGCACCATCCGCACGCGTCGTCCACCGTCGTTGCGCCGGCAGATGTCATCAGCGATGCGCACGATCTTCTTCTCCTGCAAAGCTTCCGCCAGGTTGATGAGCGAGGAGGCATAACCTGCCTCGCACGCCTTGTTCAGGTCGCCCACCGTGCTCACCCCGAGCAAGTGGTTCCACCGGTGCGACTCCTTGAAGACCTCCAGCATTTTCTCCTGTTTTACCACCTCCTCCAGCCGGTCGGGCCGATGGCGGTCGGGGATGCGCAGCAGCAGACCGTCGTAGTACTTCACTAAGTCGAACAGCCGGATGTGTCCCGTCGAGGGTACCAGGCAGCTGTAATAGCTGTCGATGGTGTCGCCCAGCCGATGGTAGGTGGTGTAGAGCTGTCCGCTCGTCTCCAGCAGCCGCACCTTGTCTTCCCGTCCCCGCTCGTGGAACAGGCGGATGGCCTCGTCGGTGTGGCACTCCACGCGCTCGAAGGGCAGGTCGGCATCGATAATCTCCTGCATCCGCCGCTTGATGCGCGCCGCGTCATCCAGTCCGATGGGACGTCCGATCTCCAGGTTGCAGAAGTACCCCTTCGACACCGGATGCTCCAGGCTGATGCGTCCCTCCGGGTAGAGGTCCTCCACCGCCTTCACCAAGATGAAGAAGAGCGACCGCACGTAAGTGCGCATACCCGAGGAGCTGGTGATGTCGAGAAACTCCACGTCCTTGTTATAATAGACCCGGAAGTCGAGCCCTTCCACCTTGTTGTTCACCTTCGCGCTGACCGGTCCATAGGGCATTTTGAGCCCTAAATCTTGATAAATGGCAAAAAGTGTAATTCCTTCCTCGAAATTTTTTGTAATTTCAAGGTTTTTGCAATATATTTGTAGCATAATTGTAATATTTGTTACTAATAAAGGTTTTGGTGCCGTTAAGTTACAACAAAATAACAAGACGGAGGCCCGGGCCGATTAAAAATTAACCAGATGGAATATACTTTTTATGATTTTTTAAAGCTGCTGGGTTCCTTGGCGCTTTTCCTTTACGGAATGAAAATCATGAGTGAGGGATTGCAGAAGTTTGCGGGCGACCGCCTTCGGAGTATTTTAACAGCGATGACGACCAACCGTGTCACCGGGGTGCTCACCGGAGTGCTCATCACGGCGCTCATCCAGTCTTCTTCGGCTACTACCGTCATGGTAGTCAGTTTTGTGAATGCGGGTCTGCTTACCTTGTCCCAGTCCATCGGGGTTATCATGGGTGCCAACATCGGTACCACGGTCACTGCCTGGATTATCTCGGCATTGGGCTTCAAGGTGTCGGTATCCGCTTTTTCGTTGCCGTTGCTCGCCATCGGCATTCCCTTGTTGTTTTCGCAGAAGAGCAACCGCAAGTCGGTGGGTGAGTTCGTCTTCGGCTTCTCCTTCCTCTTCATGGGCTTGGATATGCTGAAGGGCAACGCTCCCGACCTTGGCGCGAATCCCGACATGCTGGCCTTCGTGCAGAACTATACCGACATGGGCTTCCTCTCGGTGCTGCTGTTCGTGCTCATCGGTACGGTGCTGACCATGATTGTGCAGGCTTCTGCTGCTACCATGGCCATCACCCTCATCATGTGTGCCAACGGATGGATCAGCTTCGAGCTGGGTGCTGCGCTGGTGCTGGGTGAGAACATCGGTACCACCATCACCGCCAACCTGGCCGCGTTGACAGCCAACACGCCCGCCCGTCGTGCCGCCTTGGCCCACATGATGTTCAACGTCTTCGGCGTGCTGTGGGTGCTCATTGCCTTCAAGCCCTTCCTGCTGTGCGTCAACTGGATTGTGGACGACCTGATGGCGGTGGATCCTGACCCCACCGTGTCAGTGCCCTTCAAGCTTTCCGCTTTCCACTCCTGCTTCAACGTGTGCAACGTGCTGCTGCTCATTTGGTTCGTGCCCATCATCGAGAAGGCTGTCTGCCGCATCATCCCGCAGAAGGAGGCCGACGAGGAGTACCGTCTGCAGTTCATCTCGGGCGGTCTGCTCTCCACTGCCGAGCTTTCCATCCTGCAGGCACGTAAGGAAATCAACCTCTTCGCCGAGCGCATCCAGCGCATGTTCCGCATGGTGCCCGAGCTGCTGCATACCGAGAACGAGAACGACTTCAACAAGTTGTTCAGCCGCATTGAGAAGTACGAGAACATCAGTGACAACATGGAGCTGGAGATTGCCAACTACCTCACCCTCGTCTCCGAGGGCCGTCTGAGCTCGGAAAGTAAGGTGCAGATACAGGAGATGCTGCGCGAGGTGACCGAGATTGAGAGCATCGGCGACAGTTGCTACAACCTGGCCCGCACCATCAACCGCAAGCGGCGGGGCACGGAGGACTTCACGCCGGCGCAGTACAATCACATTGAGGAAATGTTCCGCCTGACGGACAACGCGCTGACGCAGATGATCAAGTTAGTGAAGGACACGCACCACCTGGTGGACGTGAACAAGTCGTTCAACATAGAGAACGAAATCAATAACTACCGCAGCCAGCTGAAGAACCAGAACCTCATCGACGTGAACGAGAAGAACTATGACTACCAGATGGGGGTACACTACATGGACATCATCGGCGAATGTGAGAAGCTGGGTGACTATGTGGTGAACGTGGTCGAGGCGCATGCCGACGTGAAGGAGAAGAAGGCGTGACGGCCTACCCGTAACGTCAAGAAAGCCGCTCGCCATAAAGGCGGGCGGCTTTAGTTATCATACAACGAGGACATGTCGAAGCGGCAGGGACGTGTGAGAGAAAGACATACTTATATCTTCTTACAATGTCTATCTATCTTGCAGGTATGCCGCTTTGTCTCCTTGTCGTAGTTGATGCCGACGAGCAGGATGTCACCCGTGTATTCGGCAATCTTTGCGGGGTAGTTCGGCAATACGTGTCCAAGACGTGTCTTCCACTGCATTTTGGAATTCGTCGGCAACTTCCTTGTTGGGAATAAAACACTTCTTTCTGTCTTCATCGTACGCCAAATAGCCGAGATGAATCAATACGGTGAGCACATCGTTCCTGCTCCTGACGATATGCATATCATTTTGGAACTTAAGGGTGTTGACACTTACTTGTTCCCCCGACAGCATACGGATGATGTCATCCTTCAGTCCGTCGAAGTTCATCTGTATGTAGGTGATGACAGAATCGTAGGCTCCTGTGGTCGTCCAATAACTTCTATACTCTTCTTCATCAATTGCTCTCATGACAGAATAGGGATTAAACATCCGTGAAGCCTTGCCTATGCGATAACCGTCGTACCAGCGCTCCATCTCTGTCAAATCCATAGCATGTTTGATGCAGAGCGACTTCACTTCCTCATGGGAGAATCCAAGAACACCTGACATCTTGCCTGGACGAATCATGGAGTATTCGCGGAAATTGTTCAGCGCCGACTCTGTGTTATATTTTTTGATAGGCAGAATACCAGTAAGATATGCCCCGGCAAAGACCTTATCGGAATCCTGGGTCTTAAACAAGCGGCGAAGCAGCATGACATACTCATCCATAATGGTGGGAGTGACCGTCTCAGGGTCGCCCTTCATCTTCTGACGACCGGGGAACTCACGGCAGAT
>JAQXRG010000185.1 GCA_029218405.1 Bacteroidales bacterium
CTTGAAAGAGCCATGGCAGATGAAGGGACGAGGCATGTCCTCGAATGCATCCTCAGATATAATCAAAATTTCGATGACCGGGCATAGGCTTTACACTTTTTAAGCAAAAAGAGAGAAAGGCCTAAATATGAATTGTTTAACATTAAAAACCAGAGTGCCAATCCCTACTACAGCTGCTTCTATAGATGTGGGAAACTCAAGTTACTAACTCGGCCTTGTAGGCCTCGTCACACCAAGCCTTGGCTACTATCTTCGCCCACAGCTTCTTGTTTTCTTCGATGTTCATGATTAATGGATGTTAAAGGATTAAATACCGATAGCAGACCCATGCAGGCAAACTCTACCCGAAGGCGAGGGGTTATGAAGCCCCGATCTTTTTGGATGAGGTCCGACCCTCCGCCGGTCAGTGCCGGAAAGTGTCCGGCATCGATATTTATGTTTGACTTGTATTCCATGCTATCGGATTTGTGTATGGTTTATATGGCTACAAAGATAATAATTTTTCGAATAGGCAAGCACAAAACCGCTTTTTTTGGGGGCTGAATGATTGAGACTATACTCACGGATTTGACTATACTGCAATGAAAGCATCGCAGGCATACGCATTGAGAGACGAACAGGAGAAATACCTCGGGCAGGAGAAGGGACCTGTCGGTGCAAACCGTCAGAGATGCCGGTAAGGATAGTACAAAAGGTCACTAAACTAGGAAAAATGATGGTAACCCTATATACCCAACTATCGACCGTAGTGGGAAACTATTTCTTCAGACAATCCTAAGAGGGAGGATACGGTGCTTACATCCATCCCTTGAGACAGCATTCCTTTGATAGCATTGCCTATAGCCCGATCCTTCTCTTCCAGCATCTTATCCTTTTCCTCCAGCTTCTTATCCTTTTCTTCCAGCTTCTTATCTTTCTCCTCCAACATCATACCCTGCTCCTCTATCTTCATACCCTGCTCCTGGATGGTCTTTTCCCGCAGCAAGATAGTAGTATCACGATCCTCAATGGCCTTGAAGAACTCGTCCTCTACGTTCATGTCCTGACGCACTTCCGGATTGGCGGCAGCAGAGACCAGACGCCTCAGGATATACTCCATATCCGCATCTCCGGCGTAGGCATCCTCCTCCACTCGGAGCGTCTGCCGGTCCTGTCGTGAGTCGCCCGTCTGCCGGAACACGCTGAGTAGCTTCTCCAAACGGTTCGTTACACGCCCGCGCAGCAGCGGAATCTGCACGATGATGCTGTCGTGCGTCAGGCTCTCCACAAAGGGGTCCGGACGATGCCGCACGATTTCCCGCCCGTCGTAATCGTAGGTCTTGTGGTTCACATAGATGACAGGAGTGATAAAGTCACCCACCCGATGCCCCAGCAGATAGACCGCCACCATGGGCAGCGCATGCTTGTCCTCGCTTTCCTCCACAATGTTCTCCTTGCGGCTGTATTGCACGCCCAGGTACTGGCGGAAACGGAGGGTCTCCGTTTCTAACCACGTCTTCTGCAGCTCGATGAGCACCAGATGCTCACGTCCGTCCTCCTCGCGGATGGTCGCCCCAAAGTCGATTCGAAACATCGAGATATCGGTACGCGACACGTTGACGTACTCGTGCGGACGTTGCTCCACCTCCACCACGTTCTTCTTCAGCAGGGCAGAAAGAAGGATACGGGCGATGCGCTCGTCCTCCATCAGGTATTTGAACACCGTATCATAAATGGGATTGGCGATATACAGTATCATGGCTCTTCGTTTTTGGTTCGGTAATAATCGTAGGCAAATTTAGGAAATCTTTTTCATAGTATCCTCCTCAATATCCATAAAAAATGAAAAGCCAGTGGAGATTCCGTTCCCTCCTCAGCCAGGACAAGAAGCATACTCCGGTTGAGAAGGGAAACGCACGCAGTCACTTTTGTTTTTCCGCCGCCTTCAGTTTCTTCCAGCGCACCAGTGCCTCTACGTAATATTAGTCCGCATAGCTGGAGCGGCGTCAGCCACCACCCGTTGCCGTAGCTACAGTTCAGCACAAAGCCCACATCGTGATTGTAGGAGATGTCCTTCACCGGTTCCAAGCACTCGGTAAACTGTTCGGCGTAGGCCTTCAGATGGTGGCCTCATAAAGGTACCACAGATTGCCGGGGAATTACACAATCTACAATAGAGATGACGATGTCACCTACTTGCTTTCGATGCTATTCAACAGTAAGTCACCGCAGTTTTGATAGACCTCGTCAAAGATATCCCGGCATCGTCTTTCCGTCATTTTAATCTTGGTCCCAACAGCAATGGAATGACAAGCAAGACGACAGCTCACCAGCCGTTATTTCTTGGGCTTCAGGAAGCTGTCGGGGAACTGAACTTCCTGCTCTACCCGTCCCTGACTGCGAATCCAAGTGCGAAAACCTTTCTTGTCCTCCGTCAGCTCGATGACACGCGCACCGTTCGGCAGGTTGTTGTACACCGTATCGCCGCCCGTATAACGTCCGTAGGCCAGGAGAATGCCGTGCCACATCACGGCGTAGTCATCGTCGTGGTCGTGGCCCACGAACACACCTTGCACATCACCCATCTCTTTCATCGAGGCGAACAGACCCGAGTTCAGCTGCGGAGCGCAGGCCCTCTCTTTCCGGATGCCGAACAGGACCGCCGTTTCCGCCGATGCCGCTTGGTTGTATTCGGGCAAAGGGATGTGGAAGAAGGCCAGCGACGGGACAGGCCGGCCTCCATGGGCCGCCGTCAGCCGAAGGCTGTTCTCACGATACCACCCCACCTGGTCGAAGGCGATGTAGTCGTACCCGCCCACTCCCGGCACGCGCGAATAGGAACGGGAGTCGAAGACATAGAGGGCCTCGGCGGTACGGCTGCCATCGGACGACAGCACGGGCAGCACATAGTTGGTGACTCCCGAAATGCCTTCCGTGGTCGCAGTCAGGCTGTGGGGATAGGTGCGAACCACCTCCAGCAGCTGTTCACGGCTCTGTCCTTGCTCGTCATCGTGGTTGCCGAAGGTCACGGCAAAAGGGATTCCCCGCAGCTCCACCGCGTCGAGCACCGTCCGCAGGCTTTCCTCAGCGGGCTTCCCGTATATCAGGTCGCCGGTGAAGACCACCAAGTCGGGACACTCCGCCTCCAGCACCTCGTTGATACAGGCCAACGAGACGGCCGAACGGGCATCCTGATGGATGTAGTGCACATCGGTGAACTGGACAATCTTGAATTTTCCCTCCGCATTGAACCGGAGGGCCTGGGCGTGAAGGTTGCATGCAGACAGCAGCAGCCAACACAACATTACTACTTGGTTTTTCATCTCCTATCATCATTTATCCACTGCCTTCAGTTTCTTCCAGCGCAGCAGTGCCTCTACGTAATAATAGTCCGCATAGCTGAGCGGCACATCCACCTCGCTGTTGCCCGGCAGATGCCCCGTGCAGTGCATCAGCACGAAATGGCAGTTGGTGCCCGGCTCGGCAAGATAGGCCGGCGAAGTGAGCGACCGCAACTGGTGTTCGGCGAAGTCCAAGCACTGCTGCCCGAACTCCTTGTCCGTCAGTTGGGAAAGGTCAATCAGTGCCGAAGCCATGATAGCGGCGGCGGAAGCGTCACGCGGAACGTCCGGAATCTTCGGGTCGTCGAAATCCCAGTAAGGCACCTTGTCCTCGGGCATACGGGGATGCCCCATCAGGTAACGGGCCACCTGACACGCCTGACGCAGGTAGGCCTCCCGCTGCGTGTCGCGGTACATCATGGTATAGCCGTACAAAGCCCAGGCCTGTCCCCTCGCCCAAGCCGACGAGTCGGCATAACCCTGATGGGTCTGCTTGACGTGAGGAACAGCGGTCAGGGTGTCGTAAGACACCACGTGGTAACAGCTGTAGTCCGGACGGAAATGGTTCTCCATCGTCTTGTCGGCATGAGACACCGCCATGTTGAAGTAGCGCGGCTCGTTCCCTTCGCGGGACGCCCAGATGAGGAACTCCAGGTTCATCATGTTGTCGATGATGACCGGGTACTGCCACTTGTCGCGGTTGAAGTCCCACGAGCGGATAAGCCCCACCCGCTCGTTGTAACGGGTCGCCAACGAACGCGCGCCCTGCAGCATCACGTCACGGTAGGCCTCGTTGTGCGTCAGCCGCCACCCGTTGCCGTAGCTGCAGTTCAGCATAAAGCCCACATCGTGGCTGTAGGTGATGTCCTTCACCGGCTCCAAACGCTCGGTGAACTGTTCCGCGTAGGCCTTCAGTTCGGGGTCTGAGGTGGCCTCGTAGAGGTACCACAGCTCTCCGGGGAAAAAGCCACTGCACCACCAGCTGTAGCCGCTGGTCTCCAACTTCCCGTCATTGATGGACTTGGGCAGCTTTCCTTCCTGGTCTTCCAACTCTTTGGCCATCTGCAGCGACTGGCGGGCGGCCCGTTCCAGCCCCCGTTCCACCACTGCTTCCATCGGTTCCTCGGCAGGCTGGCTGCTACAGCCCGCCCACCCGGCTCCCCAGCAAAGGAAGCCGATTCCTGCAATCAGTTTTTTCATGTTTGGTACGATTATCATAGGTTACGATTGTTGCGATTACTTGAATACACTCATGATCGGACGGCCTGTCCACACCTGTGGCTGGCGCAGCCGGAAGATGGCAGCCATCGTGGCCGCCACATCGTACTGGGCGATGCTTTCGGTCAGCTCCACCCCCTCGCGGATGCCCTTGCCGGCGATGATGAACGGGGTCTCTATCTCCTCGGGCTTCTTGCCGCCATGTCCTTTCTGGATGCCGCCATGGTCAGAGGTGATGATGAAGATGGTTTCCTTCAGCATGCCGGCCTCCTCCACCGCCCGGACAATGCGGGCAATGTAACCGTCGAGTTCCTTCAGCTTGGCATAATAAGCGGGGGTGTCGTGCCCTTCCTGGTGTCCGACGTGGTCGGGATTATCGAAGCAGACGGCCACCAACTGCGGCTTCTTCTCGCGAATGTACTGTTCGGCCATCTCGCAGAGGGCCGTGGGGTACTTGTTGTAATCGGGAGCCACGGCATGGTAGCTCGTCGAAAGCGTGTCCACCAAGTACTTGATGCCGTCCCACTCGCTCAGCACGCCGATTTCGGCTGTGGGATGCCCATCGCGCAGCAACTGGAAGATGGTGGGGAAAATGTTGTGCTTCAGCACCACCCGCGAGGGCAGTTCCGGCGTACGCGACCCCCATTCCGTGTAGCCGTGGAGCTCCGGACCCGCCCCCATGAACATGGAGGCCCAGTTGACCGCACTCGACGAAGGAAGGACAGCCCGCTTCTGGAGCGTGTAGCATCCTTTCTGCATGAACGACTTGACGACCGGCATATCGGCACGTTCCACAACTATAAGATCCCCAGCCGTCGAGTCCGATATAGACCACATGAGCGGCACGGGGGTTGGCTGCGAAGACAGCCGGGGCAAGGCTTCCCAACAGAAGCCCTACCAGCAACAATACATTCTTTCTCATATTCTTTATTCATTATTAATTATTCATTCTTATTCATTCCGGGCTTTCTTGCCAAAGGCATTCCGTACCCCGTGCTCCAAGGGACGCACCACCCAAGGTCCCTTCGCTCCCTCGGGGTGTATCAGCACCTCTTCTCCTTTCCGCAGGTCGATGCGGTACGTGCCGTCGGCCACTTGTTCGACACGGAACGAACGCTTGCCCTCGAACACGGGACGCTCCATGTCCGTCACGACCACGCACGGCTCGCCCGCCAAGCTGCGGACAGCTGCGAACTCGGTTCGTCCTGCCCGCCGTGAGGCAGTCACCAAAAAGGCTCCCTCCGCCCGCCAGTCCTGGTAGGCGACCTCCGCCCAGGCATCGGGCACGACAGGAAACACACGGAGCTTCCCGCCCCAGCTCTGGAGGAGCATGTCGTGGATGAACTGCGCCGCCGACAAGGGGGTCTCGATGACCGGTCCCGACTCGCGGTACAAGGTATTGACCGAGAGGAAGGAGGTGAACAGCTTGTCGAGATAGGCCAGCGCGTCGTTCCCCTTGCCCAAGGCGGACGACAGGGAGGAAGCGCCTGTGCAGGAATAGCCCTGATGGGCACCGTCCTTGCCCTGCCAGTAGGCCAACGAACGCTCGATGAGCGCGATGTCATCGGGACGCTCCTTGTTCAGCAGGTACAGCGGATAGGCGGACAGCAGGTGGGAGTAGTGCCGGTGGGAGAAGGCGTAAGGCACGTTCCGGCCGATGGCCAGTCCGTTGTCGCCGTCCAAGGGGTAAGGGGTCAGCCGGTCGAGCACTTCCTGCCAACGGGAGGACAGCTCGTCGTCAATGGAGAGCCGGCGGGTGATGTCCAACAAGGTCTGGCACCCCCAGCGCAACAGGGCGAGGTCGGCCCGGGTGGCGCAGGCCAGCTTGTAGAGCTGGATCCAGTAGAAGTTCTCCTTCACGCCGTCGGGCAGGGTGAGGAAGCTGGCAGGATAATAGGCGTGCCACCAGCGGCGGTGGGTCTTCAGCAACTGCCGCGCGCCTTTCCGGGCCGCCGCCTCCACGTTCCGCAGTGCCTGTCCGGCGGCATCCGCCTCGGGGCAGGCGGGCGTCACCGTCAGCCACCAGTCGCGCCGTCCATCCCGTCCCGGCTCTTCTTTCCAGGCCACCGCCGTCGCGCCGCCGGCCTGCAGCCGCTGCACGGACAGGCCGGGCGACCGCTCGGGAGCGGGATTCAGGGGATAGTCCTTGGGAATCTGTCCTTTAATCCAACTGCCCGGACGGGTCTGGGCATACAGGTAACGGGGACTCTCCGCAGGAGCCGGCACCCATTCCCAGCCAAAGCCCTGCTCGCCATTGCCCATGTAGGCGGCCTCGTACCAGTGTTCGGGCAAGACCTCCCACGTCATGTCCTGCCGGCCGAGGAAGGACGGCCAGTCAATGGCGGCCTTGACGCCCTTCGCGGAGAGCGAAGCCGCCAAGGCCAACCAACAAAGCATCATCAAGTGTCTCATCAACATTCTATTAATAAAAGGTTAGGTTAGTTCTATACGCACAAAGATAGGCACTTTCGCAGCAACGGCAAAAGGAGGGGTCTGCAAAAACCCGCATAACCCCTCCAGGATGCTCCTAATCGCAAGAGCGGCACGTCAATCGGCGAGTACTTACGGTTCGGGATTTCCGAAGCACCCTCCGCCACGAACTTACGGAACAGATAATAAAAACGGTTGTTCGTGTCGGTCTTCAGGTCGAACGGGTCTGCCGTGTCGAATCCCCGGTAGGGCCAACGCAGCGTGTAGGTGAACTCGCTGGAGTTGTTGGCGCCGTGGTACTCGGCATACGGTGTGATGATGGTGGCCGTCAGTCGCGGGTCGCGGTGCTCGTAGGCCGCCCTGATGCGGGCCTCGTTGCCTTCGGGCAGGTACTTGCTCATGTCGGCACCGGCACTGGCCAGCTTGTCCTTCTCGGCCTCGGTCATGCCGTCACGCAAGAAAAACCGCCGCAAAATTGGTAAAAACGGGTGTGAACGGCTTATCAGATTGTCCATTTCACTATCAAGATTATCCACGTGGACAATTTTCGGGGTACTTTTTCTATGATTCCGGTCTTCCCCACGAAATAAACCGCCAGCAATGCCGCGCGTTTCCATTATTTTTCCTACTTTTGCAGGAAGTGTGAAACCATCCAAAAAGTACAGCGCAAGATGACCGCCTTCTTCAACGATGTAGTGGGCCAGCCCCATGCCCGACGGCAGCTGCTGGCCATGGCTGCCTCCGGACGTATGCCCCACGCCCTGCTCCTGAGCGGGCCCAAGGGAAACGGAAAGATGCCGCTCGCCCTCGCTTTGGCCCGCTACCTGTGCTGCGCCAACCCGCAACCGGAGGACGCCTGCGGGGACTGCCCGTCGTGCAGGGCCTTCAACCGCTTCATGCACCCCGACATCCATTTCGCCTTCCCGGTGGTGAAGCTGAAGCCGGGACGCGACGTGGTGTGCGATGACTTCATCGACAGCTGGCGGCAGATGCTGCTGAAGACGGGCGGCTACATCGACCTGCCTACCTGGCTCGATACGCTAAACGCGCAAAACAAGCAGGCACAGATTTTCACGAAGGAAACGGACGAGATCCAACGCAAGCTGGCCTACAAGCCCCACATGGGCGACCGGCAGGTCATGCTGGTCTGGCTGCCCGAGAAGATGAACGCCGAAGCCGCCAACAAGCTGCTGAAGCTGTTGGAGGAACCGCCTTCGGGAACCGTTTTCCTGTTGGTCAGCGAAGAGCCGGAAGCGGTGCTGGGCACCATCCGCAGCCGTACACAGACGGTCATCGTGCCGCCTCTCACGGCCGACGACATCGCGGACACCCTCCAACGGCGTTACCAGCTGCCACCGGGTGACGCCCGCCAATTGGCGGTACGCGCCCACGGCGACTTGCTGCTGGCCCTGCAGGAACTGAAGCGAGGCGACGAGAACGCCCTGTTCTTCGACCTTTTCACCCGAATGATGCGACTCTCCTACGCCCGCCGGCTGAAGGAGATGAAGGAATGGTCGGAAGAGGTGGCGACACTGGGACGCGAAAAGCAGAAGAGTTTTCTGGAATACTGCCAGCGGATGACACGCGAAAGCTTCATCCGCAACTTCCAGCAGCCGGCCCTCAACGCCATGAACACCCAGGAGGCACAGTTCACCGACCGCTTCGCGCCGTTCGTGAATACGTGGAACGTGACGGAAATCGCCCGCGAACTGGAACTGGCGCAACAGCACATCGAGCAGAACGTGAACCCCAAGATGGTGTTCTTCGACCTCGCGCTGAAGATGATAGTGTTATTAATCAGGAGATAAATACATATATGAGCAACTACCTACTGAAGAACGGCAGCGGCAGACTGTGCTGCAGAGGCTGCGGCCGTCAAGACAACAAACTGAATACGTACGACTGGCTCGCCGATGTCCCCGGAAACGCCAACGAGGAGGATATGGTCGAGGTACAGTTCAAGAATACGCGCAAAGGCTATTACAAGAACAGCAACCACCTACCCTTGGAGAAAGGGGACATCGTGGCCGTAGAAGCCAGTCCCGGACATGACATCGGTACGGTGACGCTGACCGGACGGTTAGTGCCCTTGCAGATGCGCAAGGCCAACCTCAAACCCGATGCCGAGATACGGCGCGTGTACCGGAAGGTGAAACAGGTGGACATGGACAAGTACCACGAGGCCAAGGCGCGCGAGCACGACACTATGATTCGCTCCCGCCAGATAGCGGCCAACCTGGGCCTGCAGATGAAAATCGGTGACGTGGAATACCAAGGCGACGGCAACAAGGCCATCTTCTATTACATCGCCGACGAACGGGTGGACTTCCGGCAGCTCATCAAGGTGCTGGCGGAGACATTCCGCGTGCGCATCGAGATGAAACAGATCGGTGCCCGGCAGGAAGCGGGGCGCATCGGCGGTATCGGCCCCTGCGGACGAGAGCTGTGCTGCGCCACCTGGATGACCAACTTTGTGTCCGTCTCCACCAGCGCCGCCCGCTTCCAGGACATCTCGCTCAATCCGCAGAAACTGGCGGGACAGTGCGCCAAGCTGAAGTGCTGCCTCAACTACGAGGTGGACGCTTACGTGGAATGCCAAAAACGGCTGCCCAGCAAGGAAATCACGCTGGAGACGCTCGATAATACTTTCTTCTATTTCAAGGCCGACATCCTCAAGGGCACCATCACCTACTCCACCGACAAGAACTTCCTCTCGAACGAGACGACCATCACGGCCCGAAGGGCGTTCGAGATCATCAACATGAACCGACGCGGCGAAAAACCGGAACGGCTGCAGGAGGACGGCACGCGCCCGCACGAGGAACGGCCCCTGGACTTGGTGGAACAGGAAAGCCTGACCCGCTTCGACAAGAGCCGCAACCGCAACAAGAAAAAGAAGAAAGCCGCCGCCGTCAAGCCGGACGTCCCCAACAAGGAAGCCGGGGAAAAGAAACGGAACGGACACGGCAAGGGACAGCAGCCGCAAAACGCCAACAAGGGCGGACAACCGGCGCAGAACGCCAACGGCAAAGGGGGACAGAAGCCTCCACGACGCAAGGAAGGCGACCGACGGCCGGCCAACAACAAGCCGATGCCTGAGAAAAAGCCGACCGAGGACAAACCGGTAGAGAACAGACCCGCACCGGAAAAGAAACCTATGCCGGAAAGCAAACCTGTACCGGAAAAGAAGCCCGCGCCGGAGAAGAAACCGGCCGAAAAACAGGAAGGAAACGCATGAACAGACGGACTGCTTTCGGATGTGGGATGCTCCTGCTCTGCGCTGCCTGCCAAACGGACACCCTCTTCCACCAGTATCTGCCGACCGGTGTCCGGGGATGGGCACAGGAAGACACGCTGGAGTTCCGGCTGCCGTCCCTGACGGACAGCATCTCCTACCGGTTGGAAGTTGGTGTCAAGCATACGGAGGACTATCCCTACCAGAACATCTGGATAGGTGTCCTCCGTCCGCAAGGACATACAGACACCCTCCAGCTTCGGCTCGCCGACACGTCCGGGCGCTGGAGGGGCACTGGCATGTCGGGCAGCAGCTTCCAATGTGTTTCCGAGAGCGTGCCCTTCGCTCCAGCACCGGGAGACACGCTGCTGCGCGTCGTGCAGCTGATGCGCGACCGGCTGTTGCCCGGAATCACCAACATCGGCCTGCGTCTGTCAGCCTTCCCGTCCCGCGTCAATCCGCAGGAAGACAAACAACAGGATGGTGAAACCCCACAGCGATGAGCCGCCATAGCTGAAGAAGGGCAGCGGGATGCCGATGACCGGCGTGATGCCCAGTACCATCCCTACGTTGACAAACAAATGGAAGAAGAAGATACTGAGCACCGAATACCCATAGACCCGCCCGAAACGGGTCGTCTGCCGCTCCGCCAGCCAGACTAACCGTAGAATCAGGACGGCGAACAGGAGCAGGACCGCACTCGCTCCTACAAATCCTTGCTCCTCCCCCACCGTACAGAAGATGAAGTCGGTGTCCTGCTCGGGCACATACTTCAGCTTCGTCTGGGTGCCGTTCAGGAATCCCTTGCCCCAAAAGCCGCCCGACCCAATGGCAATCTTGCTTTGGTTCACGTTGTAACCCGCCCCCGTCGGGTCATCCTCCATACCCAGCAACACCTTGATACGTATCTGCTGGTGAGGTTCCAGCACTTCATTGAACACATAGTCCGCCGATTGGAAAAAGCCCACGGAGCCCACGGCGAACAGCAGGATGTACAAGTAATTGACCAACCGCTCCCGCAAGAACAGGTAGAGCAGATAGACGACCATCGCCCCGCATACCAGGGCCTGCACCACGGTCACGTCGAACGGGATGACATACAACGAGAACAGCAGCGAGAGCAGCATCAGTCCGCCACCCACCGAGAGCAGGTGCCTCACCGCCTTCTGGTTGTCGCAATAGGTCCCCAGCAGCAACGTGGAGAACAGCAGGATAAGGGCCAATACCGAGAACTCGCCCCAAGAGGTGCAGCCGTCGGCCATCAGGTCGGCGCTGAAACGGATGCCTACAATGAAGTAGATGACCATGCAGATGCCGGCAAACAACACCGAACCGGTCATTCCCTCCCGGTAGAGCACCAAGAAAAAAGACAGATAGACGAGTGCAGACCCCGTCTCCTTCTGGCAGACAATGAGCACCATCGGCAACAGAAACAGCAGCAGACACGCCAGCATGTGCCGGTAGCGCGAAAGGGTAAAGGTATATTCGCCCATGAACTTGGCCAACGCCAGCGCGGTGGCGAACTTGGCGAACTCCGCAGGCTGTAGGCTGACGGGGCCCAGCACAATCCACGAACGGGAGCCCTTGATTTCATGAGGATTGAAGATGGTACCGAACAGCAACAGCAACAGGATGCCATACAGCAGGTACGCATACGTATCGTAGAGGCGGTCCTCCAGCATCAGCAGGACAAAGCCTAGTCCGGCGGAACAGCCGATCCACGCTAACTGACGACCCGCACGGGTGCCGAAGTCCAGGAAATCGGGGTCCCCATAGTCGTAACTGGCCCCACAGATGCTGAACCAGCCGCACGTCACCAGCACGACATACAGTGCGATGGTCCACCAGTCCACGTTCTTCCATACCGTACTATCTTTCGTGTATGCCATAGTCAATCCTCCTGTTTTGAATGTCAGTTGCCAGCACCTCGTCTTCGGGCGAAAGCTTGCCCTTGAGGTACTGCTCCATAATCAGCTTGCCGATGGGCACCCCGTAGGTGGCCCCCCAGCCGCCGTTCTCCACATAGACCGCCACGGCAATCTTCGGGTCATTCATCGGCGCGAAGCCCATGAAGGCCGAATGGTCCTTGCCGCGGTTCTGTGCCGTACCCGTCTTGCCACACACCTCGATGTCCGGCAGGTTGGCGCCCCGGCATGTGCCGCCCAGCACCGCCGCCCGCATCCCCTGCACCACCGTCTCGTAGTACTGGCGGTCCACCTTCGTGTAGCGCCGCTCACGGTACAGCGTGTCGAGCGGACAGTCTTCTATCTCCTTGACCACATGGGGAGTGATGAAATACCCCCGGTTAGCGATGGTCGCGCCGAGGTTGGCAATCTGCAGCGGCGTGGCGGTCACCTCTCCCTGTCCGATGGCGATACTGATGATGGTCAGTCCGTTCCACGAGCCCCGGTAGGCCTTGTCGTAGAAGGAAGCGTTCGGAATCATGCCCCGTTTCTCGCCCGGCAGGTCAATCCCCAACGGATAGCCGAAGCCCATGGATACCATATAGTCCCGCCACGTGTTCATGGCGTTCTGCACACTGCCGTATTTCGAGCGTGCCCCAATCATGTAATACAAGCCCCAGCAGAAATAGCCGTTGCACGAGGTGGCGATGGCCGGCACCAATGGGAGCGGCGATGGATGCCCGTGACAGCCCACACGCAACCCCTTGTAGATGAATCCGCCGAAGCAGGGATAGGTGGTGCCCGGGTTGATGATGCCTTCCTGCAGGAAGGTCAGTCCCTGGGTGGTCTTAAAGGTGGAACCGGGCGGATAGGCACCCATGATGGCCCGGTTCAACAGCGGCTTCCAAGGATCAGCGGCCAGCCGCAAATGGCTCTTGCCTCGGCTGCGCCCCACCATGATGCGGGGGTCGTACGTAGGCGAGGAGACCATGCAGAGCACTTCGCCCGTGGACGGCTCGATGGCCACGATACTGCCGATTTTCCCTTCCAGCAGCCGTTCCCCCAACCGCTGGGTCTCGATGTCAAGGCTCAGCGTCAGGTTCTTGCCCGGCACCGCGTCCTTGTCCAGTTTCCCGTCCATGTAATGTCCCTGTATGCGTCCGTGTGCGTCGCGGAGCAGGATTTCCACCCCTTTCTCGCCCCGCAGGTATTCCTCGTACGAACGTTCCACACCCAGGTTCCCGATAAAGTCGCCCTGCTGGTAATAATCGTCTTTCTCGATGTCCCCTTTCGACACCTCTCCGATGTCGCCCAAGATGTGCGCCCCCGCCTCGTAATTGTACTGCCGGATGGTGCGCCGCTGGATGTAAAACCCTGGAAACTTGAACAGCTTCTCCTGGAACGACCCACACTCTTCGGCGGAAAGCTGGGTCAGCAGCACCTGGTTGGTATAGGGCGAATATCCGGGGTTGAGCCGGCGGTCGCGCATGTCCCGGAAACGCCGGCGCAGGTAATCTATCGGCAGGTTCAAGGTACGGGCCAGGTCCAGCGTGTCCAGGGTTCCCACCTCCTTCATCACCACCGTAATGTCATAGGCCGGCTGGTTATAGACCAACAGCTTGCCCGTCCGGTCGTACATCACGCCCCGGCTGGGATACTGCACCTTGCGCAGGAAAGCGTTACTGTCCGCATTCTTCTTGTAGTCATCGTTCAGAATCTGCAACGCGAACAGCCGCAGGATATACAGTGCCACCACCAGCAGCACCGCTGCGGCGATGACGTAACGACGCTTCGACAACTGATAATCCCGTTCCACTACCGTTTCCTCCTCATCATTTCAACACCCGCGACACACACCAACGTAGCGGCCGTATCGGTCAGCACCTTCCACAGCAATGGCATCCACCGCGCGAACGAGAAAGCGTCCAGCAACTGCAAGAACAAGATGTGCAGAAAAACCCCTGCCACCACATACCGCGCGAAGGGCGAGAAGCCCATCGTACGCACCGAGGGCGTGAAGTCATCGGCCACATCACGCATCGTCTGCGAGCGCAACAAGGGATTGCGCACCAGTGCCAGGAAGGTGGCGGCCGAAGCGTTCAGTCCCGGTGTGTTGCCGAAAATGTCAATGAGCAGTCCCAGCAGGAAGCCCCACAGCAACATCTTGGCCCGTGAGGTGTCGGCATCCAGGATCAGCAGGAAATAAGTATAAAGGAAAGGCGTGGCATACTCGCCCACATGGATGTGGTTCAGCACCAGCACCTGGACGAGCAACAGTCCCACGAACCATCCTAAACGGTAGATTGCTTGCATGTTTGTGAACAGTTGAATGATGTCACTACTAGTTCTTCTTTTGCGGAAGCGCACTGTCTTCCAGTTCCGTACGTTCTTCCAACCCTGCGGAAGAGATGACCCTTACGTCACTCAGGCGGGCGAAGTCGGTGAACAGCCTCACCTTCAGCTTATACGACAGTCCGTCGTGGCTGTCGGCCATGTCATCCACCACCCCGATGGGAATCCCCTCCGGGAAGACAGCACTATGACCGCTGGTGATGACCGTGTCGCCCAGCTCGAACTCCGAATGACGGGGCATGTCCTTCACGTAGGCGTACCGCGACGAGCCTCCGTCCCAGTACAAGGAACCGAAATAGTCGGTCCGCTTGATCTTGCAGCTGATGCTGCTCTTCGAGTTCAGCACCGACAGCACCACCGAATAGTGGGCCGAAGTCTTATAGACAATGCCCACCACCCCATTGCCGCACACCACGCCCATCTCCGGCCGGATACTGTCCGCCGTCCCTCGGTCCAGGGTGATGTAGTTGTCCGTCCGGACGATGCTGTTGTTGATGACCCTCGCGTCATAGATTCGGTAGTTTCCCGGAGCATTTGTCCGTAACCGACTCTCCGCCAGGGTGTCCGCCTTATAGTGCGCCAACTCCTTGCTCAAGCGTTCCACCTCGATTTCCAACGCCACGTTGCGCCGCACCAGGTCGCTGTTCAGGCTCCGCAGCCCGAAATACTCGCTCACGCTGGAAGTCCATCCGTACACGATGCCCGACACATAGTTGGCCGACGTGAAGAACACGCTTCCCTGATAGCTGTTGAAACGGAACAGCAGGAGGAAGCTGGCAGCCTGCAGCAGGAAGAACAGCAGCCAATAGTTGTATTTCAGCAGAAAGTTGATAAGATTGCGCATAGTTCTCCTCTTTACAAATCAGAAACTACAAATCAGGACCTGCCTTTCGCACAAGCCCTGATTTGTCACCTGTCATGGACAGGTTCTACAATTGCGACACTTCCGTTACCGCATGAGAAACGTGAAGCGGTCCACATTCTTCAGTGCGATACCCGTACCCTTGGCCACGCTCAGCAGCGGATCCTCCGCCACGTGGAAAGGAATGTTTATCTTGTCCGTCAGGCGCTTGTCCAAGCCTCTCAGCAAGGCACCGCCGCCAGCGAGGTAGATACCGTTGCTCACGATGTCCGCATACAGTTCGGGCGGCGTGTTCTCCAAGGCGTTCAGCACCGCCGTCTCTATCTTCGCGATGCTCTTCTCCAAGCAGTGCGCGATTTCCTGGTAGCACACCGGCACCTCCATCGGCAACGCCGTGATACGGTTCGGTCCACGCACGATATAGTCTTCCGGCGCGTCATCGCCCAAGTCCGTCAGGGCGGCCCCGACATGAATCTTGATGCGCTCCGCCATACGCTCGCTCACCTTCACATTGTGCTGGCGGCTCATGTACTCCTGGATATCCGCCGTCAGGTCATCGCCTGCGATACGGATAGAGTTGTTCGACACGATACCTCCCAAGGAGATGACCGCGATTTCCGTCGAACCGCCACCTATATCCACAATCATGTTTCCTTCCGGCGCCTCCACGTCCAGTCCGATACCGATAGCAGCCGCCATCGGCTCAAAAAGCAGATAGACATCCCGTCCGCCCGCATGTTCCGCACTGTCGCGCACCGCACGCAGCTCCACTTCCGTCGAGCCCGAAGGTACGCCGATGACCATGCGCAACGAGGGAGTGAACAGCCGCCGTCCCGGATTCACCTTCTTGATCAGCCCCCGCATCATCTGCTCGCAGGCATTGAAGTCGGCAATCACGCCATCGCGCAAGGGACGTACCGTGCGGATGTTCGGGTTCTCCTTCTCATACATGAGTTTGGCCCGTTCACCCACCGCAATCATCTTGTCCGTCCGCCGGTCCAAGGCCACCACCGAAGGTTCGTCCACCACAATCTTGTCATTGCTCATGATGATGGTGTTGGCCGTCCCCAAGTCCATGGCAATCTCTTGGGTAAAAGAAAAAATTCCCATCTAGTTCCTGTTTAAGTATAGGTAGGTATTATTCTGCAGCCGTCTCGTCGAAATACTTCCAGATGGCGGTATCGTAGTGGTTGGTGCGGTCGAACGCCTCGGTCGCCCACTTACGGCGCTGTGCCAGCGTCGTGCCAGCGTTACCGTTCTGCTTCAGTGTCTCGCAGAAATCAGCGTACTGGTCGCGGCCCGAGATAATGACCACATCCTTAAAGTTCTTGGCAGCCGCGCGGATGAGCGAGATGCCGCCTATGTCAATCTTCTCGATAATGTCTGCCTCCGACGCGCCCGAAGCCACGGTCTCCTCGAAGGGGTACAAGTCCACAATCACCAAGTCAATGGGTTTGATATCGTATTGGGCGGTCTGCGCCATGTCTCCTTCCAGGTCACGACGGCACAGGATGCCTCCGAAAATCTTAGGGTGAAGCGTCTTTACACGACCTCCCAAAATGGAAGGATACGTGGTGACATCTTCCACGGCCTGGCACGCATAGCCCTCTTCTTCAATGAAATGGCGGGTGCCGCCGGTTGACAGGAATTCTACGCCGTTCGCGTTCAACTCGCGGAGAATTTCATTCAGTCCGTCCTTATAGAAAACGGAAATCAATGCGGTTTTAATTTGCTTCAACTCTGACATCTGTATTCGTTATTTAATATTTGGGCACAAAGTTACGCATTTCTCGCCAAATATTCCTATTTAAAAACATGAAAATTCTGTTATTACATCATTTTCTCGACAAAAAGCATCGCCACGACCCCTGCCACCAAGGCGCAAGTGGCGGGTTTCTCATACCCGTGCGCATGAGTTTCGGGAATCATCTCGTCGCTGATGACATAGAGCATCGCGCCGCCTGCCAAGGCCGTCAACGCCGGCAGCAGCAAGGAAGAGAGGTCGCCTATCCAGCATCCCAGCACCACGCCTGCCACTTCCAGCAAGGCGATGGAGAGTGATACGGCCATCACCCGGCCCAGCTTCACGCCCACCATGAGCAGCGGTGTCACCACCACCATGCCCTCGGGAATGTTCTGCAGGGCGATGGTCAGCGCCACGGTATAGCTGTTCTGCAGGTTCTCCGCGTCGAACACGATGCCCGTGGCCAGTCCTTCCGGCAGCTTGTGGATGGCGATGGCCAGCACGAACAGCAAGATGCGGTCCACCGAGGCGTTGCCCCTGTGCCGTTCTTGGTCAATGCCTGTCAGGTGGTGCAAATGCGGTGTAAAGGCATCCAGCAACGCAATCAGTGCCACTCCCGCCGCCACACCCAGCACCACTTGCCAGCTTCCGCTAACGGGCACCATCTCAATGGCAGGCGCCAGCAGGCACATCAACGAAGCGGCCAGCATCATGCCGGCGCAGAAACCCAGGAAAATATCGTTCCATCGGTGGGGAATGCGTTTCACGAGCAGTCCCAGCACGGAACCCAACAAGGACGAGCCGCCCAGTCCGGCAGCCACCGTCCACAGTGAAGAATCGGTCAGTTCCATTGTCTATCTGTTTTCATTGGTTCATAATTGACTGGGCAAAGATAGCGATTATATCCGTTCCTTGGCACTCTGACCATCGGTAATACCTGCAAAAATCAGCATCAATCTTGGATTTCTGACAGAGATGCGCAACATTTGCGCCAGCAACTACTAACAACCCATTTGACTCTAAAGGTGTAACAGAAGGACTATATCAGGAAAACAATGGGTATGCAAGGTGAAAAGCCTCCAAGCATAACGGCGGACACCCCGAAGAACTGTCCCTGTTCAAACAGCGTTCGACCGCCGTTTGAACAGGGTTTAAACGGCGGTCGAAGCGATGAGTGACGAAGCGTCACCGGAAGTTCCGGAAAGCCTGTGGACTTAGACCTCGATGACTTTGTACTTCGGCACGAGGGTCTTCATCACACACCAGGCCAGCAGATAAGCCACGGCACAGATGCAGAAGATGATGAAGTAACCGGCTTCCTTGCCCTGGAAACCCATGAAAGCCATCTGGCTCTTGGCGGCGTAATCGAACAGCAGGCCGGAACCCATGTTGATGAGGAACGAGCCTACACCGCCCGCCATGCCACCAATACCGATAATCGTGGCCACTGCGCTCTTGGGGAACATGTCACTGCCCACCGTGTAGATGTTGGCCGACCAGGACTGGTGCGCCGCACCGGCAATACCGATGATGATGATGGGGAACCAGTAGGAATAGGCACCGAGCGGCTGGGCGAAGAGGGCCAGCAAGGGGAAGAGCGAGAAGATGAACATCGCCTTCATGCGAGAGGCGTAGGGGTCCTTGCCCGTACGGTTGATGATGATGGTCGGCAGCTTGCCGCCATAGATGGAAAGCATCGTGATGGCGTAGAGCACAAAGATGAGCAGCTGAGCCGTACCGGTGTCGGAGGAGAAGCCGTACACGTCGGAGATGTAGGCAGGTGTCCAGAAGAGGAAGAACCACCATACACCATCGGTGAGGAACTTACCCATGATGACGGCCCAGGCCTGACGGTAAGAGAGACACTGCAGGATGGAGAGCTTCTTTTCCGGCTTTGCCTCGGGCTGCTCGGCCACGGCGGCAGCGTCATCCTGGTGGATATACGCCAGTTCGGCAGCGTTCACGCCGCGGTTCTCTTCGGGTTTCTTATAGACAAAGAGCCAGAGGCCCATCCAGACAAAGCCCAGGGCACCAATGACGATGAAGGCCATTTCCCAACCGTTGCCGATGCCGGCGTTCTTGAAGTACTTGGCCAGCGTAGGGATGCAGACGGGAGCGATCAGGGCACCGATGGTCGCTCCTGCGTTGAAGATGGAGGTGGCAAAGGCACGGTCGCGCTTGGGGAAGTATTCGGCCGTCACCTTGATGGCGGCAGGGAAGTTGCCCGCCTCACCGGCTCCCAGCACGATACGGGCGGCGATGAAGTAATAGACACTGGTGATGGCGATGAGGGAAGCCGTGTCGCCGGTGGCCTGAATCATGGTAGCCACGTCGGCCACCCCCACGGTGTGCTCAGTGGCCCAGCCACAGAGGGCGTGCAGACAGGCACCCAGCGACCATACGCCGATGGCCCAAAGGTAACCCTTCTTGCTGCCCAGCCAATCGACAAAGCGGCCGGCAAAGAGGTTGGCCAAGGCATAGACAATGGAGAAGATGGCGGTGATGTAGCCGTAATGCGCGTCCGTCCAGTGGAACTCGGGCGCGATGAAATCTTTCCAGGTGAGTGACAGGACCTGACGGTCCAGGTAGTTGACGGTGGTGGCGAAAAAGAGCATTCCGCAGATAATCCAGCGGAAATTCGTCATTTTCCCGCCGGGGTTCTTGATAGTTGTCATGTAAGTAAAATAGGTAAGTAAATAGGTAGGTAATAGGGTTTCCTCCGGCCCCGGACGGCCGGAACCGGAGGAAGTGGGTTATCGCATCTCGGTATAGGGGATGTTGTCCTTGTCGTTGTAGTCCAGGTTCTCGCCGGCCATGCCCCAGATGAACATGTAGTTGCTGGTACCTGCGGCGGCGTGGATGGACCATTCGGGCGACACGATGGCCTGCTCATTGGCCAACCATACGAGGCGTTCCTGCTGGGGCTCGCCCATCAGGTGGCAAATCATGTTGCCTTCGGGCACATTGAAGTAGAAGTAGGCCTCCATGCGGCGGCTGTGGGTGTGGGCAGGCATAGTGTTCCACACGCTGCCGGGCTTCAGTTCGGTCAGTCCCATCTGGAGCTGGCACGGGCCTTCCTCCAGCACATTGTTGACAATGAGCTGGTTGATGACGCGGTCGTTGCTCTCTTCCAGCTTACCGGTGGCGATGGACTTGGCCTTGATGGAACCCTTGCGCCCATCGATGGTGATGAGCTGGGTCTTGTACTCCTTGTGCGCGATGGCGGAGTTGATGTAGAACTTGGCAGGTTGCTTTGCATCCTTGCTGCGGAAGGTCACGTCCTTCTTGCCACGTCCCACGTAGAGGGCTTCGCGGAAGTTCAGCTCATAGTCCTTGCCATCGACCGTGACGATGCCGGCACCGCCCACATTGATGACACCCAGTTCCCGGTTGAAGAGGAAGAAGGGAGCCTTGAGCGGGTCGATGGTCTCCAGTTTCAGGGTCTTGGTAACGGGCACGGCCCCTCCGAAAATGAAGCGGTCGTACATGGCGTAGGTGACGTTGATCTCATCGTTCACCATGACCTTCTCCATCAGGAAGCTCTTGCGGAGACGCTCCGTGTCGTAATGGCGTACATCATCGGGATGACAGGCCGTCACCATCCGGTAGTTCACTTGGGCGTTGGCAGAAAGAGCCAGGAAGCCCGCGACAACAGTTGTCAGAATCTTGTTCATTGTTATTTTGTTTTAGTTATGATTGTCAATCAGTTGGTTGCTTACTTGCCCATCAGGATGCGTCTCCGGTTATAGACGGCCAAACCGAGGGTGCAGGCCACCAGTACGGCGGTACCTACCCACTTGAGGTTGTGCACTAAATGGAAGATGACCCAGGCAAAGGGACTGGAGGCGAAGTCGAGCGCGCCGCCTTCGAAGCCGTCGGGGATTTTCAACGCACCGTCGGGACTGCCCTTGGCCACGGTCACCTCGTACGCGTCGTGCGCGGCCTGCGTGAAGTAGGGCGCGAGGTCGGTCACGAAGAAAAGACCGAAGACGATGACCACCAAGCCGACCAAGAAGGTCTTCAACACATTGCCCTTGGTGAGGGGCAGCACCATCGGGAACAGGTAGAACATACCTGCCAAGGAGGCTAAGGGCAGGAACTCATTGCCGGGCAGCACCACTGCCAGAAACAGGGTGACAGGAATCAGCAGGAGCGACACGACCAACGTGGTAGGATGACCGATGACCAGTGCGGGACTCATGCCAATGTGCAGGCTGACAGAGCCTTTGAACTTGCGGGCGATGAGCTCGCGGGTCGCGTCGGAGATGGGGCGCAACCCTTCGATGAAGAGGGCGGTGATGCGCGGAATCAGCTCCATGACGGCTCCCATCTTGATGCCAAGGCCCAGGATGTTGGGAATCTTGTCCACCAGCTCGGTCCCGTCCTTGCAGGCCAGCGCGCCGATGCCGCAGCCCACCAGAATACCGAGGAAGAGGGGTTCGCCCATGATGCCGAACTTCTTCTTCATGCCCTCGGCATCGATGTTCAGTTTCTCGAATCCAGGAATGAGGTCGAGCGCTTTATTAATAAGGAGGGCGAAGGGCACGAATCCCTGGCAGAAGGGTTGCGGAATGGAAATGCCTTCCATGCCCTCGTAGTAGCCCTGGAAATGCTTGGCGGTAAGGTCGGCCATGACCAACGTGAGGATGTAGCAGATGATGGCGGCGAAGAAGCCCCACCAGATATTGTCGGAAGCGAAATAGACCACAGCACCGATGAAGGCGAAGTGCCAGTAGTTCCACAGGTCGATGTTGACCGTGCGGGTGGTCTTGGTGAGCAGCATCAACAGGTTGACTCCCAGGCAGACAGGGATGATGAACGCGCCGACCGAGGTGTTGTAGGCCACGGCGGCGGCGGCCGGCCATCCCATGTCGAACACTTTCAGCTGCAGGCCGTAAATCTCGACCACCTTGCCCAAGGCCGGGCCCAGGCTACTGGTCAGCAAGGCCGTGACGACTGACAGGCCCACGAAACCGACACCGACGAGCAGGCCGCTCTTCAATGCCTTACCAAACCGAATGCCGATGCAGACTCCGAGAATCGTAAAAATAATTGGCATCATCACTGCTGCACCTAAGCCGATGATGTAGCTGAACACTTGTTCCATACGCTTTAAAGTTCTTCGTTAATTAGACTGTTAGGGGTTATTACTATGGATAACCGCACCAAAAATAGCGACTATTTCTGAATTGAGCAACCGATTCTTAATTTAAATCAGTTTTTTCCATCAGAATGCGCAATTTTTGTCGTTATCGCACACAATCTACGTTTGAGGGGAGGAATTTACCTACCGATTTTACCAAAAAATGCACATCCGTCTATAAGATATGACCTATTTTTGCAGACACATCCACCACTAATAATTTGAAAGGTATGAATAGTATGAAAAACCACCATCCGAACTGTAGGTTCTTGCTGGTATTTATTTTAGGAATTTTGACAACGCTGCCGGGTGCCGCACAGACGGCCGGCCCGGAAAAGCCGTGGTCGGTACGAATGGCAGAGAGCGAAATGGCCCGCTGGCCGGAGTCGTGGCAACTGGATTTCCAGCCTGCGCTGAAATGGGACTACTGCCACGGACTGGAGCTGGGCGCGATGCTCGACGTGTACGACCGCTACGGCGACAGCCGCTTCTTCGACTATGCGCTGGCCTACGCCGACACCATGGTCAACGATGACGGCAGCATCCGCAAGTACAAGTTGGAGGACTACAGCCTCGACCGGGTGAACTCCGGCAAGATGCTGTTCCGCCTGTATGAGCAGACACATCAACCGAAATACAAGAAGGCGCTCGCCTTGCTGCGCAGCCAGTTCGACGGACAGCCGCGCAACGACGACGGGGGGTTCTGGCACAAGAAAATCTATCCGCACCAGATGTGGCTGGACGGCCTCTACATGGGCACTCCCTTCCTGGCCGAATACGCGTTCCGCAACAGCCAGCCGGAAGACTACCAGGAGGTCGTACGGCAAATCCTGCTGGCCGCCCGCCACACCTACGACCCACAGACGGGGCTCTACCGCCATGCCTGCGACGTGAGCCGGCAGGAGCGCTGGGCCGACCCGAAGACCGGACAGTCCGCCCACACGTGGGGACGTGCCCTGGGCTGGTACGCCATGGCCATCGTGGACAACCTCGACTTCCTCCCCCTGCACGAGCCGGGACGCGACTCGGTGCTGGCGGTCCTCAACACCATCGCCCGCTCACTGAAGCGTTACCAGAGTCCGGAAGGCTTGTGGTACCAGGTGATGGACCGCAGCGGCGACAAGGGCAACTACCTGGAGGCATCCTGCTCGACCATGTTCACCTACGCCTTGTTCAAGGCAGTGCGCAAGGGCTACCTCGACCGCAGCTACCTCTGCGTGGCCCGCAAGGGGTATGAAGGCATCCTGCGGCACTTCATCACCACCGACAGCGAAGGACGGGTCAGCATCACCAAGGTCTGCGCCGTGGCCGGACTGGGCGGAAAGATGTACCGCAGCGGCGACTATGACTACTACATCAACGAAGCCCTCCGCGACAACGACCCGAAAGCGGTAGGCCCCTTCATCCTAGCCAGCTTGGAATGGGAACAGCTGACCGCTGAGGAATATAAAAAGGTAAAAGGAGGACGGACTTGCTGCTCCTCCTGTGAGAACGACTAATCAATATCTAACTACTTATTCAAAACATGGTTCAACAACTAATCAGAAGAATGGCCTTCGTGCTCGTGCTGAGCATGACGTGTCTGATGGCCGCCGCCCAAGGAGGCAGCGTGCAAGGCATCGTGACTGAGAAAAACGGAGAGCCGATGATTGGCGTGAACGTCGTGGTGAAAGGCACCACGAACGGTACCATCACCGGCATCGACGGAGACTATGCCCTCTCCGGAGTGAAAAAGGGCGACATCATCAGCTTCAGCTACATCGGCTACAAGCCCTTGGAGGTGAAATACGAGGGGAAAAGCCCGCTGAACGCGGTGATGGAAGAAGATTCGGAAACCTTGGAAGAGGTGGTGGTCATCGGTTACGGTACAGTGAGCAAGCGCGACCTGACTGGTTCGGTGGCCTCTGTGTCGGCGGATGACATCGCCGCCGTGCCCGTGTCAAGTGCCACGGAGGCACTGACCGGTAAGCTGCCGGGTGTGAACATCACCACCACGGAAGGCTCACCCGACGCCGACGTGAAAATCCGTGTGCGCGGCGGTGGCTCCCTCTCGCAGGACAACTCGCCCCTCTACATCGTGGACGGATTCCCCGTGTCGAGCATCAGCGACATCGCTCCCTCGGAAATCAAGAGCATCGACGTGCTGAAGGACGCTTCCTCGACCGCCATCTATGGTGCCCGGGGTGCGAACGGTGTCATTATCGTGACCACCAAGAGCGGTATAGAGGGCAAGACGCAGGTCGATTTCAACGCTTCCTACGGCTTCAAGAAGGCTACGAAGTTCATGCAGGTACTCAGTCCCTACGACTATGCCGCCTACCAGTACGAGCTGGGCTCGACCGACTACGGCAACTACCAGGACCTGGACATCTGGAGATCGGTGAAGGGCACCGACTACCAGGATGAGATTTTCGGACGCACGGGGCACCAGACCCAGTACAACGTGAACGTGAGCGGCGGCTCGAAGGACATCAAATTCAACGTGAGCTACGCCCACAACGACGAGAAGAGCATCATGCTCGGTTCGGGCTACAACAAGGACAACATCAACGCCAAGATTAACGCCAACTTGAGCCAGTGGCTGACACTGGACTTCAACGCCCGCATGAGCTACGCCACTGTGGACGGACTGAGCGGCGGCGCGGACACCAACGAGTCGAACGCGGCGAACTCCATCGTGGCCAACTCGGCCCGCTTCCGCCCCGTCAATGCGCTGACCAGCAACACCGATGACGAGGAGAACAACACCAGCGCACAGAAGAACCCGCTGGAACGCCTCATTGCCACCTACAAGAAGAAGAACACACTGAACCAGAACTACAACGTGGGCCTGAACTGGAAGCCGTTCGAGCACTTCACCTTCCGCTCGGAGTTCGGCTACGGCTGGAAATACGAGGACACCGACCAGGTGTGGGCCGCCGACGCCGTACAGAACTCGCGTTTGGGCTACAACGGACAGCCGCAGTCGGTACTGCTGCGCTACACCACCAAGAACTGGCGCAACGCCAACACGCTGACCTACGACAACCGCCTGTTCGGCGGCCGCGACAAAATTAACGTCCTGCTGGGTCATGAGGTGAGCAGCAGCCAGAAGAAGGCAGTGGAGAACACCTCGGTGGCATTCCCGGTCTCGATGACCATCGACGAGGTGCTGGCCAACATGGGTTCGGGCACGGCCCTGCCCACCAAGACCACCATCAACGCCAAGGAGAACATGCTGTCGTTCTTCGGCCGTGTCAACTATACGCTGACGGACAAGTACCTGCTCACCTTCACGCTCCGTGCCGACGGCTCCAGCAAATTCGCCAAGGGCAACCAGTGGGGTGTGTTCCCCTCCGCCGCCTTCGCTTGGCGCCTGTCCGACGAGGCCTTCATGCAGAAGACTGCCGACTGGCTGAGCCAGCTGAAGGTGCGCCTGAGCTTCGGTACCGCGGGTAACAACCGCATCAACTCGGGCCTGATGTACACCACCTTCTCGCTGAGCGACAACACCTCGAAGGCACCGTTCTTCGACGAGAACCGGGACACCATGCTGGAGCACGGCACCAACCTGTCGAACCCCAACCTGAAGTGGGAGACCACCATCACCCGTAACCTGGGTTTCGACTACGGCTTGTGGAACAACCGTCTCTCGGGTTCGTTGGACTTCTACTGGAACACCACCAAGGACCTGCTGATGCGCACCGAAATCCCCTCGAACACCGGCTACAGCTACCAGTACCAGAACTTCGGTAAGACCTCGAACAAAGGTATCGAACTGTCGGCCAGCGCCGTCATCATCGACAAGAAGAAGATGGGCCTGAACTTCAACTTCAACATCTCGTACAACAAGAACAACATTGACGAGCTAAACTCGGAGAACCCCTGGCAGAGCAGTAACTGGAGCGGCAGCACCATCGCCAAGTACGAGGACTACCGCGTGGAGGAAGGCGGCAGCCTGGGTGAAATCTGGGGCTACAAGACCGACGGCTTCTTCACCGCCTACGACCCGACCACCAACCCCAACGGCGAACTGGTGCTGAAGGGGACCAGCTGGACCCTGCGCGAGGGCGTGAAGAACAACAGTAAGACCATCACCGGCGGTACGTACTATCCCGGCGCGCTGAAACTGGTATGTGACGAGGAAGGCGAACCCATCAAGCAGAAGTTGGGCAACACCGTGGCTCCGCTGACCGGTGGCTTCGGATTCGACGGCAACATCGGCAAGTTCGACTTCAACCTCTTCTTCAACTACTCCATCGGCAACAAGTTGGTGAACGGCACGAAGCTGGCCACCTCCTTCTTCACCGGCTCGGCCAAGGGCTACAACCTGAACAACGACTTCGCCCTGGCCAACCGCTACACGTGGATTGACCCCGAGACAGGCCTGAACCTGGGCCGTCCGAGCACCGCCGTCATCGACGCCTACGGAGGCGCGGACGCACTGGTGGCCCGCCTGAACACCATCAACCAGGGTGCCAGCATCTATAACCCCGCCGGTGTCACCACCATGCAGCTCACCGACTACGCCGTCGAGAACGCCTCGTTCCTGCGCGTGAACAACATCACCGTGGGCTACGCCTTCCCGAAGGCCTGGGCCAAGAAGGTGTTCGCCGAGAAGGTACGTGTGTATTTCACCGGCTACAACCTGTTCTGCCTCACCAGCTACTCTGGCGCAGACCCCGAAGTCGATACCAGCAGCAAGAAGAACGCCATGACACCGGGTATCGACTACGCCGCTTACCCCAAGAGCCGCACCTTCGTGGGAGGCATCAATGTATCATTCTAATCGTTTACAACCATGAAACAATTCTATATGAAAAAGATAACCCACCTCTTCCTGCTGGCCGCCGGCGTGCTGGGAACGGCTTCGTGCTCCGACTTCCTCGACCAGACCTCGCCTTCGGAGCTGACGCAGGAGACCATCTCGCAGTCCTCCTACTACACCGGACTGACCGTGAACAAGATTTACGGCGACCTGACGAACGACTACACCTACTCGCAGTACATCCCCATCGTGTGGGGGCTGAACTCGGACTGTGAGCTGGTGGACGGACTGGGCTCGGACGCCGAGAACACCACGAGCGAACGTGGTAACATGAACTACAACGCCAACCCCGGCTGGGCCAACCTCTCGCGCCTGTGGGACAAGATGTACGGCGCCATCGAGAACGCCAACCTGGCCATCGACATGGTGAACAACAGTCCGCTGGCCGCCGAGGGCAGCTCGGAAGCGAAGACCCTGCTCCGCTACAAGGGTGAGGCCCTGACGCTCCGCGCCATGCTCTACTTCGACCTGCTCCGCTTCTTCGGCGACATCCCCATGAAGATGGAGGCCTCGAAGTCGGACCTGAGCAACGCCTACCTGCCCAAGACCGACCGCGACGAAATCATGGACACCCTGATGGTGAACCTGGAAGAGGCCATCACCCTGCTCCCCTGGGCGGGCGAGGTATCGACCTACACCACCGAGCATGTCACCAAGGGTTACGCACACGCCCTACTGGCGCAGATCGCGCTGACCCGTGCCGGATGGGCCATCCGCGAGAAGGCGAAGGAAGGCTACGTGACCGCCACCTACTCCGACCCCACCTACCCCACCCAGCGGTGTGACGACGCTACCCGCAAGGCCCTTTACCAGAAAGCCCTGGCGCACCTCAGCGCAGTGGTGGCCAACCCGACGCACAACCTGAACCCGTCGATTGAGAACGAATGGTACCTGCTGAACCAGCGCACGCTGGACCAGACCTACCGCGAGAACATCTTCGAGATTCCTATGGGACTGGGTGTCAGCGGCGAGCTGGGCTACACGGTGGGCGTGCGCATCAACGGCGCGAGCGCCCAATACGGTGCCAAGGGTAACTCGTCGGGTAAGATGAAGGTGACCGCCCCCTTCTTCTGGTCCTTCGACAAGAACGACCTGCGCCGCGACATCACCTGCTGCAACCTGCAGCTGAGCGAGAGCGCGGGCATCCTGAAGGAGTCGATGCTGGGCAACACCCCGTTCGCCATCTACGTGGGCAAGTGGGACATCCGCAAGATGAACGAAGAATGGCGGCAGGCCGCCATCGCCACCGGCAACGCCAAGTGGATGAGCGGCATCAACGTGGTGCGCATGCGCTACCCGCAGGTACTGCTGATGTACGCCGAAGCCCTGAACGAACTGTCGGGACCTGACGCTGCCGGAGCCGGTGGCATGAGCGCCCGCCAGGCATTGGCCGCCGTCCACACCCGCGCTTTCGACGCCGCCCACAAGGCAGAAGCCGAAGCGGCCATCAACGCCATCTCCGGCAAGGAGGCCTTGTTCAACGCCATCGTGGACGAGAACGCCTGGGAGCTGGCCGGTGAGGGCGTGCGCAAGTTCGACCTGATTCGCTGGAACCTGCTGGCCGAGAAGATCCAGCAGTTCAAGAACGACTACGTGGCCCAGATGGAGGATGCCGAGAACGGCTACCCCGACAAGGTGTACTTCAACTACACGGACGACGCGAAGACCGTCATCGACGTGAACAGCATCACCTGGTACGGACTGCCCGACGGCAAGACCGCCGCAGACTACCAGGACAGCAAGGCGTTCTTCGGCGCCGAACGCACCGACAGCTCGCAGAAGAACCTGAAGGTGAACCTGCCTTCTATCTCCTCCGGACTGGTGGGCGACAACGTGGAGGTGAAGAACCGCTACCTGCTGCCCATCGCCTCGACGACCATTTCCGCCTCAAACGGCACATTGTACAACTCTTACGGATATGCAAACTGATATGAAACTGAAATACATCGCCGCACAGGGAGCCATCGCACTGATGGCTTCCCTCGCCGCCGTATCGTGTACGGACGGCAACGACTGGGAAGAGGACAGCAGCTACGACCGCCTGTTCAGCCCCGTCGAAAGCAACCTCTCCGTTTCGGCGAAAGCCACCGAAGCGGAAGTGAAATGGAGCTTGGTGAAGGACGCCGAGTCGTACCTGATTGAAGTGAGCACCGACAGCCTCTACAACGAGGTGGCCCTCGGAGGCCCGGCCGCCACGGTCTATGGACAGGACGGCAACATCACGTCGAGCCCCTTCACGCTGACCGACCTGATGCCCGACACCCAGTACTTCCTGCGCATCAAGTCGCAGTCGGCCGGCAAGAACGAGTCGAAATGGACCTACCTGACCGACAAGAGCTTCAAGACCAAGACCGAACAGATTATCGAACACTACAGCGTGGCCTGGAACGGGGTGACCCTGAGCTGGCCCGCCAACTCGAAGGCCGACCGCGTCGAAGTGCTCGACGAAGCGGGACAGACCCTGCAGACCCTTGCCCTGAGCGCGGACGACCTGAGCGCCGGCACGTGCACCGTCAGCGGATTGTCGCCCCTCACTCCCTACCAGGTCATCCTCTTCAACGGATCGGCCAAGCGCGGAGTCATCAGCTTTACCACGCCCGCCAAGGTACCCGATGCGGACAAGGTGGTCTATCTGGCCGCCAGCGACTCGCTCAACAACACCCTGTTCGAGGAACTCGCCGCTGAAGGCATCGCGTCAGTGACCGTGGCCCTGCCGGCCGGCAGCACGTACTACAACGCCTCTACCGTGAACATCCCCGACGGCTTGTCCGTGAACTTCTTCGGCATCGCCGGCGGCGAACAGCCCGTCCTGGCCATCAGCATGCTGAACATCGCCGGTAAGCACGACGTGCTGACCTTCGAGAACCTGACCATCACGTCTGCCGGCAAGGACGCCGAGGGCAACGCCAAGAACGCTGACTACTTCATCAACCAGAGCGCGGCCTGCGAGGTGGGCAGCATCGAGTTCAGCAACTGTACGCTCGAAGGCTTCACCAACACGCCGTTCCGCCTGCAGGGCAGCGACGTGAAGGTCATCGGTCAGCTCACCTTCTCGAACTGCTTGGTATTCACCTCCAACCTCGACAAATACGCCGTCGTCCATGTGGACGCAGGCAGCGGCAAGGGCGTGGTGAACAACATCCTGCTGAGCCGCACCACCGTAGCCGGTGCGTCGAAGAGCTTCATCTACTGCAACAAGACCAACTTTGAGTCGTTGGTCATCGAAGACTGCACGCTGAGCGGCCTGTCGAACTCGGGACGCTACTTCATGGACTGCGGCGCGTCGAACGGTCCCACGACCTTCATCATCCGCAACACCCTGCTCGGCAGCCTGAAGGAAGGCTCGAAGGGCGCGCGCAGCAAGACAACGCCCACGGTGGACAACAGCTACATCACCACCGACGTGGTCTTCGCGGGCAACGCCATCGTAGGCTTCAACGAATACGACAAGTCGGAGACTTCGCTGTTCCGCGACCCCGCCAACCGCGACTTCACCATCATCGACAACAGCTTCGGCGGCAAGAAGAGCTGCGGTGACCCGCGCTGGTACTTTGCCGACTGATGCCACTCACTCACTGTGTCGGGAACGCCGAGTACGTCCCGGGGTTCCCGACATTTTAACTACTTACTACCATGAACAAGAGAACCATCGGACTTATCGCCGCCTGCACAGCCTTGCTCAGTGCCATGGCGCAACCCTATCCCACCCCCGACCGGAGTGCCGTACCCGCCTTCCCCGGAGCGGACGGAGCCGGCAAATACACCCTGGGCGGCGCGGGAGGAAAAGTGCTGACCGTGACTTCCCTGGCCGATGACGGCTCGAAAGGCACCCTGCGCTGGGCCGTCCGGCAAAAAGGAGCACGCACCGTGGTCTTCGCCGTCAGCGGACTCATCGAGCTGCAGTCGCCCCTCCGCATCCAGCACGACAGCATCACCATCGCAGGGCAGACAGCCCCCGGCGAAGGCATCTGCCTGAAGGACTATCCGCTCAACGTGTCGGCCAACCAGGTCATCATCCGCTACCTCCGCTCGCGCATGGGAGCGGACATTCCCCGGAAAGGCGACGATGCCATGAACGGCTTCCAGCACCACGAGAACATCCTCATCGACCACTGCTCGATAAGCTGGAGCACGGACGAGTGCGCCTCGTTCTACGACAACCGCCGCTTCACCCTCCAGTGGTGCATCATCAGCGAGAGCCTGGCCCGCTCCATCCACGAGAAGGGAGCGCACGGCTACGGCGGCCTGTGGGGCGGACAGGGAGCCACCTTCCACCACAACCTGCTGGCCCACCACACCAACCGCACGCCCCGCCTCTGCGGCAGCCGCTACACCGGCCGGCCGGAAGCTGAACGGGTGGAGCTGTTCAACAACGTCATCTACAACTACGGCAGCGACGGGGCCTACGCCGGCGAAGGGGGCGCGTACAACTTCCTGAACAACTACTACAAGCCCGGCCCCTATACCGCCACCAAGAAATCCTACAACCGCCTGTTCACCGCCTATGCCGACGACGGCAAGAACGAGAACGCGAAAGGCACCTACGGACACTTCCACCTCGCGGGCAACTACTTCGACGCCACCTGCGAACGGCTGACGAAGGCCCAGCGCACGGAACTGATGAAGGTGAACCAGAACAACGCCCTCGGCATGGTGTGGAGAGGCGAGGGAACCGCCCCCGCCGACCTGCTGGCCCCCGAGGCGTTCGACATCGCCGAGCACACCTCGCTCCAGCCCACCTGGGAAGCCTATGAGGCGGTGCTCCGCTCGGCCGGCGCGTCGCTGCACCGCGATGTCCTCGACACCCGCATCGTTGAGGAGACCCGGAAAGGGACCTACACCCACGAGGGCTCGCACGGCAGCAGCTTGGGCATCATCGACCAGCCGTCGGACGTGGGCGGATGGCCCGCCTACGCCTCCGCCCCCGCCCCGAAGGACGCCGACGGCGACGGAATGCCGGACGACTGGGAAGAGGCCCACGGACTCGACCCCCACAACGCCGCCGACGGCACGCACTACCGGCTCAGTCCACACTACACCAACCTGGAGGTCTATCTCAACAGCTTGGTGGAGCCCGCCGTCTCCGCGCTGGGCTACGAGGTAGAAGGCAATCTGCCCTCCTTCTACCTGACCCTCCGACAGTCGCTGACCTACCCGCTGGCCTGGGGGAAGGACGCGGAAACCGACTTCGGCACCTGGCGGACGAAGGCACGCGGGCAGCTGCTGGCGTGCCTCCGCCCCGCCCCGCCGGCCCCGGCCACCTACGGACTGGAAGTGACCGCCACGGAACAGCGCGAAGGATACGCCGCCCACAAGATACGGTTCAACCTCTCGGCCTGGTCGCGCGTGCCGGCCTATCTGTTGGTGCCCGACGGCACGGGCCCTCATCCGGCCATCCTGCTGCTGCACGACCACGGGGCACGGTTCACCATCGGCAAGGAGAAGATGGTGCACCCCTTCCAAGTGCCGGACGACGTGCTGCAGGAGGCCGACGACTGGTGCCGCCGCTGCTACGACGGACAGTACGTGGGCGACTACTTGGCCGCCCATGGCTACGTGGTCCTGGCGGTCGATGCCTTGCTGTGGGGAGAACGGGGACGGCGCGAAGGAGCCGACTACAACGTCCAGCAGGCACTGTCGGCCAACCTGCTGCAGTTGGGCCTGTCGTGGGGGAGCCTCATCGCCTGGGACGACATCCGCAGCGCCGAGTTTCTTGCCTCCCTGCCGATGGTCAAGGCCGGTCAGGTAGGCGCGATGGGCTTCTCCATGGGAGCCCATCGCGCCTGGATGACAGCGGCAGCCACCGATGTAGTACGGGCGGCGGCCTCGGTCTGCTGGATGAACACCACCGAGGGGCTGATGACCTCCACCAACAACCAGAACAAGGGAGGCTCGGCCTACTCCATGCTGGTGCCCGGACTGCGCAACTACCTGGACTATCCCCACGTGGCCTCCATCGCCTGCCCCAAGCCAATGCTGTTCGCCGCCGGCCGCCGCGACAAGCTCTTTCCGGTGGAGGGAGTGGACAGCGCCTACGCCATCCTGCGGCAGGTATGGGACAGCCAGCAGGCCACCGACCGCTTGGAGACCCGCCTCTACGACGTGCCGCACAGCTGCGGCCGCGACATCCAGCACGATGTGCTGGCCTTCTTCACCACACAGTTGAATGACAAGAACCCATAATAAGTACCTTACCATAAAAACACTCCCAATGACCATGAAAAAAAAGTATTTCATCTACCCTCTTTTCGGACTGCTGGTATTGCTCACCGCCGCAACACCCGCACACGTCACCACCTTGTTCCTCATCGGCGATTCCACCATGGCGGACAAGAACCTCTCGGGCGGCAACCAGGAACGCGGCTGGGGCCATGTGCTGGGCGGCTTCTTCAGCGAGGAAATCCGGGTGGAGAACCACGCCGTGAACGGACGCAGCTCGAAGAGCTTCATTGACGAGGGTCGCTGGCAGAAGGTGGCCGACAAGATCCGTCCCGGCGACTACGTCTTCATCCAGTTCGGCCACAACGACGAGAAGGCCGACAGCGCCCGCCACACCGAACCGGGCGGCAGCTTCGACGAGAACCTCCGCCGCTTTGTCCGCGAGACCCGTGCCAAGGGCGGCATTCCCGTGCTGTTCAACTCCGTCGTGCGCCGCAATTTCGGGCAGAACCAGGACGCTGTGGCGGCCGATGACGTGCGCAGCGAACGGAGCACCGCCGTCGAGGAAGGCGACACACTGGTCGATACTCACGGAGCCTACCTTGCATCACCCCGACGGGTGGCCCGCGAGCTGGGTGTCTGCTTCATCGACCTGAACAACGCCACGAAGCAGTTAGTGGAGAGCTGCGGCGTGGAAGGCTCGAAGCGGCTCTTCATGTGGATTCCGGCCGGTGTGTCTGCCGCCTGCCCCAAAGGCCGGCAGGACAACACGCACTTCAACATCTACGGTGCCCGTCGGGTCGCCTCGTTGGCGGTGGACTCCATCGCTGAACGGATTCCCGCCCTGGCCCCCTACGTCCGGCACTACGACTTCGTGGTGGCCAAGGACGGCAGCGGCGACTTCTTCACCGTACAGGAAGCCATCAACGCCGTGCCCAACTTTCGGAAGGACGCACGCACCCGCATCCTGATCCGCAAAGGAGAATACAAGGAATGTGTCATCGTGCCCGCCTGCAAAATCAATATCGCCCTCCATGCCGAGGAAGGAGCGGTCATCACCGGCGACGGCTATGCCGCCAAGCCCAACGGACTGGGCGAGACGATGTCCACCTCGGGCTCCAGCACCCTGTATATCCATGCCTCCGGCTTCTACGCCGAGGGACTGACCATCGCCAACACCGCCGGAGCGGTGGGCCAGGCCGTGGCCTGCTTCGTGGACGGCGACCGCGCCCACTTCCGCCGCTGCCGCTTCCTGGGCCACCAGGACACCCTCTACACTTACGGCAAGCAGAGCCGCCAGTACTACGAGGAATGCTACGTGGAGGGAACGGTCGATTTCATCTTCGGCTGGAGCACCGCCGTCTTCGACCGCTGTGTCATCCACAGCCTTGGGAAGGGCTATGTCAGCGCCCCCTCGACCGACCAGGGACAACGCTACGGCTACGTGTTCTGGCAGTGCCGGCTCACCGCCGCCCCCGGGGTGAAGAACGTCTTCCTGTCGCGCCCCTGGCGACCCTACGCCCAGGCCGTCTTCGCCGAGTGTGAGCTGGGCGGGCACATCGCACCCGAGGGTTGGAACAACTGGCGCAAGGCCTCGAACGAGCAAACCGTCTTCTACGCCGAATACCACAACCGGGGCGAGGGCTCATCGACCGCCGCACGCGCCGCCTACGGCCGGCAGCTGACGGACATCACCCCTTACCGCCCCGAGACGGTACTGGCCGGCAACGACGGCTGGAATCCTGTCGCCAACGGCGACCGATTAGTGGAGGAACCGCGCCGGTAGGCACGGCCCTCCGGCGATGGGGCACCCCAGGACAGCCGTCCGGACAAGGAGACGAAGACCGGCATCATGGTCCTTGCATACGTCTCCTTATCCCGTTATTCCACACCTCTGAAGGTGGCCGGACGTAGTCCGGTCACTTGACCGCGCGAGGTCGGTCAAGTGAACGACCTTGGTCGGTCGATTGGCCGACCTCGTCCGGCCACCTTCCGAACAGGTATCCAAGGGGAATGAAACAGGCTTCGAAGAAGAATAAAAGTAGGCTTCCTGGGGAAATTTGCTTTGTCATGTCGGTTATTCTTCCTAACTTTGCAGAGAAACTCAGTAGTCGGATATAGACCAGCATCAATGATGGTGGAGTGTGACGTATTATACTATAATTGATTGTAGATTATGACAGAAGACCAGAAGCAATCCATAATAGA
>JAQXRG010000186.1 GCA_029218405.1 Bacteroidales bacterium
CTACAACCGCGAGAAGCGAAGCGGCGAAAGCCATCGCCGAAAAGGAAGAAGCGATGACGAGAGCGGAAGAAGCCATAGCACAAGCGGAAGCAGCCAAGGCGGAAACAGAAGCAGCCAAGGCGGAGACGAACACGGCGAAAGCGAAAGCGGAGCAGGCTCTCGCACAGATGGAAGCAGCCGTGGCGCAGACCAAGACCGCGAACGAAAGAGCGGAGCAAGCGGAAGCAGCAGCTACAACCGCGAGAAGCGAAGCGGCGAAAGCCATCGCTGAAAAGGAAGAAGCAATGACGAGAGCGGAAGAAGCCATAGCACAAGCGGAAGCAGCAAAGACGGAAACAGAAGCAGCCAAGACGGAAGCGGAAACGGCGAAAGCGGAAGGTGCGAAAGTGAGCACCGAAGCTGAGGAAGCCGTTTCCAAAGCAGAGAAAGCCGAAGCAGAGGCCAGAAAAGAGACGGAAGAACTCCGAAAAATCAATGACCAGCTGACCCTGGAAGCCTCCCGGCTGGCCACACAAAACGAGCAACAAGCCGAAACGATCCATGCCCTCCAAGAGCAACTCCAGGAATGGGAACAACGATGCCATGCCCTTGCCACCGCACAACCGGAAGAACCAGCACCCACGGTAGTCACCCCCACGCCGGAAGAGCCGACTACCGATGAACCGTCGGAAGCAACTTCCGCCCAGGGAGACATCGTGGAAGCCTACCAGGAAATGAAAGAAAAACTGGCGGAAAGCACCCACAAACATCCTTACACCCGTATCACCACCCTGACCGACGGGAGCCAGCATCTCTACCTGTCCAAGACATTGGGACTAAAGGCCGAACTCTTTGTCTGGGGAGTGGAAGGGAAAGATATCGTACTGGACGAACCCTACTTCATCCCCTACAATGACATTGCCAGCATTGAGGGACTGGACACACCGTTTGCCACCGAACCGATGGCGTGCGACTTTTCCGAAGAAGGCAATGCGACAGAAGTAGCGGAAACCTTGCTGACCGCCATTTGCCGCTACCAGCCCGTGCGCGTGACGTACCGCGACAAGAACGGACGCATTTCCGACCGCAACCTCTACTGGATCAGCTTCCTGCCGGGCGACCGACAAATCATCCGGTTACCGAACCCACACCTGTTTGAGGATATGTTTGAGGACAACATTGATACGGATCATCTGCTTGCGATGTGTGCCCATCACGCTGAGCCACGCATCTTTATCATCAACCAGATACAGGCGCTGCAGGTGTTCGACGTGTTCACCACCAACGAACGGGGCATCCAGGCGCAGCTGGATGGTTATCGCGCGGCCGTGGAATGCGGACAGGAGGAAGCCGCCGAGATGATAGCTTTCTGCCTGCCCGAGCAGTTCCGGAAGCAGTTGGAACAAGAATAAGCTAAGTAAATCAGAGCTGTACCTCGACCACTTGGAAAGAATAGGCCGGAAGTGTCAGTTCAAACGTCTCATCGACCGGCAAACGGGAGGTCTGCGGAAGGACCGTCTCCTCATCGGGCCGGCCTTGCAACACCGTAGAGGTGGCCTCACAGGCCTGTAGTCCGGGCCAATGCACCTTCGTCCGCACGGGTACCGGCAATAAGTTGGCCAGCTTGACAATGAGCCGTCCGGTCTTTGTGTCATGTACCACAGACGACCCGACACGGGCCATCACCTCCTTTCGGCGGGTGGACAGCTCGCGCGTGGCAGGCAGGTAACGGTCGCCGCTGTGCTGCCCGAAGAGCCGTTGCACCTGGTAGCCCACCGTAGGCTTCACCTCCCGGTTGTTGAAGTAAATCAGGTCGGGCCTCCATTGGGTATGCCGCTCCTTGGCCAGAAGAGGCGCGTAGGAAGTCATGGGCACCACATCCCCGTTGCGTTCCACTGCCGTCAGGTAAAGCGCCTCGGACAAGGCAGTCTCCAGGTTGTTCGCCCGTCCTGGCACATGCGAGGCGTACTCGCCCAGATACACTTTCGTCTTCCGGTCGCGCGGGTATTTGTCATAAAACTCCTGGTTATAGATGAACCAGCCGGGTGAGTTGTAGTAATGCTCGTCCACCAGGTCCACTCCCGTCTCCTCTGCCAGTTTCCAGCCTTCCTCGTAATCGGAGCCTTCGTAGAACGGCCCGACCGTACCTACCACTTGGATATCAGGATACTTCGCCTTCACCGCACGATAAATCAACAGGAAGCGTTCCCGGAAAAGCGGAGTGATGAGATCTTCATTACCGATACCGATGTACTTCAGGCCGAAAGGCTGGGGATGCCCTGCCTCGGCACGGAGCTTTGCCCAAGGGTGGATACGGGGATCGCCGTTGGCGTACTCGATAAGGTCGAGCACGTCCTGCACATATTCATCCATCTGCTCCAGGGGAATACCTCCCTGCTGGCCCCCGCTGAGGGGCTCGCCGGGACAAGTCGGCGTGTTTTGGCAAGTCACGCCCGCCGCCAGCACCGGAAGGGGTTCGGCCCCCATGTCCTCACAGAACCGGAAGTACTCATAGAAGCCCAGTCCCATGCTCTGGTGATACCCCCACAGGTTCCTCATCGGCTGGCGGGCCTCCAAGGGTCCCACGGTGTTCTTCCACCGGTAGATGTTGTCTAAACCATTCCCATGCGCCACACAGCCGCCCGGGAAGCGGACAAAACGGGGACGAAGGTCGGCGATGGCCTCGGCCAGGTCAGCGCGGAGTCCGTTCTTGTGCCCTCGGAACGTATGGCGAGGAAAGAGAGACACCATGTCCAGTTCCACCACTCCCCTGCCCTGCGGCGTGATGAGCAACGTAGCGGAATCAGCGTCGGCCACCGGCGCCAGGCTCCAGGTCTGCTTCCTCCAGTCCGAGGTGCCCACCCGTACAACCCGGCTGCAGAGTTCCGTACCGTCCGCCGCCAGCAAGGATACCTTTACCTTATTTATAATAGAGGTTGCAGCACCGGACGGGCGGGGAGCACGGATGAAGAACGACCCATCGTACAGCTCCCCCTTGCGGACACAAATCCCGTCGTAGCCTTCGTTCAGCAGCGACGCTCCCGCTGCCTGAACCTCCAACCGGGCATAGTGGGGATTGTGCGGATGCACGGGAGCCTCCGTGGCGATGGTCAAGGTACCCTCGCCGCTGACCTTCCATGCCGTCTGCGCGTTCCAATGGCTCCGGTCCGCGGCGGAATACTCGAAGTCACGGTTCTGGACCAGTTCGGCGTAGAGTCCCCCATCGGCAGCGTAGTTAATGTCCTCAAAGAACACGCCGAACAGTTTGTCGCTGATGGGCTTTGCCTCATCGGGATGAATCCTGAGCGTCTGGCTCACCGACGAGAGGCCGGCAAAACGGACAGCATCGTCCTTCATCAGCTCCCCGTGCTTCTGCGCGCGGTAGGCCTGCCAACCGGCAAAGTGTTGCAGGTGTTCCACCTCCTCCCAAGCGGCACGGAGCAGGGTGCCCGTCTCCTGCCGTTCGTTCACCACGACACTCATCTCCTTGCCGCGTGTCCACCCGGGAGCGATGAAGTCCGCACACTGCTCCACCGGGAAATATTGCTGGGCACGCCAGTCGGTCAGGTTACGGGTAGCGGCAATGGCCAGTTCCTTCCCGGCAGGATTCAGCTGCCAGACGGCGTTCCAGCCATCAGCCGTCCGGTAGAGCACCGGACGGAACATGCGTTTCTCTGCCCCCCACTGGGCATAGTCGCATTTCACGAAGCCCATCCCCTCGCCAATGGAGAACCACTGCTTCGCGTCGTGGCTCCACGCCATGCGCAACCCGCTTCGTCCCTCGTCCTTCACAGAGGCATACGCAAACAAGTACACCGAATCCTTCTCAAATGTGGCACGCTGTGCCTGCCCCTGACCGGGCAATAAGGCGGCCCCTCCTATCAGGAGGGCAGCCAGCCGAGTATATTCAAACTTCTTCATACGTCCATCATCAACGGGTAGGCCGCACACGGCAGATCGTGCCGTCCGCATGAAATTCCAAACGGTCCATACATACTTCCCGGTGTACGCCGGGACCTTTCGAAGGTGCCACGTACTGCGGGTGGATGCGGTGGTAAACAATGTACCATTCATCCGAATCGGGTTTGCAGACCACCGAATGATGAGCGGGGCCGTAAATCTCCTGTTCAGGGTCCTGGGCCAGCACGATGGGTTGCTGGGCCACCTGAATGGGACCCAACGGCGATTGGGCAGTGCCATAAGCCACGTGGTAGTTCGGCGACCCGGTATCATCGACCGACCAGGTAAAATAGTAGATTCCCTTCCGGTAGAACACGTGCGTGCCTTCACGGTAGGCATAGTCCTGCAAGGTACCGCCCTTCGGCGTCAGCACTTTCACGGTCTCCTCCTTGATGGAGGTCATGTCGTCATTCAGCTCGGCGCCCGCCATGTAACCGTTGCCCCAGTAGAGATAATACTTGCCACTTACGGGGTCGGCGAACACGTCCACATCTATCTGCTGCCCCTTGCCGGCAGGCGAAGTGGTGATGATGGGGTGCCCCAAGTCCTTGAACGGACCTTCCGGACGGTCGGCCACCGCCACCCCGATCTGCTTGCCGCCTCCGCTCATCGGGTTCGCGCTGTAATAGAAGTAATACTTGTAGCCGTCCTCCCTTTTCCGCTCGATGATGCAGGGCGCCCACGCGTTGCCGGCCGCCCAAGGCACCTGTTCGGAATACGTGTCGAGCAGGATGCCACGGTTGTCCCACTTCATCAGGTCCTTCGACGAGAAGACGGTGAAATACCAGCCGCCCCATCCCTCCAGGCCGTCGGTGGTGGAGTAGATGTAGTAACGTTGGGTCTGCTCGGCATACAACACTTCGGGGTCGGCATGGAAGCCCGGCAGAATCGGGTTGTGCGAGAACCGCTCGGACACTCCCCACCGGGCCACCATGCGGTCCATCTCTGCCTGTGTGATGGGAATCACGGTGCCATGCCGCGGGTGGAAGTTCATGTCCACCTTATCGTCCACCGCCGTGAAGTGCTGCAGGTCGGTGGTCTCGCAGAACTGGTAGCCGCCTTTCATATAGACATCATACATCAGGATATACTTGTCCTGCCCGATGAGCTGGAAGGTACCCGCCCCTTCCACGCTTTCGGACGTCTGCTGCTTATAGTCATCGCTCTCCTCCCATTGCCCAGAGGTCAGCGAGCGGGTGGTGGCCACCCGGATGCCGTTGCCGTGCCCCTCGGTCTTGTAAAAGAGGTGATAGACACCGTCCTTATAGACAATGTCACCATCGATGCACGACTTCTTCTCGCGCGGAATGAAGAGGGCCTTGGGATCGGTGACAAGGTCGGTAAACTCATCGTTGGCGTAGGCATAGTAGATGACATCCGGCCCGTCCTGGTATTTCATGGACCAATAGACCATGTACTTGCCCTTCTCGCGGTCGTAGATGGTCTGTGGGGCCCACACCCGCTTCAGGTATTCCTGGTTGGGATAGCGCACAGGAATGTTGACGACCGACGAGGTCCAGTGGACGAGGTCGGTGGACTTGAGGAGCACCATGGCCCGGTTGGAGTCCCAGCCATTGCCGCTCACCATGTCCGTGGCCACCATGTAGAAGGTCTTCCCGTCCTCGCAACGCAGGATATGAGGGTCGCGCACACCCCCCGTACTGCTGATGGCCTTCGAGTCGATGACCGGACGGTTGCTGTTCAAGGCACGGAAGGTATAGCCGTCCTTGCTCACGGCAAAGCAGATGGCTTCCTGTTCGATGGCATTGCCCGTGAAGTAGGTGAACAGGTAGCCGGCAAAATCTTTCTCACTCACGGCTGCCGTCTGGCTCCACAGGGGCAGGCAGCAGCACAGCGTCAATAACGATAGCATACGGTTCTTCATGTTGTTTTCTTTGTTAACGGATGAATATGGCCACAAAGATACGGATTTGCCGGGAACAACCCTAAAAGGAATCGTGCAAAAAGCATCAGAAATCGTGCAGATGAAGGGAGTTGTGAAAAACTTATAATTGACCTAACCCTAAATTATTCACCTACGTCCATTTGGGACGGACGCGACAAGAAAGTGACGTTGCCCGATGATGACACCGAGGAAGGCCGGATGCGGAAGGAGTTGCGGGAGATGGCCCTGAAAAGCTACACCCATGCCGTCAACCCTCAAAGCCCGGACTACCTGCTGTGGCGCAACGAAGGACAGCCCTTGGTGGACGCCGCCTACGTGGCCGAAAGCTTCCTCCGCGCCTACGACCAGCTGTGGGTGCCATTGGATTCGGTGACCCTGGAGCGGACATCCATTCCCTAAAGACCATGCGTGGAAGGACCAGATTCGCACCTGGGACTTGTTTTAAGCGTCTCTTTCCGGATGAATGAGAAAAAAAACGTATCTTGAGTTTCCCACATCTATAGAAGCAGCTGTAGTAGGGATTGGCACTCTGGTTTTTAATGTTAAACAATTCATATTTAGGCCTTTCTCTCTTTTTGCTTAAAAAGTGTAAAGCCTATGCCCGTTCATCGAAATTTTGATTATATCTGAGGATGCATTCGAGGACATGCCTCGTCCCTTCATCTGCCAT
>JAQXRG010000187.1 GCA_029218405.1 Bacteroidales bacterium
GTACCACTTCCAGCGCCATCAACGGTATGTCGATGGGATTGGCCACGATGGCGGTACTCATCTGCTCCAACTTTGTGATTTCCTGCATCAAGAGCCTCGTGCCCGACATGGTGCGCATCCCGTCCTACATCGTGGTCATCGCCTCGTTGGTGACCATCCTGCAGATGGTGATGCAGGCCTACGTGCCCGACCTCTACGCCACCCTGGGTCTGTTCATCCCCTTGATTGTGGTGAACTGTATCATCCTGGGACGCGCCGAGGCGTTTGCCGCCAAGAACGGTCCTGTGCCTTCCATCTTCGACGGCATTGGTATCGGTCTGGGCTTCACCATCGCCTTGACCCTGCTGGGCGGCGTGCGTGAGCTGCTCGGTACAGGTAAGCTGTTCAATGTCACCCTCTTCCCCGAGGACTATGGCATGCTGCTGTTCGTGCTGGCGCCGGGTGCCTTCATCGCTCTGGGCTACCTGATTGCCATTGTGAATAAACTGCGTAAGGCCTAACTTCTAAAACGAAAGAAAGATATGGAATATATTTTGATATTTATCACTGCCATCTTTGTGAACAACGTCGTGTTCTCACAATTCCTTGGCATTTGTCCGTTCTTGGGCGTTTCCAAGAAAGTTGAAACCGCCACCGGTATGGGTGCCGCTGTGGCCTTCGTGCTGACCCTGGCCACCATCGTGACCTACGTCATCCAGAAGTTCGTGCTCGATGCTTTCAACCTGGGCTACCTGCAGACCATCGCTTTCATCCTGGTGATTGCCGCGCTGGTGCAGTTAGTGGAAATCATCCTCAAGAAGGTGTCGCCCGCCCTCTACCAGGCCCTCGGCGTGTTCCTGCCGCTGATTACGACCAACTGCTGTATCCTGGGTGTGGCTATCCTTGTCATCCAGAAGGACTATGATTTGCTGACAGGCGTGGTGTACGCCTTCTCTACCGCCCTTGGTTTTGCCCTTGCGCTCATTCTGTTCGCTGGTATCCGTGAGCAGCTGAGCCTCGTGAAAGTGCCGAAGGGCATGGAAGGAATGGCCATCGCACTGGTCACTGCCGGCCTGCTGGCCATGGCCTTTATGGGCTTCTCCGGCGTGGACAAAGGATTGGCCGCCGCTTTCGGACTCTGATAAGACCGAAGAAACGCGTTACTTCAAACATTTCAGGAAGGGAGGGCCGTGCCGTCAGGCAACGGAACTCCCTTCCGTCCTTTCTTCTCCTTTTCTCCCTTTCTTCCCTTTGAAAAAAATCTGTGGATTCCTTGGCTGTTCCAAATATTCTTTCTACATTTGCAATCAGAAAACCGAAAAAAGGTTTAGGAAACTTAAAACTAACATGATTATGGCACAAAGAATTTTGGTAACAGGCGGAACCGGCTTCATCGGCTCACATACAGTAGTCGAACTGCAGAACAACGGCTACGAAGTGATTATTGTGGACAATTTGTCAAACTCAAAAGCAGATGCGGTGGACCACATCGAACAGATTACAGGCATTCGCCCTGCCTTCGAGCAGGTGGACTGCTGTGATATGGAAGGTATGGACGCTGTGTTCGCCAAGTATCCGGGCGTTCAGGGCATCATTCATTTTGCAGCCAGCAAGGCAGTCGGCGAGTCCGTGCAGAAACCGTTGCTCTATTACCGCAACAACCTTGTGTCATTGATTAACATCCTTGAGCTGATGCCGAAGCACGGCGTGAAGGGCATTATCTTCTCTTCCTCGTGCACCGTTTACGGCCAGCCCGATGTGCTCCCTGTTACCGAACAGGCTCCTATCAAGAAGGCAGAGTCACCGTATGGCAACACCAAGCAGATCAACGAGGAGATTGTCCGCGACACGGTTGCTTCCGGCGCTCCCATCAGTGCGATTCTGCTGCGCTACTTCAACCCCATCGGTGCGCATCCCACTGCTTTGATTGGTGAACTGCCCAACGGCGTTCCGCAGAACCTGATTCCGTTCCTCACCCAGACTGCCATCGGTATCCGTGAGAAACTGAGCGTGTTTGGTGATGACTATGACACTCCCGACGGCTCTTGCATCCGCGACTACATCTATGTAGTGGACTTGGCCAAGGCGCACGTCATTGCCATGCAGCGCATTCTGGAGGACAAGCAGAAAGAGAAAGTCGAAGTGTTCAACGTAGGTACAGGCCGTGGCCTTTCCGTTCTCGAACTGATTCATGCGTTTGAGGCGGCTACGGGCGTGAAGCTGAACTATCAGATTACGGGCCGTCGTGCCGGTGACATTGTTAAAGTGTGGGCCGACCCGACCTTCGCGAACAACGAACTGGGCTGGAAGGCTGACACTCCCATTGAGGACATCCTCCGTTCCGCTTGGAAGTGGCAGGTTCACCTCCGTGAAACGGGTGTACAATGATTTTGAAGGAATTTGAGAATGCTTATTATAACGGAAATAAGAAATGAAGAATATTTAAGTATTTTTTTTGAATGCAGCGTATGAATGCCTGCTGGTATGCGAATATAGGCGGGTACACGCGTCACGGTGGTGACAATGCACATACTGCTGCATAGTAGTTTTGTCGTGTTTTATTTTGTGTTTGTGTTGTTGCAGTCTTTCTACGTGAGTAGAGAGACTGCGATTTTTAGGTACGCCCGCTGGCCGTTTGTCCGAGCGTAGTTCCGGTGACCATTGCTCCTGCATCCACCGACTAGCTGCCCAGATTATTCGTTCAGGTCGAGGTCGATTTCATCCACCTCTCCGAACCATTCCTTCAGCTTTTCCTTCGCCTTGGCCTCGATGTCGGGGGTAGGGTTGCTCCACACGGCGTGGATGGCCCAGAACAGCACGCCGATGTCATCGCTGTAGCCCACGATGGGCAGGAAGTCGGGCATCAGGTCCAGGGGTACGATGAAGTAGCCCAGTGCGCCGTAAATCTTGGCCTTGTCGGCAGTGGATACGTCAGGCGACTGTAGGAGGTAATACAGCACCAGCACAAAATAGACCGCCTTAGTGCCGGCCGCTTTGGCCACTTTTCTCAGTTTGTCCCATAACTTCTTGTCCGAGTAATGGGATTGGTAGTTCTCGATGTTTGCAGGTACTTTCAGCATATTGTCAGGTCATTTAGAGTGAATCAGAGAGGTGAATGAAGAGAAAGAACACGGCTCCGGCTCTTACCGGCTCCGTATCTCATAGAGGAAGCGGTGAAAGGCGGGGGATGTTCCCATCGCATTCGTTTCCGGCGTTTCCTGTTTTTCCATTCCCAGCCTTTTCGTTTCCAACTTTTCCAGTTTATCCGTTATGCGGTAATAGAACCTGCCCTCGCACGGATGCGAGGGAGACAGCGGACGCAGTTCGGGTGTGAGCCGCGCGCAGAACGCCTGGTAGGTGTGCGGAGCGGCCAAGGTGCCCGCGTCATCCCGGTACAGCACGATGTAGTGATGGTGCGGATACGTCCGTACGATGCGGTTCACGCCTGCGGCCAGTTCCCGCGCCTGTGCGAGAGAGATACGGTCAAAGCAATTGGAGAGCTGGAACACCACCAGGTCTCTCAGTCCCGGGTGCGCGGACCAGCACGAGTCGGGCACGGCGGACAGGTCGGGACACAGGCGGCTGTCCACCCACCGGTAGGCCTCCGAGGCCCAGAGGCGCGAGGTCAGAGCCTCCATCTCCGGAGTACGGCAGATGCCCACGTAGTGCAGCGGACGGTTTGTCAGCGGTCTGCAGACATCAGCAAAGGCGAAAGCCGAAGCACCGCACTCGAACGAGCAGTCACACACCAGCACCCGTCCCGTAACGGCGCGTAGGGCCGGCAGCAGCCAGTTGTTCCCTGCTTCCAGTACGGACCGGGCCGCACTGTAGTGTCGGCACATGTAATAATGGGCGTAGAGGGCCAGCCGGTGTTCCGGTGTACATTCCGGGAGCGAGTCCGCCGTGAAGTCCGTCCGGCCGTAGGCGGTCAGCTCGCGGTTCAGTGTGTCTTCTTCCAGCGCCTCGTCAGGCAGCGCGGCGTAGCGGCGGTACAGGTCGGCGAAGTCCGGTCCCAGCGGATAGTGCTCGGGTGCGACGGTCTGTCCTTCGGACGAAGGCAGCTCGAAGTCCCCCTGGCAGAACCGGTCGGCGGTCGTTTCCACGTAGCCATCGTGCAGCCGGATGTATTCCAGCAGCTTGAAGAACGTCGGGTCGGCCGCCAGCAGGTCTGGATGTCCCGTCAGTACCAGTTGCTTCCGGGCCCGGGTAATGGCCACGTTGAGCTTGCGGTCAATCACGAAACCTTCCTCCTCGAACGTGTTCGAGGTCAGGAACGCCAGCTGTCCCCGCTGTGAGGCCGTGAACGAATAGAGGATGACGTCCCGCTGGCTGCCCTGGTACCGCTCCACCGTGTCGATGGACACCTCGTGAAGCGCCGGCAGTCCGAGCCGGTCGATTTCCTTCCGGATCATCGCGATCTGCCCCCGGTAGGGAACGATGACCCCCACCGTGCGGTACGGGTCAAAGGCCGGGGCAGTCAGTCGGTAGATGCGTTTCAGGAGCGTGGCCACGATGCGCGCCTCCTCAGGATTCACCTTGTCCGACTGCGCGGTCGCGGCCGAGAACCGCGAGGGAACGAACACCATCCGGCGCGTCAGCAGCAAGGTGTCGAGCGCATCCGCCGCCGTCCGGTCCGCCGCATAAGGTCCCGTCTCCTGCTGGTGGGGGAGGGGCACCGGCTCCAGCTGCTCCCGGTAGTAGAAGGCATGGCTCGGGAAGTCCGCCAGGGCAGGGTGCATGCGTCCCTGGCGGTGCAGGACACTGCGGCACCGCTCCTCGCTTCGTCGGTACAGCCGTTCGAACAGCGAGTTCCGGCAGTCGGTCAGTCCGATGCTTGTCAGCAGCGGGTCGGTCACCCGTGCCTCGTCCGCCCCCTGTAGGGCGATGGCGGGCAGTTGCTTGTAGTCACCCACGAGGACAAATTTCCCGATGGCGTTGGCACCTTCGTTCTGGGCCGCCAGTAAGCCCACCACGTCCGGCTCCAGGATTTGCGAGGCCTCATCGATAATGGCCATTGCGAACCGCTTCATCCCCAGCAGGTTCAGGCGGCTGTTCAGGGCGGTGGTCGTGCCCGTTACGATGCGCGTTTCCAACAGCCGCTGGCGGATGTCCGCCAGTCGCGGGCAGTCCTCCAAGCTGTGCGGCAGCAGGTAAGGGCGGAACCGTTCGTCGCACGCGCTTTCCGAGCCGAGGCGCAGGAAGCCGTGGCGGTCGGCGATGCCCGAGCCCACCAGCATGTCGCAGATTTCGTCCACCGCCCGGTTGGTGTACGAGAGCAGCAGCAGCGACGCGTCCGGCTCCGTCAATGCTTCCTCCACCATGTAGCGGAGGGCGCACGAAGTCTTTCCCGTCCCCGGAGGGCCCACCAGCAGAAAGTAATCTACACATTGTTTCTCCTTGAGCACGATGGCGTTGAACCGCCCGTAGTCACCGTTGAGGGTGCGTGTGGGGTCCGTCTCCGGAGGACGTGTGCCCAGCAGCAGCTCTTTCCGGTCCTTCCGGGCGGCGAGGAAGGTGTACAGTCCCCGTAGGGCCAGGGTAGCCGATGTGTCCGAGCCGTCGTGCTCCATGGCGAAGGTATCCTCCTCGTTGCCAATCAGGTCGGGGTTCTGCTGGCCGTTGCGCAGCAGGACGGTCAGGCGGTCCGGCCACACCTCGACGAGGCTGCCCTTCATCAACAGTTGCCGGCGCGCGTCCGGCTCCCCCTCGTAGGCGTAGAGCACCACGATGTCGCCCCTGCGGAAATTGGGCAGGAAGTCCTCCTCCTGCGCCGGCAGCGCCAGTTCCACCAAATCGAATCCGCCGTCGGGCCGGCTCCTGCGCTTGTCGCGGAGCCGCAGCCCCATCAGCAGGTTGCCCGCTTCCAGTTTCTCGGCCACCGGAAGGTTCCACAGCGAGGCGAAGCCACGGCCCGGCTCGTCCCGTCCCCCGGTCTTGGCCAACAACAGCTCGCGCGACACGAAGGTGAACAGACGCTGTACGTACGCCTTTTCCAACGGCGAGCTGTCCTGCAGCGTCCGCAGGAAGGCCTCCAGCTCCGGTTTCTGGTAGTCCGTCCACAGGCGGTTCCGCACGCCGGCCTCGTTCAGCAGGTCGGCTGTGAGCTCGTCCCACACACGGGCGATGTCGCCGTCGGCAAACGCCAGTTCCTGCGCCACGATACGGTTGCGCAGATGGATACTCTCGCGGAACAGCCCCTCGGCGAAGTGTTCCGCCGTCAGGCCGTCCGGATACTTCGAGTAGAGCAGGAAGCTCCTGAGCTGTTCCGAGGCCACGTGGAAGTTCTGTTCCAGCACCCCTTGGTAGAGCATCATCTGCACGAAGTGGTCCTCCTTGTGCCGGTGCCTGAACTCGTCGCGCTTGCCCGATTTCTGCTCCACCAGCAGCGAGAGGTCCTTCTGCAGCAAGTCCGCTCGTCCCTGCAGACCCAGCCGCTCGCAGACGAATGAAGCCTCCAGCAGTACCTGCGAGCGGTCGAAGCCCGACACGTCCGCCGGCAGCTGCCGGCGGATGACGGTACGCAGGTGGTCCAGCTGCTGCCGTGCCTGCTCGTGGAAGTCAGGAGGGAGCGCGCAGGTGCAGAAATCCAGGGCCGCCGTCGCAAAGAACTTCTTCAGCGAGCGGGCGTAGTCCACCGGCTGGTCCGCCGGTTCGTTCACCAGGTCGTCCAGCAGCTGCCCCGCCAGGTTTCCCAGCAGCCGATGATACGTGTTCGCACGCGGCTTCAGCCGTTGCACGAAGTAATTCAGCGGGTGGTGTCCGTACTCGCGGAAGCAGGCGGCCAGCGCGCTGATGTCTATCAGGTAGTCGGGCTCCACCACGATGAGTCGCGGCACGTAGCACCCGTTCTCGTCCACGTACACGTCCAGCAGGTTCAGCTGCATGTCCTCGTGCAGCACCTCGCGCAGGTAGCACAGGTCACCGTCGTAGCCCGCGTGCGCGTAGTCCACCTGCACGATGGGGTCCACGTCGCTGTCGGTCGCCGCCAGTATCACCGTGTCGTCCCAGCCCGTCACCGCCACCCGCAGGTACGGCAGCCGGGAGCGCCGCGTACCTTCGAAGGGCCGGCCGCTCGCCGGTATCTTCTCCGCGAGCGTGGCGGGGACCTCTTCTCCGAAAACTAACGAGACGAAGCGCGTCAGGGCGCGGAGGTCGTAGCCATACTCCTCCATCGACGGCACAAAACCCACGCCCGACGCCGCGTGCCCGTTGCGGCGCAGGGTCTGCACGGCAAACCGGTCCGCCGGTGTCATCCGCGCCTGCTTGCAGACATAGTCCAGCCGCGAGAACAGGTTGGCGAAGGCGAAGGTCACTCCCGCCGTCCGTTCCAGGCACGCCTGCGCCAGCACCTTGTGCAGCAGGACGTACTTCGCGCGCAGGTTGCCCGGCGCGGGCGCGGGCGTGTCGTTGATTTGTTCGATGCGCCGGTACAGGTCGAGGGCGGTCAGTCTCATGCGGGAGTCCGTTTCACACGCGTCGGGAGCGTCAGGGTCCTCCGCGTCACCAGTTCTTGAACTGCCGGTACTTCAGCGAGTCCGCCTCGTCCAGCGACTTGTAGTTCCATCCCTTCAGGTCATACAGCTTCAGCTGGTGGCGCAGCCGCTGTGTGAACTGTCCGAAATCCTTCTTCTCCGGTTGCGTCCACTGCAGCTCGCTCAGCGCGTCGATGCGCGGCATCATCTGCCATTCCATCTTCACGCTGTCCTTCGTCCATTCCGTCCAGATGCAGCCCTGTGCCCCGATGATGTTCTTCCGCTCGTCCACCGTCAGCGTGTCGGCCACCGGCTCGAAGTCATACACACGCTTCACGCTGGCCTCGCCCATGAGGCGGTTGATCCACGGGTTGCTGAAGTACAGGTAGTGGATGGGGGTGATGATGGTGGGGTGTCCCAGCTGTGCCGATTTCACGCCCGCCTTGGGCGACGTCCAGGCCATCACCGTCTTGCTCGGGTCCGGATTCCCTTCCAGGATTTCGTCCCAGCCCATCATCTGCCGTCCGCGGGCCAGGATTTCCTTCTCCACCTCGCTCATGAACCACACCTGCAGCTGGTTCTCCTTCGAGTGCTCGCGGGTGCTCTTCAGGCCCAGTTCCCTGATTTTCGCCTGGCACTTCGGGCACTTCTCCCAGCGTGTCTTCGGGCACTCGTCACCGCCGATGTGGATGTAGGGCGAGGGGAAGATGTCCATGATTTCGTTCAGCACGTCCTTGGCGAACTGCAAGGTCCGCTCATTGCCGCCGCAGAGCACGTCGTCGAACACCCCGAAGCGCGTGGGCACTTCGTACGGTCCGCCCGTGCAGCCCAGCTCCGGATACGAGGCCAGTGCCGCCAGCATGTGTCCCGGCAGGTCAATCTCCGGAATCACGGTGATGAAGCGTTCTGCCGCGTAGCGCACAATCTCGCGCGCCTCCTCCTGTGTGTAGAATCCGCTCACCGGCTTGCCGTCATACTCTTTCGAACCCGGCTCCGTGATGGTCTCCTTGCGGGTGGCGCCCACCTCCGTCAGCTTCGGGTACTTCTTGATTTCGATGCGCCATCCCTGGTCCTCCGTCAGGTGCCAGTGGAAGTAGTTGATGTTGTGCAGGGCCATCACGTCAATCAGCTCCTTCAGGTAGTCCACCGAGAAGAAGTGACGGCCCACGTCAATCATGAAGCCCCGGTAGGCGAAGCGCGGCTCGTCCTTCACCGTTCCGGCCGGCAGCGCGCCCAGCGCCTGTCCCTCGGTGATGGGCAGCGCCTTGTAGAGTGTCTGCGTGCCGAGGAACACCGCTGCCTCGGTGGCTCCCGTCAGGGTGACGCGCCGGTCCGTCACGTCCAGCACGTACGCCTCCTTGTTGCCCAGTCCCGGGTCAACGTCCAGCACGATGCAGTTCTTGCTGCCCGCCTTCGTGCCCGTCTTTACCTCGGTGCCGGTCACTTCTTTAATATACGAAGCCAGGAAGCGCGCCGTGCGTTCCAGGGCCTCGTTGCCCTCCGGATAGCAGACGGTGGTCGAGGGGCGGATGATGAAGGGGGCTGCCCCCACGGTCTCAGCGATGTCCATCGGCAGCGGGATGACCTGGTAGCTGCCCGTCTCGAATTTCGGTTCACTGCAAGCGAACAGCCCTGCTAGCAGGACTCCGCCTGCCATGGTTCTCAGTCGGAAGTTTTTCATACAGTCAGTATTTTTTTGGGTTAATATTCATAGTGTCAGCCGTCATGTGGGCTTCTTCGTTGCAGCCTTCACGGTTTTCTCCTTTCCAGCCGTCATGGCCGTTTCTGTTTCGCCCGGACGGCCTTCCCGGTGGTCGGCCTTGCTGCTTCCGCAGGGTCATTCACAGCGGTTCTTCGGTTCTCTCATCGCCTCGGCGAGCTGCGTCAGCGCCCCTTCCAGCACGCTCCGCGGGCAGCCCACGTTCAGTCGCATGAATCCTTCGCCGCCGGGGCCGAACATCGCCCCGTCGTTCAGGGCCAGCCGAGCCCGCTCCACGAAGAGCGACACCAGTTCGTCGTGCCCCAGTCCCAGTCCGCGGCAGTCCAGCCATACTAAGAACGAGGCCTGTGGCCGTAGGGGCCGGATGCCTGTCAGCCGTTCGCGGCAGAAGTCCTCCACGAACCGGATGTTTGCTTCCACGTAGGCCAGCATCTGCTTCCGCCACTCTTCGCCCTCGGTGAAGGCGGCCAGGGTGGCGATGGGCGCGAAGAGCGTCGGCTCGTTCAGCTCGTTGGCCGTCAGCCAGGTGTAGAAGCGTCTCCGCAGGGTGTCGTTGGGCACGATGGCGTACGAGCTCACGATGCCCGCGATGTTGAACGTCTTCGACGGCGCGCCAAAGGTGATGCTGTTCATCGCCGCCTTCTCCGACACGCTGGCAAAGGGGATGTGTCGGTTTCCCCAGAGCGTCATGTCGCAGTGAATCTCGTCCGAGACCACCAGGATGCCCCTGTCGTAGCAGAAGTCCGCGAGCCGCTCCAGTGTCTCCCGGTCCCATGTGAGGCCCGCCGGGTTGTGCGGGTTCGAGAGCAGGAGCATCCGGCACTTCCCGTCGGCGGTCAGCTGCTCCAGCTGGTCGAAGTCCATCTCATAGCTTCCGTCGGGCCGTTCGATGAGCGGGTTGAACACTACCTCCCGGCCATTGCCCTGCGGGGTGAGGCGGAAGGGGTG
>JAQXRG010000188.1 GCA_029218405.1 Bacteroidales bacterium
GCCTACAGCCAGGTGGAACGCTTCCAGCTGATGAGCCAGAAGAACCCTCACCTCATGAAGCTGAAGGAGGCGTTCGGACTGGAATTAGGATGAACAGCCGGGAGGGAAGCCTCCCGGCGCATCCCATTCCAGCCCATCCCAGCCAGTCTGGCTGGTTTCAGGCCTGTTGGTTCCGGTCCTGCAGGTCGTGATGCGTCATCGCACAGACACAGGAGTCGGACCAAACGTTTTCGGCCGTCTCCACCATGTCAATGACAGTATAGATGGGAAGGATGATGCCCAGAATGGCAACAGGCGCGCCAATGCCCGACATCAACGAGAGCGTCAGAAAATAGCAACCCATCGGAACGCCGGCATTGCCGACCGCGGAAAAGACGGAGATGAACAGCCATAGCAGCAGGGTACCCAGCGTGATGGGAGTACCGCCGTTCTGCATCACGAACAGCGAGGTGACGAGGATGAACGCGGCGCAACCATTCATGTTGATGGTGGTACAGATAGGCAGCACGAAACGCGCGATGTCCTTGCGCACCCCCAGCCGTTGCTCCGCCGACTGCATCGTGACGGGCAGCGTGGCAGCACTGCTCTTGGTAAAGAGCGCCATCAGCACAGCGGGCAGCATGCGGCCCAGCACATGGACAGGATTCAGGCCACGGGCCAGGAGGAACAGGGGCAGGACGATGAAGAACTGAATCACATTGCCTCCCAGCACCACCAGCACATACTTCCCGATGGAGTCCGCCACCACACCGGCACTGACCTGGGCCGACAACTGGGCAGCGAACGCCAGGATGCCGAGAGGCAGTGTCCAGATGAGTCCCCGGATGAGCAGGAACAACAGGTCCTGCAGGCCCAACAGCCCTTTCACCACCACGGACTTGTTCTCAGAATCGGGCAGTTTCGAGAGGCCGATGCCGACCGCAAAGGCCAGCAACAACAGCGACAGCACATTGCCTTCAAGGAAAGGCTTGACCACATTGTTGGGAATGACACTGAGGATATGGTCGTAATACGACAACCGGGGAGCGTCGGGGACTGCCGTGTCCAACTGGCCGAGGGTCTCCACGGGCAGGTTGCCCGGAGCGACCACCACATAGAGCACCGCCCCGACTATGGCGGCGGCAAACGTCGTCAGCAACGTATATAACAATGTATGTCCGAAAATCCGGCCTGACCCTTGCGAACCGAAGGTCGCAAAGGTAGTGACCACCGCCAGCACGATGGTAGGCACTGCCAGCAACTGGAACAGCCGCGTATAGACCGTCGCCACAAAATCCATCAGACCATTGAGCGCATCCACCCCCAACAGTCCGACCACCGCACCCGCAACGAGTGCTCCCATCCATAAAACTGTCTTCTTCATGAGTCTCCTGTTTCTAATACCGCCTCAAAAGTACAAAAAAAAAACAGAAATTCCTTGCGGACACAAGAAAAAAACACACGCATCTCCCCAATCTGCTGGCGGGAGTTTGCCGCCCGTCTGCCGAAGGAAGAAGCGGCCAATGCCGCCCGGATGATAAACACCAGGAACGGCTGCACAACCGCCACCTCCAGATGACCGTGCGCGTGAGCGAGGCCAACGAGCACATACGGGCCTACAGCCAGGTGGAACGCTTCCAGCTGATGAGCCAGAAGAACCCTCACCTCATGAAGCTGAAGGAGGCGTTCGGACTGGAACTGGGATAATGCCCCTCTGCTCCGAACCTGGCTGAAAGGAACACGACAGGCTGCATCTTTGAAAGCATTTTTTTCATATCAGACAAAAAAACGTCCGGATTGCTGATCTGTTATCAAAATAAATCGTATTTTTGTGCCATACAACCAAACAGCAAGACCATCATGTATATGAAAGAAATGGAAAACCCGCTATCCGTCAGCCTCCAGCGCTTCCTCGGATGCCCACCGGTCCTTACGGCCTACAGTGACCATAAACCTATCACACCCCTCCCTGCTGCTACAACAGGGACCAACCCCGATTGAGCCATGTATTATCGAATACTATGGATTTGGATGCTGTTGCTCTCCTTCTGTATGGGAAGCTGGGCACAGACCGTCGTGACAGTCACCGGTATGGTGACCGATGACGAAGGATTGCCGGTAATAGGCGGCAATGTATCGGAAAAGGGAACGGAAAACGGTACAATCACCGACCTCAACGGACGGTATTCGCTTCGTGCGGCCTCCGACGGCGTGCTGGTCTTCAGCTATGTGGGGATGCAGCCGGTATCGGTGGCCGTGAAAGGACGTACCGAAATCAATGTACGCTTGACGAGTGCCTCCATCGACCTGGACGATGTGGTGGTGGTGGCTTACGGCACACAGACCAAGCGCAGCCTCACCACCTCGGTCGCTTCGGTCAAGAGCGACGCACTGAAGGAACAGCCGGTCAACTCCATCGACCAAGCCCTGCAGGGACGGGCCGCCGGTGTCTATCTGCTGACTCCCTCGGCAGGAGTAGGCGAATCGCCGGTGGTGCGTGTGCGGGGAGTCAGCTCCATCACTTCGGGCACCCAGCCCCTCTATGTGATAGACGGCGTTCCGGTAGAGACTTTCAACGGCTCCTATGCAGGCAACTCCAACCCCATGGCAGACCTCAACCCCTCGGACGTGCTCTCGATGGAAGTGCTGAAGGATGCCGCCGCAGCAGCCCTCTACGGATCGCGTGCGGCCAACGGGGTCATCCTGATCACCACCCGGCAAGGCAGCAAGGGGAAGTCGCGGGTGGCCTACAACGGATGGGTGGGTGTCTCCATGCGTTCCAAGTTCTTCGACATCATGAACGCCCAGCAATACACCGACTTCAAGAACCAGGCCGTTGAGAACCGCTACGGCACGGCCCACTACGACCTGACCGCCAACCGGGTGATGACCGGCGACACCAAGGCCTTCAACATGATGTACCGCTCCGACGGCACACCGGTCGATACGAACTGGGCCGACGAGGTGTTCCAGACCGGCATCCAGCACCATCACACCGTATCGGTAGAAGGAGGGACGGAGAAAAGCCAGTTCTACCTGTCGGGCAACTACACCCACCAGAAAGGCATCATGAAGGGCGACAAGTACGAACGCTTCGTCATGAACGCCAACGGCCAGGTCCAGGCCACTCCTTATCTGAAAATAGGCGGCAGCGTGAATGCCTCGAACTCGCAGACCGAGTATGCCGACCGGGCGCGTCAGGGCAACCAGAACATGATCGAGGGATTCACCCGTCTGGCCTTGGTGCTCCCCACCAATATCCCTGCCTGGCGCGAAGACGGCACCCCCTACGAAGAGGGACACAGGATAGGACGGGGCAACAACACCTATTATAATACCTATACCAATCCGGCCGGACTGCTCTACTACCGCAGCCGCGTCCAGTCGGAGATTCTCCGTTTCCTGAGCCATGCCTATGTCGAAGTGAAGCCCTGGAAGGGAGTGACACTGCGCAGCCAATACGGCATGGACTACAACCACATCGACGATACCGACTTCCGCAACGCCATCGTTTACGGCGACTATGAGAACGGAAGGGTGAGCAACCACTCGACCAAGCGCACCCTGCAGACATGGACCAATACCGCCAACTGGCTCTTCTCGTGGAAGGGACATTCGTTCGACCTCCTGCTGGGCGAGGAAAGCACCAAGAAGCACCTCAACCGCTGGGGAGCCCGCCGCACGACACTGTTAGACAATGCCTATACCACCTACCAGGGAGCGTGGGGCACCACCGATGCCGACGGCAACAACATCACCGAGAGTGCCTTGCTCTCCTACTTCATACGGCTGAACTACGACTACGAGAGCCGCTACCTGCTCTCGCTGAACGGACGCCGCGACGGCTTCTCGGCCTTGAGCCGACAGAACCGCTGGGGCAATTTCGGCGGTGTGTCGGCGGCCTGGCGCATCTCTGCCGAGAAGTTCTGGGAGAAGATACGGCCTGTGGTCAGCGAGCTGAAGCTCAAAGGCAGCTGGGGACGGGTAGGCAACACCGATGTAGGCGACTATGCCGCCTGGTCCTACTATCTCAGCTCCTATTACGGCAACAGCGGTGCCTACGTGCTGGGCCAGATAGCCGACGACCAGCACCTGAAATGGGAGACCTCCGAAAAGCTGGACATCGGCTTCAGTGCCACGCTGTGGAAGAACATCGAAGTGGAGTTCGACTACTACCGCAACACCTCCACCGACCTGATTCTGGCCTTGCCGGTCGCCTCATCGTTGGGCATTCCGGGCAATGCCATCATCACCAATGCCGGCTCCATGCGGAACAGCGGCATCGAGCTGGGCCTTGCTGCCACCCTCGTCCAGACCAAGGATTTCTCCTGGAACACTTCGCTGAACCTCACCACGACGCGCAACCGCGTGCTCTCGCTGGCCGACGGGGTGACCGAACTGACTTCGGGCATGTACAACATCACCCTGCCCGGCTACTCCATCGGACAACTGTACCTCTACCCGACCCGAGGCATCGACCCCGAAAGCGGCCGACGCATCTTCATCGACAAGAACGGGCGGGAGGCACTCTGCATGTATGAAAAGGGAGCCGACAAGTTCTACTATCGCGACGGCACGGTGTGCAAGGAAAGCAACCTGCAGCCTACCCGCTGCGGAGGGACACTGCCCACCTACTACGGAGGATGGACCCACCACCTGAAATACAAAGGCTTCGACCTCACCGTCCTGCTGCAATATGCCGGAGGGAACCACCTCTACAACGGCACCACCGCCACCTGCAGCGACATGCGCTACTGGAACAATACGACCGACGTGCTGGAAAAATACTGGACACCGGAGCGGACAGCGGCCAAATATGCACGGCCCATCTATGGCGACAACTACTCCAACGGTTCGGCCAAGCCGATCAGCGACTGGGTAGAGAAGGGCGACTACCTGCGGCTGAAGCAGGTAGTGATAGGCTATACCTTCCGCACCTCCGGCTGGCGGTGCGGCATCAGCTCCCTGCGGGTCTATGCTCAGGCACAGAACCTCTTCGTGCTGACCGGCTACTCGGGACTGGACCCCGAAGCCAGCCTTTACGGCAACAGCACGACCTCCTCGCTGGCCAACCTGCAGGCCGGCATCGACAAGAACACCATGCCGCAGGCGCGCGTATTCACCTTCGGCACCAACATCACTTTCTAACCAGATTCCTATCGTATGAAACAGAACAATATCCTCCTCACACTGACAGCTGCAGTCCTTTCAGCCGGCTGCAGCGGATTCTTAGACAAGACCCCTTTCCTGCAGCTGACCGACACCAGCATCTTCAGTTCACCGGAACGCATCGAAGGGGTGGTGAAAGGGGTCTATACCCAGATGAAGGAGAACACCTTCATCGGCTCCAAGACCTATGCCTGCATCGAGAATATGGGCGACGACATGAACAACGTGTCGGGCAACGGGTACGAGTGTACCTTCTCCTACAACATGGAGGTGGGCAAGGAGACGCGCGACAACTACGAGACATGGACCGGTGCCTATCTGGCCATCCAGAGTGCCAACACCGTGCTGGAGAACCTGGAAACGGCCCGCGAAGTGGTGGGCGACAGCTATCCCAAGTATGTGCAGGAGGTGAAGTTCTGCCGGGCACTGTCCTACTACTACCTGACCCAGCTCTACGGCAAGCCCTACATGCTGGACGGAGGCACCTCGCTGGCAGTGCCTTTGCGCCTGAAGGCAGAGAAGTCGTCCGCCAACAACGACCTGCGGCAGAGCACTGTGGCCGAAGTATATGCGCAAGTGCTGGAAGATACCCGGGAATATGCGGCCCTGCCCCAGCCCGCCGATGCCGACTATAGCATCAACCGGGCCAGCCAGGCCGCCGTACACATGCTGCGGATGCGCGTCTATATGGCGATGGAACAGTGGCAGCAGGCCATCGAAGAAGGAGAGGCTATACAGGGATATGAACTGGCTCCCGACGTGACGGCTCCTTTCCAGTCGAACCCTTCCTGCACGGAGTCCATCTTCTCCTTCCCTTTCGACGGAACCAACAACGGAGGAGGTCCCCAATATGCCGCCTGCTATTTCTACACGACCGGCAACTCGCTGGTACTGGATCGCGAAAGCGGCATCCACAGCCCCCTCTATCCGCTCTACAACCTGCCGGCCGACGCACGGACAGGCTCGCTGATTGCCACTGCCAGCTCCGGCCAGGATGTGCTGACCAAGTTTACGGACAAGACCACCTACCTCGACTGGGTTCCCGTCTTCCGCTATGCCGAGACGCTGCTCAATCTGTCCGAATGCTACTGGCAGACCGGCCAGGAGGACAAAGCCATCGGTGCCTTAGAACAAGTGCGCCGACGCTCGCTGGCTGCCGCCGATGACCCGCTTGACCTGAGTACCCTGAGCGGTGACTCACTCAGAGAAGCCATCTGCCTGGAACGCAGGGCCGAACTGGTAGGCGAAGCCATCCGGGCACTCGACATCAAACGTCGCTGCGAGACCTTCGTCAAGAAGAAAGGCACTCCGGCCGAGTTCTCCTGCCCCCCTGCTTCGTCGGGCTATACCTGGCCCATCCCCACCATCGAGACGGCCAACAACAAGGCCATCGAGGAATAAAACGAAGATACTGCCTTCTTGTCTGTCGGGCTGGCTGACAAGAAGGCGGTATCTTCGCCCTACCGGTCGTTCAGGAACCGGTTCCGCATCCGGTACGCCGCCAGCTCCTCGTAGGGGGTACCGGGGCGGCCGTAGTTGCAGTACGGGTAGATGGATATGCCGCCACGGGGCGTGAAATAGCCCGTCACCTCAATGTACTTGGGGTCCATCAGGCGGATGAGGTCCTTCATGATGATGTTCACACAGTCCTCGTGGAAATCGCCATGGTTGCGGAAGCTGAAGAGATAAAGCTTCAGGCTCTTGCTCTCCACCATCTTGCGGTCGGGCAGGTACTGGATGCGGATCTCCGCAAAGTCGGGCTGTCCCGTGATGGGACAAAGGCTCGTGAACTCCGGGCAGTTGAACCGCACCCAATAATCGTTCCCGGGATGCTTGTTCTCGAAGGCTTCCAGCACTTCGGGCGCATAGTCCTGCTTGTAGTCCGTCTTGCGGCCCAGGACAGTCAGTTCGTCTTTTCGTTCCATATCAATTCTCAGTTGTTATCACCATTTCCCGTCCAAATAGGCCTCCAGCCCTTCGCGGCGCAGCTTGCAGGCAGGGCAGTGTCCGCAGCCGTCACCCGGAATGCCGTTATAGCACGTCAGGGTCTCGTTGCGCACCAGCTCCATGATTCCCAGCTCATCGGCCAGTGCCCAGGTCTCCGCCTTGTCCATCCACATCAGCGGGGTATGGATGACGAAGGGTTCGTCGAGCGCCAGGTTCAGCGTGACGTTCATGCTCTTGATGAACGCGTCGCGGCAGTCGGGATAGCCGCTGAAGTCGGTCTGTGAGACCCCCGTGACCAGGTGATGAATGCCCCGCTCGCGGGCGAACACAGCGGCGATGCTCAGGAAGAACAGGTTGCGTCCCGGCACGAAGGTGTTCGGCCACGCCCCTTCCGGACGCTCCTCGTCCATCACCACCGACACGTCGGTCAGTGCGTTGCTGCCCAGCTGGGCAATGAACGGCACGTCCATCACGTGAAACTCCACGCCGGCCTTGCGCGCGATCTCGCGGGCCATCTCCACTTCCTTCACATGTTTCTGTCCGTACGTAAAACTGAGGGCCACTACTTGCTTGAAACGCTTCTTTGCCCAAAACAGGCAGGTGGTAGAGTCCTGGCCTCCGCTGAACACTACCAAAGCT